>NZ_JBSFQI010000002.1:0-497875 GCF_053588635.1 Gordonia sp. NPDC003425 | reverse complement strand
ATCACGCAGGCCAAGAGCCGGGGCCGCAGAATTCGCCATAGCCAATTCTCTCAAACCACGAACCATAAACTAATTAACGACACGCGACACTAGCGGGCGACGGCTCAACCGGCGGGAGGAGCTCAGGTGAACACGACGGTCTTGCGTCCGTACACCAGAACGCGGTCTTCGAGGTGCCAGCGCAATCCTCGGGCAAGGACGAGGGTTTCGATGTCGCTGCCCTGCCGGACCATGTCGGCGATCGAGTCCCCGTGATCCACGCGGATCACGTCCTGCTCGATGATCGGTCCGGCGTCGAGATCGGCCGTCACGTAATGGCACGTGGCCCCGATCAGCTTCACCCCGCGGGCAAAAGCCTGGTGATACGGCCGTGCGCCGACGAAGCTGGGCAAGAAGCTGTGGTGGATGTTGATCGCCCGGCCCGCCCACGCGTCGCACAGTTCGGGCGGCAGGATCTGCATGAAGCGGGCCAGGACCACCGCGTCGGGGTGATAGCCCTCGACGATGCCGCCGACCTCGGCGAAGGCGTCCTGCTTCGGTCGATCCGCCCCGAACGGGACGTGATGGAACGGAACCTCGAAGCGCTCGGTGAGACGTTCGAGGTCGCGGTGGTTGCTCACCACGGCGTCGATTCGGGCGGGCAGTTCGCCGCGATTGGCGCGTCCGAGCAGGTCGGTGAGGCAATGGCCTTCCTTGCTGACCAGCAGCACCACCGACTTCTGCACGCCGGTGTCGGTGAGTTTCCACACCGTCTCCGGCCCGAAGTCGGCGATCGCCTCGCTGAACCGTAACCGCATCTCGTCGAGCCCGATCGACACCGAGTCGGCGCGCACTGCCTGACGCGTGAAGAACCAGCCCGAGTCGACATCGGAGAAGTAGGCGGCCTCGGTGATCCAGCCGCCGATCCCGGCGAGAAACGTGGAGATCCGGGCGACGATGCCGGTGCGGTCGGGGCAGCCCAGCGTCAGGACGTAGCGGCGGTCGGAGGTGTCTGCGGTGGTCACCTGATCAGTGTGCCAAGCTCATCGGTGTGACTCGCACCGACCTGACGCGCGCCGACGTCGCCGCCCTCGTGGACCACACACTCCTCAAACCCGAGGCCACCCGCGCGGACGCCGAGGCCACGGTCGCCGAGGCCGCCGAACTCGGTGTCTACGCGGTCTGCCTCTCACCGTCGATGCTGCCCATCGGCACCGGCGCACAGCGCACCTGCGTGGTCGCCGGGTTCCCGTCGGGCAAGCACCACTCGTTGGTCAAGGCCGCCGAGGCACGGCTGGCAGCCGACAGCGGGGCCGACGAGATCGACATGGTGATCGACATCGGGGCGGCCCTCGACGGCAGGTTCGACGAGGTGTTCGCCGACATCCTGACCGTGCACGAGGCGATCGGCGACGCCGCGATCCTCAAGGTGATCGTCGAATCGGCGCTGCTGCTCGACGTCGCAGGACCCGACACCCTCACCGAGGTGTGCCGTCGCGCGGTGACCGCCGGTGCGGCATTCGTCAAGACCTCCACCGGATTTCACCCCGCGGGCGGAGCGTCGGTGAAGGCGGTGCGGCTGATGCGTGAGGCGGTGGGCGATCGCGCGGGCGTCAAGGCCAGCGGCGGTATCCGCACCGCGCAGTTCGCCGCCGAACTCATCGACGCCGGCGCCACGCGGCTCGGGCTGTCGGGGACCCGTGCGGTGCTCGACGGTTTCCCGGCTCCTTCCTGATCGACGCGACGTGGAACGAGTTCTCCTGCCGGTGTCGGCGTCCACCCGGTGTTGGCGATCGGACACGACGAACGCTGTGGCTGTCGGAGAATGCGCAGTTTGCACGCTCAGCGTTCTTCGACCAGCCGAGCGTTTACCCGGCAGAAGTAGGCCAGGCGCCTCACGTCAGTGGCGCATCCACTCCGCGGTGGGCGCGGAACCTGAGAACTCGTAAAGCCCGGTCACGGCGGTTGTTCAGTTCCGGTCGGTATCCTGTATGGGATGTCCACGAACGTAACGCCCAATCGCCGTACGGTTCTCGCCGCCGCGGGCCTCGCCACGGCGGGCCTCGTCGTGGCCGCATGCGGACGTTCCGGTGACAGCACCACCGCGCAGGCACCCAAGAAGCCGACGGTCGGCGTCACCTACACGCCGTCGCTGACCGATCAGTCCGCGCCCAATCCCATCGCGAAGGTGTCGGTCACCGCGGACAACGGTGTGCTCAACCCCGACGTCAAACTCCTCAATCCCCGGGGCCACGCCGTCGCGGGCACGATGTCGGAGGACCGCAAGACGTTCACCGTCACCGAGCCGCTGGGGTACGGCACCACCTACTCGTGGCAGGGCAGCGCCACCGGTTACGACCGCCTGTCGGTGCCGGTGGAAGGCAAATTCACCACCCTCGATCCGCAGCAGCAACTCAACGTCGTGGTCAACATCGCCGACGGCCAGGAGGTGGGGATCGCCGCCCCGCTGATCCTCAAGTTCGACGGCACCGTCGACAACAAGGAGGCGGTCGAGCGGGCGCTCACCCTCACCACCACCCCGCCCACCGAGGGCAGTTGGGCCTGGCTCGGCGAGGACAACGGCTCGCGGGTGCACTGGCGGCCCAAGGAGTACTTCGCGCCGGGCACCAAGGTGCACATGACCGCGAAGCTCTACGGACTCGACCACGGCAACGGGGCGTACGGCGCCGCGGACGTCACCAGCGACTACGTCATCGGACGCGCCCAGATCGTCAAGGCCGAGGCGTCGAGCCATCAGATCGTGGTGACCCGTGACGGCGGCACGCTGATGACGCTGCCATGCAGTTACGGGCAGGGCGACGTCGACCGCAACGTGACGCGGTCGGGCATCCACGTGGTCAGCGAGAAGCACGAAGACTTCTACATGAGCAATCCGGCGGCGGGCTACTTCAACGTCCACGAACGCTTCGCCGTGCGCATCTCCAACAACGGCGAGTTCATTCACGCCAACCCGGAAACCGTTGGTGTGCAAGGTTCTTCGAACGTCACCAATGGCTGTATCAACCTGTCGCTGGAGAATGCGCAACAGTACTTCGGCACCGCGATCTACGGCGACCCGGTGGAGGTCACCGGCACCCGCATCGCACTGTCGGAGGCCGACGGCGACATCTTCGACTGGACCTTCGACTGGCCCACCTGGAAGGGCATGTCGGCGATCAAGGGTGAACCGCGCACGCAGCAGGCCCCGGCCACGCCGAAGGGCGCCCCGACGTCGGTGAGCGCCCCCAACTAGCCCGTGCGGATGTTGCGGCGCGACGACGCCTGATCGCGCGGGCGGATGACGATCTGATCGAGATCGACGTGCGGTGGCCGCGACGCCACGAACCCCACCACCTCGGCGATGTCGTCGGCGACCAGCGGGGTCACCCCGGCGTACACCGCGTCGGCCTTGGCCTGATCGCCGTCGAACCGCACCAGTGAGAAGTCGGTCTCCACCATGCCGGGGCAGATCTCGGTGAGCCGGATCGGTGTGCCCAGCAACTCGAAACGCAGTGTCCGGTGCAGCACGCCCTCGGCGTGTTTGGCCGCGGTGTAGCCGGCGCCGCCGTCGTAGACCTCCAGCGCGGCGGTGGAGGTGATGGTGATGATCAACCCGTCGCCGGAGGCCTCGAGCGCGCCGAGCAGCGCCTTGGTCACCCGTAACGTGCCCAGCACGTTGGTTTCCCACATCCAGCGCCAGTCGTCGAAGTCGGCGTTGGCCACCGGATCGAGTCCCTTCGCGCCACCGGCGTTGTTCACCAGCACGTGCACCACGTCGAGTCCCTCGACGAAGGCGGCCACCGACGCCTCGTCGGTGATGTCGAGTTGCCTTCCGGTGCCACCGATCTCGGCCGCAAGCTGCTGCACGCGGTCGACGCGCCGGGCGCCGAGCACCACGTGGTATCCCTGCGCCGCCAGGGTGCGCGCGATGGCCGCGCCGATGCCCGAACTGGCACCGGTGACCACCGCGGTCCGGCGACCATCGGCGGTGGGCGGATTCGGATCGGTGGAAGTGTCGCTGGTCATGGCGATCAGCATAGTGCGGGCCAGACGCCCCCGACCGTCCGCGCGATCGAGATCCGCCTCCCCGCCGACCTGCTAGATTCACTCCCATGCCGTGCGGAGTGATCCCGCCGACGCTTCAGTTGGGGTCGACACCTGCCGCCGTGGTGCTGCACGCCGTGCGCGCGGGTGCGCCGATCACCCGCGACCGGCTCACCGAGGTCACCTCGCTGTCGGCGGCCACCATCAACCGGCAGGTCACCATGCTGACGTCGATGGACCTCGTCGTGGAGCGACGGGACCTGGTGAGTCCCGGGGTGATCGGGCGGCCGAAGAGTCCGGTGACCCTCGACCGGGATTCGCTGTGCGTGGCCGGTATGCACATCGGTGCCCGACGCACACTGCTGACCATCGCCGACATCGGTGGCCGTCCCCTCTACAGCCATGCCATCCGGACCCCGCCGGGTCCGGGGGCCGAGGTGGCACCGGTGTTGTGTGCGGAACTGCGTGCACTGGCCGACCGGTTCTCCGGGCGGCGACTGCTGTGGGGCGGGGCGGCGATCGGCGGATCGGTCGACGCGGTGACCGGCGAGGTGACCCACCCGATTCTCGGCTGGCGGCGCACCCCACTCGGCGAGATCCTCGCCGACACACTCGGCGTCGCGGTGTCGGTGAGCGAACACGTCGAGGCGATGGCCGCGGCCGAACTGCTTCTCGGCCAATCCCGGCAGGACGTGGGGTCGGGGCTGTTCTTCTACGCCCGGGAGACCACCGGCATGGCGGTGACTTTGAACGGCCGGGTGCACATCCCGGCGCGAGGCGCCGGCACCATCGACCACGTCCGAGTGGACGCGCCGGTGCTGTGCCCCGGCACCGCACGCCTTCGCGACGTGATCGGCTCGGCGGCCACCCAGCGCGCCGCGGCACGCCTTGGCCTCTCGCCCGACGCATCGATCATCGTCGACGAGCGGGCCCGCATCCTCGGCGAGGTGGTGGCGCTGTTCCGCGACGCCCTCAACCCGGACGCGATCACCGTCGCCGGAGACGCCTTCGCCGCCCACCCGCACGGACTGGCACCGGTACAGGCGGCCTTCGACGCGGCGTCCGCCGCACCGTGGCCGCTGGAACTGGCGCCCTCGTTGTTCGGTGTGACGGTGCCCGAGGGCGCGGCAATCGTGGTGGCGCTCAGCGTGATCTACGCCGATCCGGTGGCTGCGCTGACCGGGTGACGCCGGCGAGGGACGAGCCGACGGCGTGGCCGGGACCTCAGGTGAGAGCGCCGAGCGATTACCGCCTACAGTAAACCCATGGCCACCCCACCGTTGACCACTCCCCGTGACATGTCCGCGACGATGAGTATTTCCGTCACCGAACCCACCGAACTCGAGATGCAGATCGCCGTGGCCCGCATGCCCGGCCTGGAACTCGACGAGAAGCTGACCGTTGCCGTCGACGGTGTGGAGGTGACGCCGGAGGAGATCATCGATCTGCACGGCGGCCGCATCCATCGCCTCAATGTGGAATCCGGAGTGGTGTCCGTCGAATACACCGCCGCGGTCACCGCACCCGCGGACCCCGACGTGGTGGAGTCCACCGATCGCTCGATGTACTTGCGGCCCAGCCGATATGCCGAGTGTGACAAGTTCTTCGGCTTCGCCGGTGGACAGTTCGACATGTCGTTGCCCGACGCCGAACTGCTCAATCAGGTCACCTCCTTCGTGGAGGAGCGCCTCAGTTACATCCCCGGCGCCAGCGACCCGATCGACGGCGCTGTCGACACGTTGCTCGCCGGCGCCGGCGTCTGCCGCGACTACGCCCACCTGGTGGTGGCATTGCTGCGCGCACTCAACATCCCGGCGCGGCTGGTCGCCGTGTACGCCCCCGGATGCGATCCGATGGATTTCCACGCGGTGGCCGAGGCGATCATCGACGGCGAGTGGGTGGTGGTCGATGCCACCCGGCTCTCCCCGCGCCAGTCGCTGGTACGGATCGCCACCGGTCGCGATGCCGCCGACACGGCGTTCCTCGACAATCACGGCGGTGCCATCTCGCTGGATTCCTACGAGGTCACCGCAACGGTGCGGGGCGAGCTGCCCGTCGACGACGGCACCGCACGTATCGCCATCCGCTGACCTCGCCCGAGGCGACGCCCTAGGCTGAGCTCATGCATGCGCTGACCTGTCCGATCTGCAACTTCTTGTCGGGCTTCATGAATCAGAACTGCCCGAACTGCGGCACCGACGTCGGCGTCCACCTGCCGAGCCGGTCGCTGGTGGTGGCCTCGGAGGACGGCGTCCTGGTGGACGGGCGCGAGTGGGTGCGCTGCGTCAACTGGGGTGCCGGCTGCAACTGGATGACCCTGGCGGAGTTCAGCGAAAAGGATGCGGGCATGCGGGGCCGCTGCTTCCCGGAGGCCCTGATCCGCAAGCAACCCGACGCCTCCGACGTCATCGCCCTGCAGAAGATGCCGAGTACCACCGTCGATCTGCGGATGCTCATCTACCAGCTCGTCGACCTCGGCTTGCCGGTGCAGCCCTTCTGGCGCGCCGACGGCGGCCTGGCCTTCGACCTGCTGTCGAGTCAGACCCTCGGCAAGCCGGTGATGATCGGACATGCCAACGGGGTCATCACGATCGACATCACCGAGACCGAGGACGCCTACCGCGAACGGCTGCGCGTCGCGCTCGGTGAGCCCTATCGCACCATGCTCGGACACTTCCGCCACGAGGTGGGGCACTACTACGAGCACATCCTGATCGAGACCGGCGACGGCGCCGACCGCTACCTGCAGCGGTGCCGGGAGATCTTCGGCGACGAACGGGCAAGCTACAGCGACGCACTGGACAGGCACTACAACCAGGGGCCGCCACCGGATTGGCGGAAATCGTTCATCTCCGAGTACGCGACGATGCACCCGTGGGAAGACTTTGCCGAGTGCTTCGCGCACTACCTGCACATCACCGGAACCATCGACACCGCACGGGAATCCGGCATGATGCTGGAAAGCGATCAGGTGCGCTTCGCGATGGACCGCGACATCGTGCCGCTGGAGTCCTACGCCGATCAGCCCATCGAACGTCTGCTCTACGACTGGAAATGGATGTCGACGATGTTCAACCGGGTGAACCAGGCGATGGGCCGACGACCGCTCTATCCGTTCGACATCCCGCATCCGGTGGTGCGCAAACTCGGTTTCGTGCACCGCGTGATCCGCGAAACCGACAAACGCTCGACGCACCGGGATCCGCTCGTCGACCGGATCCCCGCGCCCGCCGGGTAGCTCAGCGGTTGTCCGCCAACCATTCCCGACGTCGCGCGACGGTGAATTCCAGTACCGATGCGACGTCGTCGGTGTCGGCGATACGGTAGCGGGCCGCGGTGTCGCCGTCGCCGACCTTGATGCTGACATCGGGATCGGCGGGAAGATGTGCGAAAGCCTTCTCATCGGTGACGTCGTCGCCGAGGTAGATGATGGCGTCGGAACCGAACCGCTCACGCAGGAGGTCGAGGGCGTGGCCCTTGCTGGTCTCGATCACCGCGAGCTCGATCACCGCCTTGCCCTCGGTCGCATACACCCCCGACCAGGTGGCAGGTCCGCTGCGGGCCAACCCGAGCGCGTCGTCGGCGACATCGGGTGCGGCGTTGCGGACGTGCAGCGCGGCGCTCACCGGTTTGGTCTCCACCGTCACCCCGGGATGATCGGCCGCGATCGTCTCGAACGAGTCGATCACCGCGTCGAGCAGCTCCTTCTGGGCGTCGGTGATCGCGTCGGCGAAGCCGCCGTCGAATTCGCTGCCGTGGCTGCCGACGAGGGTCACCGGGGCGTCGGTGAGACCGGACAGTTTCCCGAGGT
Organism: Gordonia sp. NPDC003425; assembly: GCF_053588635.1. Lineage (NCBI taxonomy): Bacteria > Bacillati > Actinomycetota > Actinomycetes > Mycobacteriales > Gordoniaceae > Gordonia > Gordonia sp. NPDC003425. The sequence continues at coordinate 490,041 of NZ_JBSFQI010000002.1, read as the reverse complement.
CAACCCGTGCGCGGCCGGAGATCACCGCCGCGGCCGTGTCGGGGATCGAACCGGCTGCGCTGATCGCTTCGATCGACGCCGGGTTGGGTCGTGCGTCCTGTGGGCGGGACACGATGGGCGCGATGCACCCGTCGTAGTCGCTGGCCAGCAGTAGTTGCGGCACCGCCGCCGCCCGGACCAGCGCATCCCGTAGTTCGCTCGGAATTCCGTTCGCGCTCATCGGGATTCACGCTCATCGAGGTAGCCGCCGGTCTCCTCGTCCACCAGTTGCACGCCACGGTTGGCCGACACGGCGGTCTCGTGCGTGGAGCCGAGGGTGTCGAGGAAACTCTTGGCCCACTTCTCCACGTCGTGGGTCAGCACCTGTCTGCGCAACGCGCGCATGCGTCGTCTGCCCTCGGCCGGCGGCTGTTCCACCGCGGCCACGATGGCGTCCTTCACGCCGTCGAGGTCGTACGGATTGGCCAGGTAGCCAGAACGCAATTCGGCTGCGGCGCCGGTGAATTCGCTGAGCACCAGGGCGCCGCCCAGGTCGGCGCGGCAGGCCACGTACTCCTTGGCCACCAGATTCATGCCATCCCGCAACGGGGTGACCAGCATGACGTCGGCGGCGACGAAGAAGGCGATGAGGTCGTCGCGTGGGACCGGGCGGTGCAGGTACTGGACCACCGGCTGTCCCACGTCGCCGTACTGGCCGTTGATGTTGCCGACGAGCTGTTCGATCCCGGCGCGCATCCTCTTGTAGCTGTCGACGCGTTCGCGACTCGGCGTGGCCAATTGGACCATCACGGTGTCGTGCGGGTCGATGCGGCTCTCGGCGAGCAACTCCGAGAGTGCGCGCAACCGGACGTCGATGCCCTTGGTGTAGTCGAGGCGGTCGACGCCGAGCATCACCGTCTTCGGATTGCCGAGTTCGGCGCGGATCTCGGTCGCGCGTTGCCGAATCTCCTTGGAACGCGCCTTGGCGTCGAGTTCGCCGGAGTCGATCGAGATGGGAAAGGCGCCCACCCGGACGGTGCGAAATCCCACCTGCACCACGCCGAATCGTGAGCGCACCCCCACCGTGCCCTTGCTGGTGGCCTGCCCGGCCAGTCGTCGGGCGAGATAGAGGAAGTTCTGCGCACCGCCGGGCAGATGGAAGCCGATGAGGTCGGCGCCGAGCAGTCCCTCGACGATCTCGGTGCGCCACGGCAACTGCATGAACAGTTCCACCGGCGGGAACGGGATGTGCAGGAAGAATCCGATGCGCAGGTCGGGTCGCAGCATTCGCAGCATCTTGGGCACGAGCTGCAACTGATAGTCCTGCACCCACACGATCGCGCCAGGTGCCGCGGCCCGCGAGGCGGCTTCGGCGAAGCGGCGATTGATCTCGACGTAGGTGTTCCACCATTCGCGGTGGTATTCGGGTTTGACGATCACGTCGTGGTAGAGCGGCCACAGGGTCGCGTTGGAGAAGCCCTCGTAGTACTCCGCGATCTCCTGGCTCGTCAGGGGCACCGCGTGGATGCTGATGCCCTCGACGTCGGGATCCTCGTCGGAGTCGGCGATGCCCGACCAGCCCACCCATGCGCCGGTGTGTGAGCGCAGGATCGGTTCGAGGGCGGTGACCAGTCCACCGGGGCTGCGCTTCCAGCGCACGGTGCCGTCGGCCAGCACCTCCTTGTCGACCGGGAGCCGGTTGGCCACGACGACGAATTCGGCGCCGTCAGTGCCGTGGGTGGATGTGCTGTTGGATACCTCGTCGGATCCGGGGCGCACGGCTCAGGCGTTCTCGCCCGGTGCGATACCCAGCATGGACAGCAGCATCCGGCATTCGTCGGCGTCGGTGGCGTACGCGGCGACGACGCGTCGCGCCGAGTTGGCGGTCTCGTCGGCTACCGGCTCGAGCTCCTCGTCGGGAATGTCGGTGGTCTTCGCGGGCATCATGTCCCCTCGTCGGTGCGGTCTGTGTTGGTGATGCGGTCTGCACGTGTGGCGTGCACAACAGCCGATTCTACGCGTCGGCGGGCCCCGCCCACGCCGCCGGTCACCAACGGCGTGCCCGCGCGCCACGCGCATCGCGGCGGCGTCTGGCCCACTCGGGGGTGGCGGGAAGATGCGGACGCCGCAGCGTCCGGGCGACGAACTCGCCGAGGGTGACCCCGGCGGCCAGGGCGCAGCCCACCGCCAGCGCACTGGTCATCCAGGTGAAGCCTTGCAGCGTCTGATCGTTGAGGATGCCGTAGAGGCCGCGGTAGACGGCCAGACCCGGCAGCAGCGGGGTGATGCCGGCGACCGCGACCACCAACGGCGGGGTGAGGGCGCGACGGGCCAGCAGACCACCGACCAGTCCGACGAAGGTGGCGGCCGCGCCGCCGGCGATCACGTCGCCCACCGACAGCCACGCCCCGATCGCCGCGACGCCCATCCCGATCGCGCCGCCCAGGAACGCGACGGGCAGCGCCCGACGTTCGGCGTAGCTCGCGAGTGCGAACGCGAAAGCCGCCACCGCGCCGGCGATCACCCGCACCGGGACGTCGACGGCGGCGAACTGGGTGGACGTGGTGATCGTGGGCAGGTAGACGCCGAAGCGTCCGAGCATCTGGAGTGCGATGCCCACACCGGCGATGATGCCGCCGGTCATCAGCAGCAGTTCGAAGAAGCGGGCCACCCCGGTGATGGGTGCGCCGGTGATGGCGTCCTGCACCGATCCCACCAACGAGAGTCCGGACAGCAACACCACGATGCCCGCCGCGATCACCTGCGAGGGCGCGATGTCGACCCCGAAACGTTCGCCCACCGAGAACACCAGCGCGGCGGGTACGACGGCGATGAAGCCACCGGCGACCTGCTGAAAGAACGCGGGGGTGGAGATCCGGTTGAGGAACCGGTTCGCGGTCACGGTCACCGCGGTGGTGGCGAACGCGAGCGAGGCCACCACGAGGCCGCCGCCGAGGAGCACCGAGATCCCGGCAGCCATGAGGCCCCACGCCGAGGTGGCCACCCAGTGCGGGTAGGGATGGCGGGAGGCGATGATGTCGTCGATCATGCGGTGCGCACTCGTCGGCGCCAGTGCCGAGTCGCGGATCCGGCGGACCAGCCGATCGACCGCGGCCAGCCGGGTGAAGTCGAGTGACCGGTAGTGCACGGTCTGCATCGCGCTGATCGGTGGCAGGGTGGCACCGCGGCGCGCACTCACCAGGATCGTGTTGTAGGTGACGTCGACGTCGAGTTCCTCGAGTCCGTAGACCCCGGCGACGAATCGGATCTGCGACGCGGTGTCCACCGCTCCGGTGCCGGAGTCCAGCAGCACGGCGCCGATCTTGGTGGCGAGGTCGAGCACCTCGGTGATGGTGCCCACATCGAACCGGTCGATCGGCCGGCGTGGCGCGACGACGATGCTGCCCGGCTCGATCGTGTCGATCGTCGCCTGGCTGGTCCCGGTGAGGAAACGAAGCGCCCGCCCGATATACTCGCGCACGCAATGCCTCCTTAGCTCAGTGGTAGAGCACTCGCCTTGTAAGCGAGCGGTCGTCAGTTCGATCCTGACAGGGGGCTCCACCAGGATCCGCACGCGGGTGGGTCCGTGTGCGACGCCGTGGTCGCCGCCCGTTCACCTGCATGTGACCACTTTGCGACTTCCAACTGAAATGGCGTCGCTTTCTTGGCGGTTTCGTGGAAATAGGGAAAGCCCCCACGTAGCGTTGGATTGGTCACGAGACTACAGGCGGTCTCGCAATGACCGGTCGAACACCGGCCTCCCCTGACCGCGTTCGGCGGTCGACGTCGAATCCATTTCTCCTGACACGCAAGCCGTTTCGTCACGGATGGAGGAATGGGATGAGCGAGACCTTGCAGAGTTCGCCCGCGGCGGATGCCAGCGGGTACAAGGAGGAGGCGAAACTCGGTCTGCCACAGGCGAGCGCGCTCGTCATGGGCAGCATCATCGGCGTCGGAATCTTCAGCCTGCCCTATTCGCTCGCCTCCTACGGTCCCATCAGCATCATCGCGATGGCGATCACCACCGTCGGTGCACTCGCGCTCGCGCTGATGTATTCGGCACTGTCCAAACGCATCGCCGCGCCCGGCGGTCCGTACGCCTACGCCCGGGTGGCGTTCGGCAACGTCGCCGGCTTCTTCAACGCGTGGAGCTACTGGATCACGGCGTGGGCGGGCAATGCGGCGATCGCCACCGGCTGGGTGTATTACGTCATCTACTTCTTCAACGACGTCCCCAACTGGGTGCAGTTGCTGATCGCGCTCGCCGGCCTGTGGGTTCCCGCCGCGATCAACCTCAGCGGGCTGAAGAACATCGGCGCCTTCCAGACCATCACCACCATCCTCAAGTTCATCCCGCTGCTGTTGCTCTCCTTCGTCGGGATCTTCTTCGTCTCGTCGGACAACTTTCACCCATTCAACGCCAGCGGCGGGTCGGCCACGTCGGCGATCCTCGGTGCGATGGCGATCCTGCTGTTCAGCTATCTGGGGGTGGAAACCGCGACGGTGACCGCCGCGGCGGTCCGCGACCCGAAGCGTAATGTGCCGCGCGCCACCATCATCGGCACCGTCGCCTGCGCGATCGTGTATCTGCTCTCGATGACCGCGGTGTTCGGCATCGTACCGTCGGCCGATCTCGGCAAGGACGAGAACAAGGCGTCGTATGCGATCGCCGCCAACGACATCTTCGGCGGCACCTGGGCCGGGTACGCGGTGGCCGTCGCGGTGATCATCTCCGGTATCGGCGCGCTCAACGGGTGGGTGCTGATCTGCTCGGAGATGCCGCGGGCAGCCGCCCTCGACGGGCTGTTCCCGAGCCGGTTCGCCGAGATGTCGAGCCGCGGGGTGCCGGCCTTCGGCATCCTGGCCGCCACCGTGCTGGCCAGTGTGGTGACCGTGATCAGCTATCTCGGCAACAGCGGTGCCGCCATCTTCAACACCCTGGTGTTCATGACCGGCATCACCGCCGCGATCCCGTACGCGTTCTCGGCGTTGGCGCAGATCTACATGCGGATCAGCGATGCGCGCAAGATGGAGCGTGCCAGGTTCTGGCGCGACGTCATCGTCGCCGTGGTGAGCCTGGTGTTCGCGATCCTGTTCATCATCTATTCGCGCAACACCGACGAGGACAGTTGGTACTCCGAATACGGTCCCTACCTGATGACGTTGGGCGCATTCCTGCTCGGCGTGCCGGTGTACCTCTACATGCGCAGCCGCATGTCCTCGCCTCCTCCTGTTCCCGATTACCGCGTCGTGGATGCATGAGCATCCACCGCATGAGCATCCACGAAGGAAGGAAATCATGAGCTTTCATGTCGATTCCGAGGTCGGCCAACTCCAACAGGTGATCCTGCACAAGCCGGGTATCGAGCTGACGCGACTGACCCCGTCGAACGTCGAGAGCCTGCTCTTCGACGACGTGATGTGGGCCGAGAAGGCCCGCGAGGAACACGAGGCGTTTCAGCAGATCCTGCGCGATCTCGGTGTCACCGTGTACCTGTATCAGGATCTGCTCGCCGAGGCGGTGGATCAGCCCGGTGCGCGAGAGTTCCTGCAGGACAGGCTCACCACCGCGACTCGTTTCGGAACCGCCCTCGACCATCCGCTCGACAAACTGGTCGGCGAACTCAAGGCGGCCGACCTTGCCGAGATGCTCATCGGCGGTCTGCTCAAACGCGACGTGGCGCCGTACTTGGCGGGCACCCCGAGCCTGTTCCTGAACTACCTTCGCGACGATGACTTCTTCCTCGCGCCGCTGCCCAATCACCTGTTCCAGCGCGACAATTCGGCCTGGATCTATGGCGGCGTCAGCGTCAACCCGATGGCGAAACCGGCGCGTCAGCGTGAGTCGATCAACTCCCGGGTCATCTACAACTTCCACCCGATGTTCGCCGACGCCGACTTCGAGTTCTACTACGGCAACGACTCGCAGCAACACGCACCGGCGACCGTCGAGGGCGGCGACATCCTCGTCATCGGCAACCGGCACGTGATGATCGGGATGGGTGAACGCACCGCGCCCCAGGGTGTGGAAGTGCTCGCCGACAGCCTGTTCCGCTCGGGTGCGGTGGACAAGATCATCGTGGTGGAACTGCCGCACGAACGTGCGTTCATGCATCTCGACACCGCGATGACGATGATCGACCGTGACGCCTTCAGCGTCTACCCCTACCTCCCGGGCGAACTGCGGTCCTACACGCTGACCGCCAAGGACGAGGGCACCGCCTTCGACGTGGTGGAGAACGGCGAGTTGTTCCCGGTGGTCGCCGAGGCACTCGGCGTGGACAAACTGCGTGTCCTCAAGGCGCCCATCGACCGCCTCGAGGCAGCCCGTCAGCAGTGGGACGACGGCAACAACTTCCTCGCTGTCTCGCCGGGCGTCATCGTCGGCTACGAACGCAATGTGACCACCAACAAGTATCTGGGGGACAACGGCATCCAGGTCATCGGGCTGCAGAGTTCCGAACTCGGCCGCGGCCGTGGCGGACCTCGCTGCATGTCGTGCCCCATCGAACGAGAGGCAGTGTAGCCATGAGTGATTACGGCGACGTCATCGCAACCCTCGAGGGCCGTGACTATCTGAAGGAACTCGACTTCACCGTCGACGAGTACACCGCGCTTCTGGAACTGTCGCAGGAGGTGAAGAAGGCGCACAAGGAGGGCCGCGACGCCCAGAAGCATGTCGGCAAGGCCATCGCGCTGGTTTTCGAGAAGACCTCCACGCGCACCCGCTGCGCCTTCGAGCGGGCGGCCTACGATCTGGGCCTCGGACACATCTATCTCGATCCCACCGGATCGCAACTCGGCCATAAGGAATCGATCTCCGACACCGGGCATGTGCTGGCGTCGATGTTCGACGGCATCGAGTACCGCGGTTTCTCGCAGAAGTCGATGGAGGTGCTCGCCGAGGCGGCGTCGGTGCCGGTGTGGAACGGTCTGTCCGACGAATGGCACCCGACGCAGTCGCTGTGCGACATGCTCACCATGGTCGAGCACGCCGGCGGCAAGCCGGCCAACGAGATCACCTTTGCCTACCTCGGCGACACCGAGGACAACGTGGCGAACTCGCTGCTGATCGCCGGTGCCATGTGCGGCATGGACGTTCGTCTGGTGGGGCCCAAGGAGCGCTGGACCCCGGAGGCGATCACCAAGGCGGGCAACGAGATCGCGGCCGCCACCGGCGGCTCGATCACCCACACCGAGGATGTCGGCGAAGGCGTCAAGAACGCCGACTTCATCTACACCGACGTCTGGCTGTCGATGGGTGAGGCCAAGGACCTCTGGGGTGAACGCATCAAACTGTTGCTGCCGTATCAGGTGAACGCCGAGGTCATGGCCGCCACCGGGAAGCCCGACACCAAGTTCCTGCACTGCCTGCCCGCATTCCACGATCGCAACACCACCGTCGGTGAGCAGATCTACGAGGAGACCGGTCTGTCGGCGCTCGAGGTGACCGACGAGGTGTTCCAGAGCGACGCCTCCATCGTGTTCGCGCAGGCGGAGAATCGCTGGCATTCGATCAAGGCCATCGTGGCCGCGACACTGGGGCTGGTATGAGAGTCGTTGTGGCGCTGGGCGGAAACGCTCTGCTGCCCAGGGGAAAACCGCTCACCCCGGCCAATCAGCTGCAGGCGGTCAACGACGCGATGGAGGTGCTGGCCCCGGTCTCGATCGAGAACAATCTGGTGATCACCCACGGCAACGGTCCCCAGGTGGGCCTGCTGGCCAACATCACCGCCGCCGCCGACCCCGACTCGGCGGAGCCGTTCGACGTGCTCGACGCGCAGACCGAGGGCATGATCGGCTATCTGATCGAACGTGAACTGCGCGAACTGCTTCCGGCGGTCCGGCAGGTGGCCACGCTGGTCACCCTCATCGAGGTCGATCCCCGCGACCCCGCGTTCGACAACCCCACCAAGTTCATCGGGCCGGTGTACACCAAGGACGAGGCCGAGAAGTTGGCGGCCGCGCACGGATGGAGCATCGCCGCCGACGGTGAGTACTGGCGGCGAGTCGTCGCCTCACCCACCCCGTCGGCCATCCCGGGCATCTACACCATCGAGCATCTGGTGTCCGGCGGCGTCACCGTCGTGTGCGCAGGCGGTGGCGGTGTGCCGGTGGCGTGGGACGCGGTCGCCCGCAGCTACAGCGGTGTCGAAGGTGTCATCGACAAGGATCTCGCGACCTCACTGTTGGCCTATCAGCTCACCGCGGATCTGATGATCATGGCCACCGATGTCGATGCGGTCTACGAGAACTGGGGCACCCCGGACCAACGGGCCATCGCCACCGCACATCCGAGCGCGTTGAAATCGTCGACGTTCGCGGCCGGTTCGATGGGACCCAAGGTGCAGGCCGCGATCGAGTTCATCGAGCGCGGCATGCGGGGTGAGGCGGTGATCGGATCGCTGGCCCAACTCGAGAACATCCTCGCCGGTGAGGGCGGCACCCGGGTGAGCAGAAAGTACACCGGCATCACCTACCGCTGACATCCACTCTCACGGTGTGTGGGACGGAACCCGGGCCGAACTGAGCCATCCGGGTGGATCGCTGCCGGGGTCCAACGACGCCGACTGCAGGGCGTCGCGCGCACACCCGCGACCCGTTACACCAACATCACCGACAACGACGGGATCGTCGATCCCTACGGTTGACCCGACGCTCCGAATGCGTGTCGTGTCCGGCGACGAGACGAGCGGCGACGCACGATGGACCGGTGAGCACGAATGGCCCGGTCGCGCAGACTGGAGTGGGCACCTTCCGCGGAACATCGACCGACGACGGTGTGAACGTCTGGCGGGGCATCCGGTACGCGCAGCCTCCCGTCGGCGAGTTGCGGTGGCGTCGCGCCCGGCCTGCCGAACCCGTCGACGGGATCGTCGACGCGGATGCCTTCGGCGCGGTGGCTCCGCAGGCAACGAGTCCCGCGGTGCCGATGCCTGCCGGTGCAGTACAGGACGAGGATTGTCTGTTTCTCAACATCTGGTCGCCCACCGATGCCTCGGTGGGCGACCCGCGGCCGGTGATGGTCTGGATTCATGGTGGCGGCTACGTGTTCGGCACATCCGGTCAGGAGGTCTTCGAGGGCAGCGTTCTGTCGCGCGGCGGTGACATCGTCGTCGTCTCGCTCAACTATCGTCTCGGTGCGCTCGGGTTCGCCGACCTCGGTTCGCTCGCGGGTGACCCGGCCGGGCACGACAACCGCGGGCGCGACAACCGCGAGTACGACACGAATGCCGGGTTGAGCGATGTGCTCACCGCCTTGCACTGGGTGCGCGACAACATCGGGGCCTTCGGCGGCGATGCGGACAACGTCACCGTGGCAGGCGAATCGGCCGGCGGAGGCATCGTCACCACCCTGCTCACCGTCCCGGCCGCGCGTGGGCTGTTCCACCGGGCGATCGCCGAGAGTTCGCCGGCCACGTCGGTGTACGACCGTACCCGGGCGGCATCGGTCGCCGAGGTGCTCATCACCGCGGCCGGCGTCGACCCGTCCGATCCCCACGCTTTCGCCACGATGGACGTCGAGCGCATCGTCGCCGCCACCATGACGGCGTTCGCTCAAGTGCCCCAGTCGACTCCGGGCACGATTGCGTTCGCGCCGGTGGTCGACGGTGACCTCGTGCCTCGTCACCCGGTGGAAGTCTTCCGCAGCGGCGAGTCGATCCCGGTGCCGTTGCTGATCGGCACCAACCGGGACGAGACGGCCGCCTTCAAGTTCATGAAGTCGCCGCTGATGCCGGTCACCTCACCGGCCATCCGGAGCATGTTCGATCAGATCGCCACCGAGTATCCGGAGCTGTCGATTCCCACCCCCGAACGCATCGCGGCGGCCTATCCGGGTGTCAAACCCAAATCGATCAACCTCGACGTGTCACGCGATCTCGCGTTCCGGATGCCCACGGTGTGGGTGGCCGAGGGACATAGCGAGGTGGCTCCGGTCTACCTGTATCGGTTCGATCAGACCACCAGGTTGTTCCGGTTGCTGCGGGTGGGCGCCACCCACGTCACCGAGTTGCCGTATGTGTTCGGGAACTTTCCGAAAGGGAGCGCCGACGTCATGTTCAAACTGGGTGGACGCAGCACCGGAGAACAGGTGTCGGCGCGTATGCGTGCGCGCTGGACGTCGTTCATCCGGTCCGGTGATCCGGCCCTCGACACCGGCGGCCTCGCCGGACTGGAGTGGCCACCGTTCACCACCGACACCCGCGCGACCCTGGTGATCGACGCGCACGACCGGGTGGTCGACGACCTCGACGCGCCGCTGCGACGCACCTACGGCGACCAGGTGCTCGGGTTTCGCTGACTCTGAAACCCGCAGGGCACGGCGCCCGATACCATCGGTTGATGTCGCGCATCACTCTCCACGGGTCGTCGACCCTTCACGACGGCGGATTCCCGTACAGCGCCACCGTGACCGCCGGGCCGCTGCTGTTCACCGCCGGAATCGCGCCGCTCGATACCGAGGGTGTGGTGGTGGCCCGCGGTGACGTGGTGGCCCAGACCCGGCGGTGCCTGCAGAATCTCGGCGCCGTACTCGCCGAACGCGGCGCCACCCTCGGCGACATCGCCAAGCTCACCGTCTACGTCGCCGAGCACCTGCAGGCCGACCTCGCCGTCGCCTGGGAAGCAGTTGTCGGCGAGTTCGACGGGCAGGTGCCCGTCGCGATCATGGTGGGGGTCACCGTGCTGCCCTACGACGACCAGCTCGTGGAGGTCGACGCGATCGCGGCGCCCGATCCGGGATGAGTGCGGTACGCCCACGGATCACCGACGCGGCGCGCCGGACCCGACTGATGCGCCGGCACCGTCTCGCCGACGGATTCGGTGCCGCCACGGTGGAGGAGGCCGCCGCTGCGACGGTGGGACTGCACGCCACCGCACCGTCGACGGTCTACATCTCCGCGTGGGCACGCATGCCGGGTTTCGTGGCCGCCGACATGGATTCCGCGCTCTACGAAAAGCGCTCTCTGATCAAGCATCTCGCCATGCGGCGCACCGTGTTCGCGCTGCCCCGCGACATCCTGGCCGACGCCGTGGGCGCGGTGAGCGCACGGGTGGCGGCGTCGGAACGCACCAACATGCTCCGCGATCTGCGGCGCAGCGATGACGTCGATGATCCGGATGGCTGGATCGACACCGCGCGGGCCGCGGTGCGCCGTGAATTGGCCGGCGGTGCCGCGCTGACCTCCACACAGCTGCGCGAGCGACTACCCGAACTCGACCTCCGGGTGATGATCTCGCCCGGCAGGACGTGGGGCGGGCAGGTGCCGATGGGACCGCGGGTGCTGAACATGATGAGCGCGGCCGCCGAGATCGTGCGCGGACCCAACGCGGCGGGCTGGCACCTGTCCCGGCCGTCGTGGGTGGCCATCGAACACTGGCTCGGTGAGCCGCTGACGGCACCGGATCCGGTCACCGGGCACGTGCACATGATCGACAGGTGGTTGCGCGCCTTCGGTCCGGGCACCGAGACCGATCTCGTGTGGTGGCTGGGCAGCACGAAGGCGGCCGTCCGCGCCGCACTCGCGCGGCTCGACGTGGTCGAGGTGGATCTCGACGACGGGTCGGTGGGATACGTCCACGCCGACGACGTCGACGAGGTCGAGCCCGTCGCACCGCAGGCCCTGCTGCTTCCTGAACTCGACCCCACCACGATGGGCCACAAACAGCGCTCGTTCTATGTCGGCGACCACGTGCCACACGTGTTCGACCGCAACGGCAATGGCGGCCAGACTGCGTGGTGGGACGGCCGCATCGTGGGCGGCTGGTACCGGCTCGACGACGGGTCGGTGGCGCTTCATGCGTTGGAGGATCTGCCCCGCGCGGCACACCGAGCGCTGGCCGCCAGGGCCGACGAGCTCGCCGCCTGGCTCGGTGAGGTCAACCTCAAACCTGCGTTTCCGTCACCGTTCATGCGCCGATGACTTTCGCGGCGCGGCCGCATCGGACAACTGTTCGTGCAGGTCAGCACTCACAGCAAGTTGTCAGTGGCTCTCCAGATCCGTGGCAGACTGATCGGTGATGGTGGTAGCTGTGAACGACATGGGTCAGATGAGCACACAAACGTCGGGCGGGGCGCCCGCGCACGGTCCGCGCGTCCTCGTCGTCGACGACGAGGTCAACATCCGGGAGCTGCTCTCGGTGTCGCTGAAGTTCCAGGGCTATCAGGTCGAGGTCGCGGCGAACGGGCCCGAAGCCATCGACCGCTGCCGGTCGGACAAGCCCGACCTCCTCATCCTCGACGTGATGATGCCCGGCATGGACGGCTTCGGCCTGCTGCGCCGGCTGCGTGCCGACGGGGTCACCGCGCCCGCACTGTTCCTGTCCGCACGCGACTCCGTCGAGGACAAGATCAACGGACTCACCATCGGCGGCGACGACTACGTCACCAAACCGTTCAGTCTCGAAGAGGTGGTGGCGCGTCTGCAGGTGCTGCTGCGGCGCAGCGGTTTCGACGAGAACGCCAAGTCGTCGTCGCGGATCACCTTCGCCGACATCGAACTCGACGACGAGACCCATGAGGTGTTCAAGGCGGGCAAGCTGGTGTCACTCTCGCCCACCGAGTTCACGTTGCTGCGCTACTTCATGGTGAACGCGGGCACCGTGTTGTCCAAACCCCGCATCCTCGACCACGTCTGGAACTACGACTTCGGCGGCGAGGTGAACGTCGTCGAATCGTATGTGTCCTATCTGCGGCGCAAGCTCGACTTCGGCGAGAAGCCGCTCATCCACACGCTGCGCGGCGTCGGATATGTGATGCGTGAGCCGCGCGGCTGACATGGCAACCGCACAACCGGTCGGTCGGCTGCACAAACACGGTGTGCCGCTGCGGGTGTCGCTCGTCGCGTTGACGCTCGTGCTGGTGGTGATCGGTCTGCTGGTGTCCGGGATCGCGGTCACCTCGGCGATGAAGAGCGACCTGATGTCGCGCACCGACACCGGGCTGATCAACGCGGTGGACACGTGGGCCAAACCGCGGGTACGGATCAACGACAGCCCCGGCCCGCCGCCCGGGCCGCGACGCCCGCCGTCGCCGTACTTCGTCCACACCACGCTGGACAACGGAGAGGTACTGTCCAGCAACGACTTCGACGACGCGCCCGCGATCACCGGACTGCCCGCGGGTGACTACGGCCCGGTAACGGTGGACTCCGCCGACGGTGACGGTCCCCGCTGGAGGCTGATCAAACAGACCAACCCCGACGGCCAGGTGGTGGTCGCCATCCCGCTCACCGACGTCGACAAGACGCTGTCGCGGTTGATGTGGCTGCAACTGGGCATCGGGCTGGCCGTGGTGGTGGTGATCGGCATCCTCAGCTATCTGCTCGTCCGATCGAGCCTGCGACCGCTGCGCCGGGTGGAGGAGACCGCGCACGCCATCGCCGCGGGCAATCTGAACATGAGAGTCCCTCCGGCGGCGCCGAACACCGAGGTGGGCAGTCTGTCGGAATCGCTCAACACGATGCTCGGCCAGATCCAGCACGCGTTCTCCGCCACCGCGGCCTCCGAGCAGCAGGCCCGTGCGTCGGAGGAGCAGGCGCGGGCGTCGGAGGAGAAGATGCGGCGGTTCATCGCCGACGCCGGGCACGAGTTGCGGACACCGCTGACCTCGATCAAGGGGTTCGCCGAGTTGTATCGCCGCGGTGCGGTGTCCGATCCGTCCGATGCGATGCGTCGTATCGACGACGAGGCCGGGCGGATGAACGTGCTGGTGGAGGATCTGCTGGTGCTCGCGCGCCTCGACGCGCAGCGCCCGCTGAACTCCGAGCCCGTCGACATGCTGGCGCTGGCCGCCGACGTGGTGCAGTCGGCGCGCGTCGCGGCACCCGAACGCAGCATCCGGATCGAGGTCGGCGAGTCGGATCAGCCACCGATGGTGCGCGGCGATTCGGCGCGGCTGGTGCAGGTGATCCGCAATCTGGTGACCAACGCGGTGGTACACACACCGGCCGACGCGTCGATCACGGTGTGGGTGGGCGTCGACCAGGAGCACGGTGCCGACGACGTGGTGGTGGCGGTCAGCGACACCGGCCAGGGACTCGCCGCGCACGACGCCGAGCACGTCTTCGAGCGCTTCTACCGGGGCGACAGCTCCCGCTACCGCGGTGAGGGCGGGGGCAGCGGACTCGGGTTGTCGATCGTCGCGGCGCTGGTCCACGCCCACGGCGGACGCGTGGGTGTGGAATCGGTGCCCGGCCAGGGCGCCACGTTCTGGCTGCGGCTGCCCCGCCTCCCCGGTTGAGCGTGCCCACTTCCGGGTCGAGCGTGCCCAGAAGCCCGTTGAGCGTGCCCACTTCCGGGTTGAGCGTGCCCAGATCCGGGTCGAGCGTGCCCAGAATCCCGTTGAGCGTGCCCACTTCCGGGTTGAGCGTGCCCAGAATCCCGTTGAGCGTGCCCACTTCCGGGTTGAGCGTGCCCAGAAGCCCGTTGAGCGTGCCCACTTCCGGGTTGAGCGTGCCCAGAATCCCGTTGAGCGTGCCCGGGTCCGCTCGCTGCCGCCCCTGACGTCAGATCAGCTTGCGCAGCCGGGCGAACTCCTCGACGTCGGCGCGGAACGCGTCCAGCGTGACCAGCGTGTACATCCCGTCGATCTGCTTGTCGGCCCAGAGCTGATGGATGCGACGAAGGTCGGATTGCCGCGATTTCCAGCCGATTCCGTCGATCACCGCCAACACGAGTTGCTTGGGCAGACGTACCTCGGCCATTTCCTCGATCTCACGGACCGCGTCGGTGAGTTTGCTACCCGTGGAGTCGAAGCCCTTCGCGGCCACCACGATGTCGGCCGCACCGTCGCGACCGACGATGAGGTCGGCGGGTGCGTCCCGGCCGCCGCGGCCGGTGAAGCGAGAGCGAGTCACGTACGGCAGATTCAAATCCCTTGCAATGGACTCGATCTCGTCTTCGATGTGCCGCCCGGAAGCTCCCGCGCGGGTGGCCGTGGCCCGCGTACCCGACCGGGCGACGAGAATATCGGCGAAGGTGTAGGTGCGGGCCATCTGCGCGCGGAGCATCCGAACCAGATCGAATTCTCGGTCCATCCAGTCGACGAGGTCGTACGGGGCGCTGCGCGCCACCTTCTGCCACGACGATGTACCGAACTCGTGGCGCAGGTTGTTGCGCATCTTCTCCTGGGACAGTCCCACCGCCAATCGCAGAATGGTGTCCTCGTCGGCGTGATCGCGCGCCCACACCGCCAGGCCCGTCAGGTCGGTGTCGAGCACCTCGGAGAGTGAGTCGACGGCGTCGACGATCCGCTCCGCCTCGGGCGTCGATGCCGTCGGGTCCACGTGCGCGGTCAGCCGACCCAGCGACAAGAGGTAGTCGTCGAACTCGCCGGCGTCACTCATCGGGACCAATCCTGCATCATGGGTGAATCCTGTTGTCGCTCAGTCCCGGCCGATGAACAGGAACTCGCTCACGTCTCGGCGGGTGGCGGCCGCGTGCGTACCGAAGCTGTACTTGTGATCGATCGCGATCACCTCCACCGACGGCTTGACCTTGCCGAGCAGATCGACGATCCGGTCGTGCCCGGGCAACGCGTTCGACGAGTAGGAGAGCACGATCGCACCCGCGGACTCGAAGTGCTCGAAGGTGCGCAGCAAGGCGTCGTCGATGGTGCGTTTGTAGGCGAAGGGAGTGAACCGCTTGGGCAGCTTCTTGGTCTTCGTGTTCTCCATGATGCTCATCCCCTCCCAGTAGACCGAGAGACCCTCCAGGAAGTGATAGCGCTTGATGTAGTCGTTGTCGTCGGTCGGCGGGGCGTACGGCGGGTCGAGATACACCAGGTCGGGTGCGGCGGTGTCGAGGTCGATGTCGAAGACGTCGCCGCAGATGCTGCGATGCCGCCGGCCATTGCTGAACACCGTCGCGTTGTACTCGTGGGCCGAGCGAAGCCGGAAGTGGTCGCGCAACGACATCCGCAGGTCGCGGCGGCCGTCGGCGTAACGCGAGGAGTCGGTGAAGGTGAATACACCGCGCGGCTGCTTGCGGGCCGCCGACAACACCAGCGCCGAGATGGCGAGGTCGCGCCGGTAGCCGCGCAAACGGTCGATGTGCGACCACGCGGAATCCAGAAAGGCGCGGTCGTCGGCGGAGAAGTAGAGGCCGTCGAAGGTGCGGGCGATGAAGTCACGGTCGTCGGCGGGTGGGCCGCAGATCTCGTCGACGAGGTCGGGTTCGAGGCGCACCGACGAGTTGGCGACCGTCGCGCGGGTGATGATGTGCGGGAAGGTCAGGAAGTCGTTGGTGGTGACCGCGAATCCCTGTGCCTTGAGCAGGTAGGAGACGACGCCGGACCCGGAGAACGCGTCCACCGCGGTGCTGCCGCCGATCTCGGCGAAGGTGCGCTCGAGGTGGGGGAGCAGGCGATACTTGGAGCCCATGTAGCGCAGCCGCGGGAACCGCTGGGCGCGCGCCACCACCGCCGCGGAACCGACCGGATGCCCGCCGCGTGGCGACTCCGGCCCGTCGCCGGTGAACTCTTGTCGACTCACGAGGAAAGAATGTCACGGGCTCCCGACAGATCCACGGCCAACACGGGAACGGACGCTCGACAACTACGGTCATCGGGCGTCGAATCGACCTAGACTGTTGGTATGTCGTCGGTATTCACCAAAGTCATCAATGGAGAACTCCCCGGTCGTTTTGTCTGGAAGGACGGTCAGTGCGTGTCCTTTCTGACCATCGAGCCGGTCACCCCGGGGCACGTGCTGGTGGTACCGCGTAAAGAGGTCGACCACTGGGAGCAGATGGACACCGCGTCGTTCACCCATCTCGCCGACGTCGCACAGAAGGTGGGACGTGCGATCAAGGAGGGGCTCGGTGCGCCCCGCATCGGCATGTTGATCGCCGGTTTCGAGGTTCCGCACGTGCACATCCACGTGTTCCCGGCAGTGAGCATGGAGACCTACGACCTCAGCAAGGCCCGCAGGGACATCTCGGCCGAGGAACTCGACGCCGACGCGAAGAAGATCCGTGCCGCCCTGCGCGCCACCGGATACGGGGAGTACGTCGCCGACTGACGTCGAGCGTGCCCACTTTCGGGTCGAGCGTGCCCGGATTCGCTCGGTTCACACGGTGCGATGGATCAGCAGCGGCAACACCGCTGACGCACCCGCCTCACGCAACGCCGCCGCGGCCAGGGTGATCGGCCAGCCGCTCCGCGTCTCGTCGACCACCAGCAACACCGCCTGACCCGACACCTCCGGAGGCGGATCACCGAGATGATCACGCCAGTAGTCGGCCTCCACGGCCCCCGGCGCATCACGACCGGGCGGGTCGCCCTGACGAACGGGCAGCGCGCCGCCAGGGCGACGTCCGACGACCCGCAGGTGTTCGGCGAGGTCGTCGGCCAGTCCGGTTCCGGTCAGGCGCAACGAGAGGATCATGTCGGGCCGAACCCCGGATGAGCGAACCCACGCCGACAACGTCGCCACCGCGGCGTCGCCGAGATCGGCGAGCGCCTGCGCGTCGTGGTCGCGGGCAGCGGCCAGCAGATCCGACCACTCCGGCGCATCGGCGTGGGCCAGTACCCGGCCTTCGGCGGCCGCGACATCCGCCGGAATGCGACCGCGACGGCCGAAGTCACCACCCGGCCACATCTTGCGGGGTTCCAGGGTCTGCGCCGATCGACGCAGCGAACCCGTGATCGTCCGGACCGTTGCCGGGTCGACCGCGGCGTTCAGCGGAGGGGTGAGAGCGCCGCGACAGACCGAACACCGGCCGCACGGCTCCGACTGTGCATCGTCGAGGGATTCGGTGAGCAACTGCATCAGGCAGCGGCGGCCGGCGATGTAGGACCGCATGATGTCGGCTTCCCGACGACGCACAGCCAGCACGCCGTCGTAGTGGTCGGCGTCGTATACCCACGGCGTCCCCGTCGCCGACCATCCGTCCGGCCCGCGCTCGGTGGCGCCGTCGACCGCGAGTTGTTTGAGCATCAGCTCGATGCGTCCCCGACGCATTCCCGTCCCGGCCTCCAACGCGGGTACCGACATCGGTGCATCCGCAGCACCGAGTGCATCGAGCAGAGTCCGCATCCGCTCGGGCTCGGGGATGGTCGCGGTGGCGAAGTACTCCCACACCGAGTTGTCACCGGCCGCGGCGAGCAACACCACCACCGCATCGTCGAGCGCGCGCCCGGCGCGACCGACCTGCTGGTAATACGACACCGGCGACGGCGGCGACCCGACGTGGACAACAAATCCGAGGTCGGGTTTGTCGTAGCCCATCCCCAGCGCCGACGTCGCGACCAGTGCCTTGACCTCGTTGCGCAGAAGTGCGTCCTCGAGTTGATGTCGGCGGTCGGCGTCGAGTTGGCCGGTGTAGGCGGCGACCGGGACGGCGTTGCCGTGCACCGTGCGAATCGCATCGACGAGACGGTCGGCATCAGCGACGGTCAGCACGTAGACGATGCCCGAGCCGGGCAGTTCCGGCAGGTATTGCGCCACCCAGGCGTATCGATCGATCGGCGAGAGTCCATCGATCACATTGAGATGCAACGACTTGCGGGCGAGTGGTCCGCGCAGCACCAGCGTGTGCGAGCCGAGTTGGGTGGCCACGTCGTCGGTCACCCGGCTGTTCGCGGTGGCCGTGGTCGCCAACACCGGGGTGCCGGGATTCAGCGACCGCAATACGTCGGCGACACGGCGATAGTCGGGCCGGAAATCATGACCCCAGTCGGAGATGGCGTGCGCCTCGTCGATCACCAGCAACCCCAGATTGCCGGCCAGCGCGTCGAGCACCCGGCGGCCGAAACCCGGATTGGCCAGCCGTTCCGGCGAGACCAACAGCACGTCGACGTTGCCGGCTCGCAAATCGGATTCGATGGAATTCCACTCGTCGACGTTGGACGAGTTCAACGTCGCCGCCCGCAGCCCGGCACGTCCGGCGGCGGCCACCTGATCACGCATCAGCGACAGCAGAGGTGAGACGATCAGCGTCGGTCCCCGGCCATGCGCCCGCAGGATCGCCGTCGCGGTCCAGTACACGGCCGACTTGCCCCACCCCGTCGCCTGCACCACGAGTACACGCGGCCCGCTCGCTCCGCTCCCGGCGCCGGGCACACGTGGCCCGCTCGCTTCGCTCCCGGCGCCGGGCACACGCGGCCCGCTCGCTTCGCTCCCGGCGCCGGCCACACGTGGCCCGCTCGCTCCGAGCAACCCGACCACCGCAGAGAGCTGGTCGTCGCGCAACCGGGCACCGTCACCGGCGAGGCTGCTGATCACCCCCTCGGCGACTGCGCGGTCGGCATCGGAGAGGGTGGGGGCGCTGGTCATGTCCGCAAATCTAGCGACCCCCGCCGACAGCGCCTGATCCTGCAGCTTCCCGCGTCTCCATTTCCTTCCCGCGTCGGTAATTTGCGACGCGGGAAGCAAACAGGTGCGCGGGAGCGAGGAGACACCCGGATGTGGGCACGCTCGACGGGGATCTGGGCACGCTCGACGCTCACAGCCAACTGGCAGGTTCGGCGCAGAGTGGATGAAGTTTGCGCACCGATTCTTGATGACATGACCACAGACGCCCTCCCGCAGGCCGCGGCCGCAGTGACGACCGTCGCCGACACCTCGGTGGCCGTGCCCGTCCTCGACATCGTCGTGCCCGTCTACAACGAAGAGGCCGACATCACCCGCTGCCTGCAGCGACTGCACGCCCACCTCACCGCCGACGTACCGTTCACCGCGCGGATCACCGTCGCCGACAACGCGAGCACCGACAACACCGTCGCGATCGCCGCCGAACTCGCGGGCGAACTCGGCGGCATCCGCGTGATGCACCTCGACGAGAAGGGCCGCGGCCGGGCGCTCAAAGCGGTCTGGACACGCAGCGACGCGCAGATCGTCGCCTACTGCGACGTCGACCTCTCCACCGACCTCAACGCGTTGCTGCCGCTGATCGCGCCACTGGAGTCCGGCCACTCCGACATCGCCATCGGCACCCGGCTGGCGCGGTCGTCCCGGGTGGTGCGCGGCCCCAAGCGTGAGTTCATCTCGCGCAGCTACAACCTCATCCTGCGCACCACGATGCGGGCGAGGTTCTCCGACGCCCAGTGCGGCTTCAAGGCCATGCGCGCCGACATCGCCCGGCAGGTGCTGCCCTACGTGAGCGACACCGGCTGGTTCTTCGACACCGAGTTGCTCGTGATCGGCGAACGGATCGGACTGCGCATCGCCGAGGTGCCCGTCGACTGGACCGACGACCCCGGCAGCACCGTCGACATCGTGTCCACCGCGCTGGCCGACCTGAAGGGGTGCGCACGGGTGGGCTACGCGCTGGCCACCGGCCGCCTCCCGATCGCGCAACTGCGGGCCACCGTCGGACGCGAGCGTGCCCCCGGCCCCGCCATCGCGGGAGTCCCCCACGGAATGGTCGGCCAACTGGCCCGCTTCTGCGTGGTCGGGGTGGCCTCGACCGTCGCCTACGCGGTGCTCTACCTGCTGCTGCACTCGGTTCTCGGCGCCCAGGTCTCGAACTTCGTCGCCCTGGCGATCACCGCGATTCTCAACACCGCGGCCAACCGCCGCTTCAGCTTCGGGGTCCAGGGCCGCGAGGACGCACTCAAACACCAGTTCTTCGGCCTCGGGGTGTTCCTCTTCGGGTGGGCCGTGACCGCCGGTTCGCTGGTCGCGTTGCATTCCTTCGCGCCCGACGCGTCCAAGCACGTCGAACTCGCAGTGCTGGTGATCGCCAACCTGGTGGCCACCGCCACCCGCTTCGTCGGGCTGCGCTGGGTGTTTCGCGCTCATCTGAAGGCCCGCACCGCCGGGTGACCCCGGGCCCCCACACGCCTACGCTCCCAACGACGAGAATCGAGACGATGACAACGACCGCAGATTCGACGACGGCCCCGGATCACCGGGGCCGCGCCGCTGTCGACACACCGAGCACCTCCACCCGCGCACGGCTGTGGGAATCGCTGTCCCTGGCCGCGCTGCTCATCGGGACGACGGTCATCTACCTCTGGAACCTGTCGAGCAACGGGTTCGCCAACTCCTTCTACTCCGCCGCGATCCAGGCCGGTTCGCAGTCGTGGAAGGCATGGTTCTTCGGGTCCAGCGACATGGCCAACTCCATCACCGTCGACAAACCGCCCGCGTCCCTGTGGATTCCGGCGATCTCGGTGCGCATCTTCGGCCTCAATTCGTGGGCGATCCTGGTGCCCAACGCGCTCATGGGTGTGGCATCGGTGGCGCTGCTGTACTGGATCACCCGCAAGTACCTCGGGCACTGGGCGGGGATTCTCGCCGGCGCGACGCTGGCGATCACGCCGGTCGCGGCGCTGATGTTCCGGTTCAACAATCCCGAGGCGCTGCTGATCCTGCTGATGATCGCCGCGGTGTGGGCGTGTCTGAAGGCGGTCGAGGACGGCCGGTTGCGCTGGATGATCCTCACCGGTGTCTTCGTCGGATTCGGATTCCTCACCAAGCAACTGCAGGTGATGCTGATCGTCCCCGCGCTCGCGCTCACCTACTTCGCCTTCGGTCCCGGCACCTGGCTCCGGCGACTCGGTGGCTGCTTCGCCGCGCTGGGCGCGATGATCGTCAGCGCCGGCTGGTGGCTGCTCACGGTGGAGTTGTGGCCGGCGTCGTCGCGACCGTGGATCGGCGGCTCGCAACACAATTCGGTGCTCGAACTCACGTTGGGCTACAACGGGTTCGGACGCCTCAACGGCAACGAAACCGGCAGTGTGGGACCGGGCATGAACCGCGGCTACGGCGCGGCATTCGGTCCCGGCGGTGCGGCCGGCGACTTCGCCGGACCGCCCGGAGCCGGCGGCCGCGGACCGGGCGGCGGCATGTGGGGTCAGCCGGGCTGGCTGCGCATGTTCCAGCCCGAGCAGGGTGGGCAGATCGCATGGCTCATCCCGTCGGCCCTGGTGCTCGGCGTGGCGGCGTTCATCGTCATCGGCCGCGCCAAGCGCACCGACACCCGACGCGCCTACCTGTCGGTGTGGGGACTGTGGCTGCTGGTCACCATGGGTGTGTTCAGCTTCATGGCGGGCATCTTCCACAGCTACTACACCGCGGCCCTGGCGCCGGCGGTGGCCGCGGTGCTGGCCGGTGGGGCAGCGGTGGCGTGGCGTGCCCGCACCACGATCTGGGTGCGGTGCGTGCTGGCCGCCGCGGTGTGGATCGCCGCGATCTGGGGATTCGTGCTGCTGAACCGCTCACCCGATTTCGTTCCGTGGCTGCGGTACGTGGTAATCGTCGTCGGCATCATCGGGGGTGCGGTGATGCTGGTGGCCCACCGCGCCTACCTGGGTGCGCTGGCCATCGCGATGTCGCTGCTGGCCGCGCTGGCCGGACCGTTCGCCTACACCGTCGACACCATCACCACACCCAAGCAGGGGTCGATCATCAGCGCGGGCCCCGCTGTCGCGGGTGGATTCGGGCCGGGTGGATTCGGACGCGGCGGCATGCGTATGGGTCGGTCGAACTGGGGCCAGGGTCCTGGAACCATGCCTCCCGGCGGCACGGCTCCCGGCGGCCCGGGACAGGCACCCGGCGGCCCGGGACAGGCTCCCGGCGGCACAGCACCCGGCGGCCCGGGACAGGCTCCTGGTAGCCCGACCGGCACCGGTGCCGACGGCGGCATGGGCACGTACGGCATGGGCGGACCCGGCATGGGCGGACCCGGCGGCGGCCTGCTCATGGGATCGCGCCCCAGCGCGGAGATGATCACGCTGCTGCGCACCGACGCCGACCGGTTCACCTGGGTGGCCGCCGCCGTCGGCTCCAATACCGCATCGGGATACCAGCTCTACTCCGGCTACTCGGTGATGCCGATCGGCGGCTTCAACGGCACCGATCCGTCGCCTACCCTCGAGCAGTTCCAAAAGCTGGTGGAGCAGAAGAAGATTCACTACTTCATCGCCGGCGGTGGTTTCGGGGGCCGAGGTTCGGACACCAGCAGGCCGTCGGGACAGATCACCGAGTGGGTGGAACAGAACTTCACCGCCAAGACGGTCGACGGCGCCACCGTGTACGACCTCACCGACCCGAAGTAGGCCGCAGCGCGACGTGACGGGGCAGGCTGCCCCGATTAGGGTCACACCGTGGCACTCACCATCGGACACCGGCTGACCAGGATGATCGGCCGCGACCCCCACGAGCAGCGACGGGCCGCGACCAACCTGGAACTGTTCTACGACCTCGTGTTCGTGGTGATCTTCTCGGTCGCCGGCACCCAACTCGCGCACTACCTCGCCGAGGGACACTTCCGCACGGCGATCCTCGGCTACGTGCTGTGCACGTTCGCCGCGATCTGGGCGTGGATCAACTTCACCTGGTTCGCGTCCGCGTTCGACACCGACGACTGGTTCTTCCGCGGCGTGGTGCTGGTGCAGATGATCGGCGTCGCGATCCTCGCGCTCGGCGTGTCCCCGGTCTTCACCTCGATCGACCACAACGAGCACGTCGACATCCGCGTCGTGGTCACCGGTTACGTGGTGATGCGCGTCGGTCTCCTGACCCAGTGGCTGCGAGCCGCGTACCAGAGTCCCGAGTGCCGCAAGACGTGCCTCACGTACGCGGCCGCGATCATCGTGGCGCAGGTGATGTGGGTGATCACCGCCATCGTCGACCTGGCCTTGTGGCCCACGTTCATCGCCATTGCCATCTGCGCGTTTGTCGAGCTCCTCGGTCCTGTGATCGCCGAGACCAGGGTGCGGCCCACGCCCTGGCACCCCCACCACATCGCCGAACGCTATTCGCTGCTGACCATCGTCACCCTCGGCGAGGGAGTGGTGGGCACCGTCGCCGTGCTGCAGGCGGTGGTCGACCACGACGGCTGGACGCTCGAGGCCGGGGTGTTCGGCGTTTCCGCGATGGTCGTCACCTTTGCCATGTGGTGGATCTACTTCACCGTGCCCGTGGGCGACGCCCTGCATGCGCACCGCAACAAGTGCTTTCCGTGGGGGTACGGCCACACCATCGTGTTCATGTCGGCCGCGGCCACCGGTGGTGGACTCGAGGTGGCGGCCCTGTGGACCGAACACGAGGCGACCATCGGCGCCGGGGCCGTGGTGGCCTGCGTGGCCGTCCCGCTGGGCATCTACCTACTCGCCATGCTCGTGATGTACGACTACCTGCTGCCGTTCGATCCCCTCACCATCGTCACCGGGATCGGCGTCCTCGCGTTCCTGACAGCCGGGATCGCGCTCGCCTCGGCCGGTGTCTCGCCGGCCGTCGCCGTGGTGGTGGTGGCGGTGGCGCCGCTGTTCGTCGTGGTCGTCGACGAGTTGGTGGGCGTGCACCGGCGCGCGCGGGCCCTGTCGGGCATCGGGGTGGACATCCGCGTCGGGTGATGGCCACGCGCTCGGTGTCGGCCGCCTGTGGTGGTTAGAGTCATGGGCGTGCGCGTACTAGTCATCGGTTCGGGCGGCCGCGAGCACGCCCTGCTCATCGCATTGTCCCGCGACCCATCGGTCACCGATCTGCACGTGGCGCCGGGCAATGCCGGTACCGCGTCGGTCGCGACCAACCACCGGGTCGACGCGACGTCGGCGGATTCGGTGGTCTCCTTGGCGCGGGAAATCGCCGCCGACCTGGTCGTGATCGGACCCGAGGTGCCGCTGGTGCTCGGTGTCGCAGATGCGTTGCGCGACGCCGGATTCGCCACCTTCGGTCCCAGCGCGCAGGCTGCGCGGATCGAAGGGTCCAAGGCTTTCGCCAAGGATGTGATGGCTGCTGCCGGGGTGCGCACCGCGCACAGCGAGATCGTCGACAACCCGGCGCGGCTCGACGCCGCACTCGACCGTTTCGGCCCCACGTGGGTGGTCAAGGACGACGGACTCGCCGCCGGCAAGGGGGTGGTCGTGACCGCCGACCGCGCCGCGGCCCGCAATCACGCCGCCGAATGCCTCGAGATGGGCCACCCGGTGCTGCTGGAGAGTTTCCTCGACGGCCCCGAGGTGTCGTTGTTCTGCCTGGTGGACGGCGACACAGTGGTGCCGCTCATCCCGGCGCAGGACCACAAACGTGTCGGTGACGGCGACACCGGACCCAACACCGGCGGCATGGGCGCCTACACCCCGTTGCCGTGGCTGCCCGACGAGGTGACCCGGCAGATCGTCGACGACGTCGTGACGCCGGTGGCCGCCGAACTCGTGCGCCGCGGCACACCATTCTCCGGACTGCTCTACGCCGGGCTGGCCATCGGCGCCGACGGCCCCGCCGTGGTCGAGTTCAACTGCCGCTTCGGCGACCCGGAAACCCAAGCGGTGCTCGCGCTGCTGAAATCCCCACTGGGACAAGCACTCAACGCCACCGCGACGGGCACCCTGGCCGGCCTGCCGCCGCTGGAATGGGTCGACGGTTCGGCCGTGGTGGTGGTGGTGGCCGCGGAGAACTATCCCGGCACACCGCGCACCGGCGACGTCATCACCGGCGCCGACGGCGAGGGTGTGCTGCACGCGGGCACCTCGCTCGACGCCGACGGGGCGGTGGTGTCCTCGGGCGGTCGGGTCCTCGGCGTGGTGGGAGTGGGCGCCGACCTCGCCGAAGCCCGGGCGCAGGCCTACGAGCGGATCGCCGGCATCAAGCTCCCCGGTTCGCACTACCGCACCGACATCGGCAAGGCCGCGCTCGAGGGGCGCATCCACATCTGACCGGCCCGGCTGTGATGACCGGGCGAGCCGGCTCGCGGGATGACCTGGCGAGCCGGCTCGCGGGATGACCTAGCGGGCCAGTTCGCGGCCGAGGAACCCCACCTGATCGGGCAGCACCGAGCGCCAGTACCGGTTGGTGTGCCCGCCGGCGGCGGTGCCGAACGCGGCAGGCGGATGCAATCCGGCCGCCCATTGCCGCGTGTAGGTGAAGAACTGATCGCTCGATCCGATGCTGATCAGCAGCGGGATCTTCGCGAAGGCGGGCTGCTGGCCGAACAGCGAATTCTGCTGGTAGTCCTCGAAACTGTCGAACGCGCGCGGCGGATAGTTGCGCGGGTCGGCCCATAGTGCGGGCGAACTGACCGTGACGGCGGCCACCCGCGGCGAGCCGAGTAGCGCGGCGAGGCGCAACGCCCCGTAGCCGCCCATCGACCAGCCGAACAGCCCGATGCGTTCGGTGGACAGATCGAGCTGGGTGTTGCCCGCCAGCATCGGCAGGAACTCGTCGAGGACCATCGCCGCGCCGTCGGTGCCGTCGACGCGGGGGTGCCAGTAGTTGCGGGCACCGTCGACGGCGGCGATCGCAAACGGCGGGTTGCCCGCGTCGACGTAGGACTGCAGCACGTTCTGGATGGCGAGCTTGTCGGTGAAGATCGCTCTCTCGTCGGTGTTGAGTGCGTGCAGCACCACCACCACGGGGAGCCGACCACTCACATTGTCCGGTCTGGCCACCGCCCACCGGGTGAGCCGACCACCCATCTTGGCCGACACGAAACTTCCGGTCACCAGCGCCGGACCACGCGCGATGGGGGCGGGTGAGGTTTCCGAGGGGAGTTCGTCGTCGGCGCCGCGCGGTTCGGCCCGGCGCTTGTCGACGGTCATCGCGTCCGAGCGGGAACATCCGGCCAGCGCGCCGAGGGCGGCGACGCCGGCGCCGGAGATCAGCAGCGAACGACGATTCACCCGGCCCACATCGGGGCCGGGTGAATGATGCTGGGGGATGGGGCGGTCGGTGCTCATCGCCTCAACAGGTTACTGGGTACGCCCGCCGATCACCCACGACGTGTACGTCACACGCCGCAGACGCGTCGCGGATGGTCGGGGACTCAGGCAGGAACCCCGGCGTCGAGCGTGGCGATCGCGGCCTTGAGCTTGGTGGTGGCGTCGGCGGCCACCTCGGGAAGCCCGGGGGAGTCGGTGACCCGCACCATGATGTCAGGGTTCATCGCCTCGACGATCACCGTTCCCGGTGCATCGACGTCCTCGCGGACCACCACGTTGCACGGCAGGAGCAACCCGATCTGACGGTTGGTGCCGAGTGCACGATGTGCCAGCGCCGGATTGCAGGCGCCGAGGATCAGATAGCGCTCCACGTCCTCGTCGAGCTTCTTCTTGAGCGTCGCTGTGACGTCGATCTCGGTGAGTACGCCGAATCCCTGTTCGGCGAGGGCGGCCTTGGTACGTTCCACCGCCTCGTCGAAGTCGATGTGCAGCGTGGTGCTGTAGCCGAGTTGCATTGCTGTCCTCTCGTTGCGCCGGTCAGGCGAGTGCGAGGAACAGTTTCTCGAGTTGTTCCTCGTTCATGGGCTCACGGGTGGCCTCGTCGCCGGTCATGCATTCGCGCAGGCCGGTGGCGACGATCTTGAAGCCGGCACGATCGAGCGCACGGGACACCGCGGCGAGCTGTGTCACCACGTCCTTGCACTCGCGTCCCTGCTCGATCATCGAGATCACTCCGGCCAGCTGGCCGTGCGCACGGCGCAGCCGGTTGAGCACAACGGTGATGGATTCTTCGTCGCCGACCATGACTACTTCTCTCTGTTCTTCCGACGCGGGGTTGAGTACCCGCTCTTACACTGTATCCCCCACCGGGTATTCCGACGACCACCGAACTCAGTGGCTGAAGGAGATTGACGGCAGGATTCGGTCGAGCCAGCGCGGGGTCCACCACGCGCCGCGGCCGGTGATCCGAAGCAGCACCGGGAGCAGTACGAGCCGGATGAGCATGGCGTCGAGCAGCACCGCCACACCGAGGATGATGCCCATCTCCTTCGGCGGCAGCGGCTGTGCCAGGGCGAAGGTGAAGAACACCGCGACCATCACCGCCGCGGCCGCGAAGATGATGCGCCCGCTGTAGGCGATGCCGTTGATCTGTGCGGTCATCGGGTCGTCGGAGTGCTCGTAATGCTCCTTGGCGGTGGCCAGCAGGAACACCGTGTAGTCCATCGCGATGGCGAAGATCATGGCGAAGAAGAACACCGGCCCCCATCCGTCGAGGAAGCCCTGCGGGGTGAAGCCGAGCAGTCCGGCGCCGTGACCGTCCTGGAAGATCAGCTTCGCCACACCGAAGGCGGCCGCCGTCGACAACAGGCTGACCAGCGTGCCGAGCAACGCGATGAGCGGTGCCCGCAGTGCCACGAGCAGCAGCAGGAAGCCGAGGGACAGGATCACCGCGACGATGATCGGGAACCAGTGATCCAGTGCGGCCTGCAGGTCGATGTTCTCGGCGGGAGCGCCGCCGACCAACGCCTGTTCGGGTAGGCGCTCACGCAGCGTGTCCAGGATCTGGTTCATCTGCGAGTCGGACGGGTCGACCGACGGAATCGCCTGCAGCATCACATAACCGGAACCGTCGGTGGCGGACTGCGGGGGCGTCACCATGGCGATGCCCGGGGTGCCGGCTGCGGCTGCGGCGGTGGCCGCGGCATCGGCCTGCGGAACCACGATCTGCAGTGCCCCGGGTGCGCCGGCGCCCATCTGCGTGGCCACCACCTCGTAGCCCTGACGCACGGGGGCGTCGTTGGGCACCACGTTGATCGACGGCATCGCCACCTTGAGCCCGAGCACCGGAAGTGCCAGCAGGATCAGGATCGCCACCGAGACCACGGCGAACGGCCAGGGATGCCGATGCAGCAGGTGCCCCCACTTCTCGAACAGCGGCGAGTGATGCTGCTGGGACTTCGCCCACGGCAGCGATCCGGCATTCACCTTGGGTCCGAGTGCGGCGAGCACCGCGGGCAGCAACGTCATGGTGGCCAACAGCACGAACACCACCGCCAGCATGATGCCCACCGCCATCGTCCGCACCGCCGGTGCGGGCACCAGCAACACCGCCGAGAGACTCACCAGCACAGTCAATCCCGACAGCAATACCGCCTTACCCGCGGTCTCCATCGTCTCGACCACGGCGTGGCGGGGATTGTCGTGCAGGATCATCGCCGCGCGGAAACGCGACACCATGAACAGTGCGTAGTCGATGCCGAGGGCCAGCGCGAACATCATCGCGAAGTTCATCGCCCACACCGAGATCGGGGTGACCGCGTTGAGCAGCACCAGACCGCCGGCCGAGGCGACGAGGCCCGCGATCGTCAGCAGCAGCGGAAGACCCGCGGCGACAAGCGAACCGAACGCGATCACCATGATGGCCAGCGTCACCGGCCAGGAGAACATCTCCGCCTTGAGCATGGCGTCGTGGTTGGCCTTGTTGAAGTCGCTCCACAGCGCCGACGATCCGGTCGGGTAGACGTGGATTCCGTTGCCCGACAACGCAGTCAGTGCTTCTTTGTGATCGTCGACGGCCCTGACCATCTCGTCGGTGTTCGCGTTTGCCCCGATGATGACGATGCCGGTGCGGCCGTCACGGCTGATCGTCATGCCGGGCTGCGGCGGGATCACGTCGGCGAACCGCGAATCGGCACGGGCGATGTCGGTGACCTCGGCGATCACCTGCTGGGCCTGCGGGTCCGTGATCGGTCCGTTGTCGGAGTGGATCACCACCTGCACCGCCGCCGACGAGTTTCCGCCGAAGTGCTGCTGCGCGAGTTCGCGCACGGCCACCGACTCCGACCCGTTGGCCTGCCAACCGGCGCCGGCGAGGGAGTTGAACACCGACGGCGCGGCCGCGCCCAGTCCGATGATCAGCAGGGCCCACGCGGCGAACACCCAGCGGCGGTGTGCGGCCACCCACCCGCCGGTGCGTCCGAGTGGGCCGACGCGACGGTCGGGGTCCGGCGGGGTGGGTGCGGCGTCAGGGGTGTCCTGCTCCGTGGGGATGGCGGTCACGTCAACTCCTCATACGGGGTGGGGTGTCGGGATTGATCGCCAACATACCCCAGGGGGTATCTGATGACAAGCTGGTGTCACTCTGCGTCGACGGGTTGAGGGATGAGCGGATCCGCGAAACGCAACCCGAGCGCCGACGTCAGTTGGCAGCATGTGAACCATGACGGCGGCCACGACACCGAAAGGTGAGCGCAGGCGGTCTCGACTCATCGAGGCTGCCGGTGCGTTGCTGCTCGAGGGCGGGTTCGACGCCGTTCGCCACCGCGCAGTCGCCGACCGTGCGTCGCTGCCGCTGGCGTCCACCACCTACTATTTCGGGTCTTTGGAGGACCTGATGGCGGAGGCGGCAGGCCATGTGTCGCGCAACAACGAGCGCGCGATCGCCGAGCGCGGCGCGGCGGTCACCCGCCGCCGCCGCGGCCATCACGCGACCGCCGACACCCTGTCCGGGGTCTTCGTCGGCGCCGACACGACCCTTCAGGAACTCGCCGCCCGGTACGAAATGATCGCCATCGCGGCGCGTTACCCGCGGTTGCACGACGTGGTGATGGCCCGGCACGAGGTGCTGACCGCGGTGCACGCGGAGGTCCTGGAGAAGTCCGGGCGCGAGGCGCGGCCCGCGCGGATCGGCGACCTCATCGCGGTGGAGGACGGGGCCGTGGTGGGATCGCTGGGCCGTGGGGCGACGCCGGTGCGGGCGGCGCGCGACGCGCTGTCGGAGGTGGTCGACGTGCTGGCCCCACGCATGGGCGTCGGCGTCTAGGCGGGGGACACGTGGTGGCAGGGCGTTACACCGGGTTCGGGTTCGGGTTCGGGTTCGGGGTCGGGAGACGGGCGGCGATGGCCGCGCTGGCGCTCGGAGTTGGGGTCGCGATGGCGGTGGGGGCACCGGCCGCGGGTCCGGCCACCGCCGCGCCGACCGGTCGGGTGGATCCCGGGGTGCCGTTCTCGTCGGTCGTCTACGGGACCGGATGCACCTACTGGCTCACCCAGCTCGTCAATTCCCGTGGCACCGTGACGTTTTGGGAGGCCCGGCAGGGGTATGCCCCCCACCTGATCGCGCGCACGCAACCGCAGTGGGGGCAGGCAACCGTCCGGTGGATTCCGCAACGTCAGGGGAACCGGTTGCTCTACACCGAGCAGAACGGGGTGCGTTCGGCGGTGACCGTCGCCCGCGTCCACCAGGGGTACGGGTCCGGCGGCACCTGCTTCGCGCTCTGAGTGGCGCCCTTAGACTGTTGGGGTGTCCAAACCCGCCATCTCCAATGTCCTGGCCAGTCGCTACGCGTCCGCGGACCTCGCCGGGATCTGGTCGGCGACCAACAAGATCGCGCTGGAACGACGCTTGTGGCTCGCGGTCCTCAAAGCGCAGCGCGACCTCGGGATCGACGTGCCCGACGGTGCCATCGCCGACTACGAGGCGGTGATCGACCGGATCGACCTCGCGTCGATCGCCGAGCGTGAACGCATCACCCGCCACGACGTGAAGGCTCGGATCGAGGAGTTCAACGCGCTCGCCGGTCACGAGCAGATCCACAAGGGCATGACCAGCCGCGATCTCACCGAGAACGTCGAACAACTCCAGATCCTGGAGTCGCTGCGCCACGTGTACGCGCACGGCATCGCCGTGCTGGCCCGGCTCACCGAGCGCGCCGCGCAGTATTCGTCGCTGGTGATGGCCGGCCGCAGCCACAACGTCGCCGCGCAGGCCACCACGCTGGGCAAGCGCTTCGCGTCGGCGGCCGACGAACTTATGGTCGCGCTGACCCGGGTGTCCGAACTCATCGAGCGCTATCCGCTGCGGGGCATCAAGGGGCCGATGGGCACCAGCCAGGACATGCTCGACCTGCTCGGCGGCGACGCCACCAAACTCGCCGACCTCGAGGCGCGCGTGGCGGATCATCTCGGATTCGCCCGCTCGCTGACCTCGGTCGGTCAGATCTATCCGCGCTCGCTCGACCATGACGTGGTGTCGTCGCTGGTGCAGCTCGGCGCCGCACCGTCGTCGCTGGCCCACACGATCCGGCTGATGGCCGGTCACGAGCTGGTCACCGAGGGTTTCCAGCCCGGGCAGGTGGGCTCCTCGGCGATGCCGCACAAGATGAACACGCGCAGCTGCGAACGGGTCAACGGGCTTCAGGTGGTGCTGCGCGGCTACGGGTCGATGGCCGCCGAGCTCGCCGGCGCCCAGTGGAACGAGGGCGACGTGTTCTGCTCGGTGGTGCGGCGGGTGGCGCTGCCCGACGCGTTCTTTGCCATCGACGGGATGCTGGAGACCTTCCTGACCGTGCTCGCCGAGTTCGGCGCCTACCCGGCGGTGGTCGCGAATGAGCTCGACCGCTACCTGCCGTTCCTGGCCACCACCAAGGTGCTGATGGCGTCGGTGCGCGCCGGGGTGGGCCGCGAGACGGCGCATGAGGCCATCAAGGAGCACGCCGTGGCGGTGGCGCTCGCGATGCGCGAGGAGGGTCGCGAACCCGACCTGCTCGACCGCCTCGCCGCCGACGACCGCATTCCGCTCGACCGTGCCGGGCTCGACGCGCTGCTCGACGACAAGGAAGCCTTCGTCGGGGCGGCCGGCGCTCAGGTGGCCGACGTCATCGCCGCCGCGGAGAAGCTGATCGCCGAGAATCCCGACGCCGCGGCCTACGCACCGGCGCCCATCCTCTGACCGGTGCGCCCGGGTTGCTGACCGGTGTGTCCACGCCGTGTCACGCGTCGCGGTTGCGGTCGGCGTGGCCGAGTTGCCAGTCGGGCAGCCCGGCGTCGCGGACCCGGCGTTTGAGTTCGGCGGCGTCGGGGAACCCACCGTCGGTCTTTCGCTCCCACACCTGCACATCGTCGACGTCGATGGTGAAGACGCCGCCGGTGCCGGGCACCAGCGTCACCGAACCGAGGTCGGTGCCGAAGGTGTTCAGCAACTCGGCGGCCATCCAGTTGGCGCGCAGCAGCCAGTTGCACTGGGTGCAGTAGGTGATGGTGATCCGCGGCCCGGGCATGCGGCTCAGCGTGTCATACCTCTAAGGTCGAAGCCATGCGGCCGGCACTGGAGTCATATCGGCATCTCGCCTCGGGCAAGGTGCGCGAGATCTACGAGATCGACGCCGACACCCTGCTGATGGTGGCCAGCGACCGCATCTCGGCGTACGACTTCGTGCTCTCACCCGCGATACCCGATAAGGGCGCCATCCTGACCGCGATGAGCTTCTTCTGGTTCGACGCATTGGGTGTGCCCAATCATCTGGCCGGCGGCCCCGACGACGAACGCATCCCCGACGTGCTCGTGGGACGGTCGATGGTGGTGCACCGACTCCCGATGCTGCCGGTCGAATGTGTGGCCCGCGGATACCTGACCGGTTCCGGGCTGATCGACTACCGGGCCACCGGGGCGGTGTGCGGGGTGGCGCTGCCGGACGGCCTCGACGAGGCCGACAAGCTGCCCGAACCCATCTTCACCCCGGCCACCAAGGCCGAACAGGGCGATCACGACGAGAACATCAGCTTCGGGAGGGCGGCGGAGATCGTCGGCACCGACGTCGCCGAGGCGTTGCGCACCGCCACCCTCGACATCTACGGGCGCGGTGCGCAGTTGGCCGCGGAGCGCGGAATCATCCTCGCCGACACCAAGTTCGAGTTCGGGCAGGCGCCCGACGGATCGCTCGTGCTGGCCGACGAGGTGCTCACCCCCGACTCGTCGCGTTATTGGGACGCTGGCACCTATGCGCCCGGACACGTGCAGCCCAGCTTCGACAAGCAGATCGTCCGGAACTGGCTAACCTCGCCCGAGTCGGGCTGGGACCGGGCGGGCGATGCGCCGCCGCCCACGTTGCCCGCCGATGTCGTCACCCGCACCCGCGCCCGGTACATCGAGGCCTACGAATGGATTTCGCAGAAATCCTTCGACGACTGGCCGCACTAGACAACCGGCCACACCAGAGGATTGGAGATCCGTGCCCGCTCCCGCCGCCAAGAAGGTTCCCTCCGAACGCGTCCACCACGGAGACACCTTTGTCGACGACTACGAATGGTTGCGCGACAAGGACGATCCGGAGGTCGTCGCGTTCCTCGAGGCGGAGAACGCCTACACCGAGGAGAACACCGCCGATCTCGCCGATCTGCGCGCCAGCATCTTCGGGGAGATCAAGGCCCGCACCAAGGAAACCGACATGTCGGTGCCGAGTCGCCGCGGCAATTACTGGTACTACGGGCGCACTCACGAGGGTAAGCAGTACGGGATCAACTGCCGCTGCCCCATCCGTGGCGAGGACGACTGGACGCCACCCGAGATCTCCGACGACGCAACACTTCCCGGCGAGCAGATCCTGCTCGACGCGAATGTCGAAGCCGAAGGTCACGACTTCTTCAGTCTCGGCGCGCTCTCCGTCAGCCACGACGGTCAGTGGCTGGCCTACAGCACCGATGTGGTGGGCGACGAGCGGTACACGCTGCGGTTCCGAAATCTCGACACCGGTGAACTCCTGCCGGAGACCATCGCCGACACCGCGGGCGGTGCGGTGTGGTCGCTCGACGCCGCGCACGTCTTCTACCAGACGGTCGATGCCGCGTGGCGCCCGGACACGGTGTGGCGCCATGACATCGGTGCGGGCACCGAGGATGTGAAGGTGTTCCACGAACCCGACGAACGGTACTGGGTGGGTATGGGC
This sequence comes from Gordonia sp. NPDC003425, assembly GCF_053588635.1. Taxonomy (NCBI): domain Bacteria; kingdom Bacillati; phylum Actinomycetota; class Actinomycetes; order Mycobacteriales; family Gordoniaceae; genus Gordonia; species Gordonia sp. NPDC003425. The sequence goes on along the minus strand of NZ_JBSFQI010000002.1, from coordinate 455,730 downwards.
ACCACCCGCAGTGACAAGTACCTGATGATCGCTGCCGGATCGAAGATCACCTCGGAATGCTATGTGCTCGCCGCCGACGACCCGACGGGCGAATTCCGCAGTGTCGCACCGCGCGTGGACGGCGTGGAGTACACCGTCGAGCATGCCGAGATCGGCGGGTCGGACTATTTCCTGATCGTGCACAACGACATCCGGGATGGCGAGAAGGCCGACGATTTCGCCATCGACATCGCGCCGGTCGACGATCCGGGGGCGCGCACCGAATTCATCGGGCATCGTCGCGGCGTGCGGATCGAGGACATCGATGCCTTCCGCGACTATCTCGTGCTCTCCTACCGGGCCGACGCGTTGCCGCGGGTGTCGATCGCCGACCTGCGCCGGATCGACGGTGTTCCGGTGGCCGAGGATTTCGTCGAGGTGGCGGTCGCGCAGGAACTGTTCTCCCTCGGGCTGGCCGGGAATCGTGAATGGGTCACGCCGCGACTGCGTTTCGGGTACGGCAGCTTCATCGAACCGGCCGAACTGTTCGAGCTCGATGTGCACACCGGCGAACGGGTGCTGCTCAAACGGCAACCGGTGCTCGGCGGCTACGACGTGGCCGACTACGTGCAGTCCCGGGAGTGGGCCACCGCGGCCGACGGCACCCGGATTCCGCTGTCGATCGTGCGACACACGGACGTCGCCGCACCGGGTGATCCGGGCCAGGCGCCCGCCCCGCTGCTCATCTACGGATACGGTTCGTACGAGGCAAGTTTCGACCCAGGGTTCTCGGTGTCGCGGTTGTCGCTGCTCGACCGCGGCGTGGTCTTCGTGCTCGCGCACATCCGCGGCGGCGGTGAGATGGGCCGGCACTGGTACGAGAACGGTAAGACGCTCACCAAGAAGAACACCTTTACCGACTTCGTCGACTCGGCACGGTATCTGGTGGATCGGGGCTGGACCACGCCCGGACAGATGGTGGCCGAGGGTGGTTCGGCCGGTGGGCTGCTCATGGGCGCGGTGGCCAACCTGGCACCGGAACTGTTCGGTGGCATCCTCGCATCGGTGCCGTTCGTCGACGCGCTCACCTCGATCCTCGATCCGTCTCTGCCGCTGACGGTGATCGAATGGGACGAATGGGGTGACCCGCTGCACGATCCGACGGTCTACGAGTACATGAAGTCGTACTCGCCCTACGAGAACGTCACCGCCCAGCCCTACCCGCCCATCCTCGCCGAAACGTCACTCAACGACACCCGGGTGATGTTCACCGAGGCCGCGAAATGGGTTGCCAAACTGCAGGATCTGAGCACGTCGGACAATCCGATCCTGCTCAAGACCGAGATGTCGGCGGGCCACGGCGGGGTCAGTGGTCGCTACAAGCAGTGGGAAGAGATCGCGTTCGAACTCGCCTGGATTCTGCGTCAGACGGGCGCGGTCACCCCGTCGCCCGCTGGTTGAGCTGCTATCGCTGGTTGAGCTTGTCGAAACCACCCACCCGGCTGGTTGAGCTGCCATCGCTGGTTGAGCTGCTCTCGCTGGTTGAGCTTGTCGAAACCACCCCACCCGCTGGTTGAGCCCGCTCGCTGGTTGAGCTGCTCTCGCTGGTTGAGCTTGTCGAAACCACCCACCCGCAAGTTGAGCCGTCGCCCGCTGGTCGAGCTGCTATCGCTGGTTGAGCTTGTCGAAACCACCCACCCCATCCGCTGGTCGAGCTGCCATCGCTGGTCGAGCCGTCGCCCGCTGGTTGAGCTTGTCGAAACCACCCGCAAGTTGAGCCGTCGCCCGCTGGTTGAGCTTGTCGAAACCACCCCACCCGCTGGTTGAGCCGTCGCCCGCTGGTTGAGCTTGTCGAAACCACCCCCGCCGGGCACGCTCGACGCGGATCTGGGCACGCTCGACCGGGATTTGGGCACGCTCGACGGGGATCCGGGCACGCTCGACCGGGATCTGGGCACGCTCGACGCGGATCTGGGCACGCTCGACTGGGATCTGGGCACGCTCGACTGGGATCTGGGCACGCTCGACGCGGATCTGGGCACGCTCGACGCGGATCCGGGCACGCTCGATGCGGACCGTCAGTGCATGATCGTCGGCGTCATCGCTGCGTCGACATCCTCCTCGACCAGCGGTGAGGCGATCTTCTTGCGCGGCAGGAACAACGCCGGGATGAACGTCAATCCCACCAGCACCACCGCGACGATGAACGTGGTGCCGAACGCATCGGCGGCCCAGGAGAACCACTGATCCGGAGGTGTGGCAGGCAGGTGCATCTGCGGTGGCACACCCGGTGCGTTCGACGCCGCGACCGCCTGCTGGTACTTCTCCGGTGCCGCATTCGACGTGATCGCGAGCAGCGATTCGGTGTGGGTCTTGAGGTTGGTCGCGAGGATCACCGAGATCACGGCGGTACCGATCGACGACGCGGTCTGCTGGACGACGTTCATCAGCGTGGACCCGTCGGGCACCTGCACGTTGGTGAGCGTCGCGAGGGCCGCCGACATGATCGGCATCATCGTCATGCCCATGCCGAGTCCCTGGACGAACAACGCACCGCAGAGCAGCCAGTATGAGGTGTCGGCGCCCAGGAACACGAAGGTGCCCATGCCCAGGAAGATCAGCACGATGCCACCGAGGACGAACTTGCCCGGGCCGATCTTGTCGGTCATCCGCCCGGCGATCGGCATGGTGAGCATCGCGCCGATGCCCTGCGGGGCCAGCAGCAGACCGGCCGAGAGAGTCGACTCGCCGCGCACACCGATGAAGTACTGGGGATACAGCAGTGACGCACCGAAGAAGGCGATCATGAACAGCGTCATCGTGATCACCGCGATACTCAGTGTGCGATTGGAGAACAGGCGCAGGTCCAGCAGCGGCTTGTCCGAGCGCAGCGCGTGCCAGATGAAGGCGGCGATCAGCACCGCACCGACGATGGTGGGGATGAGAACCTTCGCGGCGATGAACGTGCCCGCGTCGGTGCTCGACGACACGCCGTAGAGGAACAGCGCGAGACCCGGTGAGAGCAACAACAATCCGACGATGTCGATGCTGGGCCGGGACGTCTGCTGGTCACCGGAGAGGGCGAACCACGAGTAGACGAGCGCGACCAGTCCGATCGGCACGTTGATCAGGAACACCCAGTGCCAGCTGGCCTGCTCGATGAGCAGACCGCCGAGGATGGGTCCGGCGATCGGGCCGAGCAGCATGGGGATACCGAGCACCGCCATCACCGAGCCGATGCGTTCGGGTCCGGCGGCCTTGGTCAGGATCATCATGCCGATCGGCATCAGCAGGCCGCCGCCGAGTCCCTGCACCACGCGGAAGGCCACAAGTGATCCGATGTTCCAGGCCAGCGCGCACAGCGCCGACCCGATCACAAACAGGACCAGCGAGGTCATGTAGACCCGTTTGGTGCCGAATCGTGCTGCGGCCCAACTCGACAGCGGGATCACCGCGGCCAACGCCAGGGTGTAGCCGGTCATCGTCCAGGCCGCGCCCGCGGCGTTGGTGTTGAACTCGTTCTGGAAGGTGTTCTGCGCCACCGAGACCACGGTGACGTCGAGAATCGACATGATGGCGCCGAGCACCACCACGCCGGCGACCATCAGGACGTGACGGTCGAGTTTGGTGTCGGGTGGACCGGCGTGGACGTTTCCGCCGGCGTCGGTGGAGGAGGTCATGAGAGCGTCTTCTCTTTCGTGAGGGCGGTCTGGTGAGTGAGATCGAAATAGTCGACGTCGGCGTCGACGATCTGTCGGAGTGCAGACGTGAGATGGGCGCGAAATTCATCGGGCAGACCCGCGACGAACCGTCCGACGAGGTCGCGCTTCACGTCGAGTTGTGCGTCGACGGCCGCTTGTCCCTGCTCGGTCGGCGCCACCCGCTTGATCCGCCGGTCGGCGGGGTCCTCGCGACGATCCACCAGTCCCGTCTGGACCAGCCGGTCGACCACTCGACCGGCTGCGGCGACCGATAGGTCGACGGCGTCGGCGATCTCGTGCACGGGCATCGGCGTCGGCTCCACGCACACGACGAACAGCACGCGTAGCTGCGAGAACGTGAGCTCGGACGCGGCGAAGGTCTCCATGGCCCGGGCCGTGCCCAGGCAGCTCAACCGCTCCAGGAACGACGTCAGCGCTTCGCAGGCGGCGTCGGCCTGGGAGGTGTGGGGAGCGGAGGTCACCCCGAAATAGTAACGAGCACGCAACTATCGCAGCGACGCAACTATATGTGAGATGCATCGCGTGCGAGATCGGCTGTGATCTGGCCAACACCTCGTCGGTGGGCTGCGGCTACGCTCGGAACATGACCAATATCAAGGACATCCCCGTCACCGCGCTCGACGGCTCGGATCTCAGTCTCGCCGACTTCGGCGGGCCGCTGCTGGTGGTGAACGTCGCGAGCAAGTGCGGACTCACCCCGCAGTACGCGGGTCTCGAAGAGATCGCCGAACGCTATGCCGATCGCGGGCTGACCGTGGTCGGCGTTCCCTGTAACCAGTTCATGGGTCAGGAACCCGGCAGCCCGGAGGAGATCGCCACCTTCTGCTCCAGCACCTACGGCGTCACGTTTCCCCTCCTGGCGAAGTCCGACGTGAAGGGCGACGCGCAACACCCGCTCTACGCCGAGCTGACACAGACCGCCGACGCCGACGGCGAGGCGGGCGACGTGCAGTGGAACTTCGAGAAGTTCGTGGTCGACGCCGACGGGACGGTCACCCATCGCTTCCGGCCGCGCACCGAACCCACCGCACCGGAGGTCGTCGAGGCCATCGAAGCCGCGCTCTGAGCCCGGCCGGGGCAAACGGTAAGGTGAGCGTGGTCGCCGAACATCCAGCCATCATCTGACGGCTGGATTCTTCTCCAGATGGGAGCGCTAGCCGATGGCACGAGTGGTGGTCGATGTGATGCCGAAGGCCGAGATCCTCGACCCGCAGGGGCAGGCGATCGTCGGCGCGCTGGGGCGTCTGGGCTTCACCGGGATCGGCGAGGTACGCCAGGGCAAGCGATTCGAACTCGAGGTCGACGACTCGGTGGACGACACCACGCTCGAGCGCATCGCCGAGGAGTTGCTCACCAACACGGTGATCGAGAACTTCAACGTCTCGCGTGTGGTCGACTGACCGCCCGCGACACCAGACGATCCCCCTTCATCCGGCGCCTCTGTGACGAGTAGGACCTCATGACTGCACGAATCGGTGTGATCACCTTCCCCGGCACCCTCGACGACATCGACGCCGCCCGCGCGGTCCGTATCGCCGGTGCCGAGGCCGTCGAACTGTGGCACGGCGACGCCGATCTCAAGGGTGTCGACGCGGTGGTGGTGCCGGGCGGTTTCTCCTACGGCGACTACCTGCGTGCGGGCGCCATCGCCAAGTTCGCGCCGGTCATGGGATCGGTGGTCGAGGCCGCCGGCAAGGGAATGCCGGTCCTGGGTATCTGCAACGGATTCCAGATCCTGTGCGAGGCCGGATTGCTGCCCGGTGCGCTCACCCGCAATGAGGGACTGCACTTCATCTGCCGCGATCAGTGGCTGCGCGTGGAGTCCAACAGCACCGCGTGGACCTCGCGGTACGAGCGGACCGCGGAGATCCTGATCCCGCTCAAGTCCGGCGAGGGACGCTACGTCGCGCCCGAACGCAAACTCGAGGAACTCGAGGGCGAAGGTCTGATCGTGTTCCGCTACGCCGGCGACAACCCGAACGGCTCGGCTCTCGACATCGCGGGTATCAGCAGCCCCGACGGGCGCATCGTCGGCCTGATGCCGCATCCCGAGCACGCCACCGAGGCGCTGACGGGTCCCAGCGACGATGGCCTCGGCATGTTCTATTCGGTCATCGACTCGGTCCTCGCCAGTGCCTGAGACCCCTTCAATCGCCACCACCGCGACGGCGGGCGGTCTCGGTCGTTTCATCGACAAGTCCCCGTCGCCGTTCCACGTCTGCGCCACTGTGGCCACCGAACTCGAGGACGCCGGTTTCCGGAGGCTTCTCGAGGAGGACGACTGGTCCTCGGAAGAACATCTCGCACCGAACTTCCTGGCGCAGGACTCGTCGCGACGCTTCTACGTGATCCGCGGCGGGTCGATCATCGCGTGGGACCAGGGCGACGGCGACGCGTTCCGGATCGTCGGCGGGCACACCGACAGCCCCAATCTGCGGGTCAAACAGAATCCCGACCGCTTCTCGGCCGGTCTGGCGATGGTGGCACTCGAACCGTACGGCGGCGCCTGGCTGAACTCGTGGCTCGACCGCGATCTCGGTCTTTCGGGGCGACTGGCCTATCGGGTGGGCGACCGGGTGGAGCATGCGCCGGTGCACGTCACCGAGCCGGTGATCCGGGTGTCGCAGTTGGCCATTCACCTCTCCGAGGACCGCAAGGGGGTGTCGCTGAATCCGCAGCGCCACGTCGACGGAATCGTCGGGGTGGGCGAGGGGCGGCCGATTCTGCGGTGGGTGGCCGAGTACGCGGGCGTCGACCCCGATGCGCTGCTCGGCTGGGAACTGATGACCCATGACGTGAGTCCGTGCAGTCTCGTCGGCGCCGACGACGAATTGCTCAGTGCGCCACGGCTGGACAATCAGGGCACCTGCTATGCGGGATTGCGGGCGCTGCTCGACGGTGAACCGTCGATCCACACCCGGGTGCTGGCACTGTTCGACCACGAGGAAGTGGGCAGCGGCTCCGAACGTGGTGCGGCATCGGATTTCCTGGCCACCACGCTGGAGCGAATCGTGTTGGCGCGCGGTGGATCTCGTTCGGACTATCTGCGTGCGATGGCGGCGAGTTGTTGCGTGTCGGGCGACATGGCGCACGCCACCCACCCGAACTACCCGGACCGGCACGAACCGTCGCATCGGATCGCGGTGAACGGCGGTCCGGTGCTCAAGGTGAACCAGAATCTGCGGTACGCCTCCGACGCGATCGGGGAGGCCGTCTTCGCGCTCGCCTGCGAGGTGGCCGGGGTGCCGCTGCAACGGTACGTCCACCGTGCCGATCTGCCGTGCGGCTCCACCATCGGACCCATCACCGCCACCCGCACCGGACTGCTCACCGTCGACGTCGGGGCACCGCAGCTGGCTATGCACAGCGCGCGAGAACTGATGGGTGCGGCCGACGTGCCGATGTATTCGGCTGCGCTGCAAGCTTTCCTGAGCGCCGAGTGAGGGTCCGGAGTGAGTCCGGCCCGGTGGCCGCGCAGGATCAGTAGCTGCGGGCGAATCCGAGCACGTTGCTGACGTAGTCGGCGGAATTGTTGTAGCGCAGCACGGCTGTCCCCTCGGCAACCGGGTTGCGCAGATCCAGATTGCCGTCGCACAGGTACCGGGCGGTGGTCAGTGCGGCGTCGAAGATGTTCTGGGGGTCGGCGATTCCGTCGCCGTTGCCGTCGGCTGCGTACTTCTGCCAGGTGGCCGGGAGGAACTGCATCGGGCCCACCGCGCGATCGTGAGTGGGATCGCCGTCGAGACGTCCACCGTCGGTGTCGGCAACCACCTGATTGCCGGCGAGTGAGCCGTCGAGCGCGGGCCCGAAGATCGGGGTGCGCAGCGCGCCGTGGGCGTCGGTGTCGCCCTCGTTGGCATGATGTGATTCCACCTTGCCGATGCCCGCGATGAGCGTCCACGGAATGCCGCAGCCGGGCTGGGTGCGGGCCATGGTGTCCGCGGCGCGGCGATAGGCCTCATAGTTGATCGTGGGCACCGAACCGTCGGTCACACTGACCGGCAGCGGAGGCGGCGGTGCGGCCGGTCGGGCGACGACCGGGGCAACAGCAAGTGTGCGGGCGGGTGGGCTGTCGGGGCCGGTGGACTCCTGGTGCGGGCTCTGCGCCGCAACGGCCGGCACCGAGGGCTGCACGTGGTCGGCGCCTGCCGACGACGCCGCGGTGAGCGCCCCGCCGGCCGCGAGCAGCGCCGCCGCGGCGAGCGGCGCACGAGACATGCCGGAGACCCGCCCCAGAATCGGATCCCGGGGCTTGGAGTGCTTACCCAAACTTCAACCTCACACGTACATCGGCGGACAGACCGGAGCCGACCGTACATGTTCCCGTGTCCGGAGCGTTATCTCAGCGTTATACAAAGCTGAGGATGGGCTGAGCCTCCCAGGCGCCCGCGCAGGTCAGCTCGAACGCCCACCACGAACTATGAGCTCGACCACACCCGGCGCTCAGCCGGGACGTAGCACGCTCAGCGAGGTGCCCTGGGTGACGACGATGTATCCGTCCACGACGCGGGTCTGACCGAGAAGTGGCCGACGCCATGCGATCCGTCGTTGTGCCGGATCGAAGGCGGTGAGCTGATCGGCATTGGCGAAGACGACGAGGTCACCGGAGGAGCCGACACAGCGGAGCGAATCGATGTTGGCGTCGGGCTCGTCGAGTGACGGCACCGGAAGCGCCCCGACTCTCGTTCCATCTCTGAGGCGGTAGACCTCCCGGGAGCGATCCTTGCGGGCGAAGGCCACCATCGTCCCGCACGGCCGCGTGTTGGCCTTCGACAACTCGGGGTCGGTGATCTGCCACAACGGCTTTCCGCGGGCCGGGTCGCGCACCTCGTACTGCCCCTGGGTGGCCTCCATCTCGGGGATGCCGGTGCCGGCGATCACCGGGAGGATCGACGCGCCACCGAGCACCCGGGAATCGGGCTGACGTGCGGTGGGGCGCCGGCTGACGGTGCCGTCGACCACGGCGTAGGTGGTCACGCTCTCTGCCCCGAAGGTGTTGTGCGAAACGGTGATCCCCGAAGCGAAGCGCCGGATGTCGCACCCGGCGCAGGTGATCTCGTCGGTCCCGTCGGAGGGGTCGACGACGAACTCGTTGCCGTCGGCGGTCGAGATCAGCAGGATGCCGTGGGAGAATGAGGCGGTCGCCGCCGCGGCGAAGGTGCGGTTCCACACCGATCGCCCGGACGGCGAACGCATCGAGACGCGATAACCGGCCTGGTCGATCCGCAGGAAGTCCGCGCCCACGCCGATCACCTGTGCGGTGTCGTCGAGGGGCAACCGGGCGCCGAGTCGGCCGGTGTCGTCGACGGAGTAGAAGCCGTCGGGGGCCTGACCGAGTTTCAGTGCGCATCCGACGCCGCCGGAACCGTCGAAGGCGCACGCCCCCAGGCCCACCACCACCGGAGCGGACCACACACGACGGCCGGTGTAGCGGTCCACCATGACGAAGGCGCGGCCGATTCCGCTCGGATACGCCAGCAGCCAGCGGTCTCCGTGACTGTCGGCGACCTCGATCGGCGACGCCGACTGGTATCCGGGCAGGTCGGCGTCGGCGACGGTCCAGGCGACGTCGGGCTGTCGCGGGTAGCTGCGGAGCTGCCCGTTGTCGTAGGTGGCCGTCGATGTCGGAGTGCCGATGGAGAGCACCACGCCGACCGTCGCGACGAGCGCGGCCGACAGGATGAGGGTCACCGTGCCGATGCCGAAGGGAACGTGTGCGACGAACCGCTTGGCGGCACCGCGGATGGACATGGGCAACAGTCAATCACGGGTGCGTGCCCGCGGAACCGGCCGCCGTGGTGGATCGCGGCGGCGGGGTCGGGATGCGGGCCCGGTCTGCTCGCCTAGGTCGCGGCGGGCTCGAATGCGGTCCGCGCCACCTCGGCGAACGAGGTCGGCGGACGGCCGATGAGATCGGCCAGATCGGTGGAGTCCGAATCGAGCTCGCCGCGGGCCACGCCCGCGTCGGAGTCGGCCAGGATCTTCGCGAACGCCTCGGGGATGCCGGTGCTCGCGAGCGCCGCGGCATAGTCGGCCTCGGGCAGATCCTGATAGCGGACGGGAGATCCGCTGACCTCGGCGAACGTCGCGGCGAAGTCGGCGTGCGTGAGGTGTTCGGAGCCGTTGAGTTCGTACACCTCGCCGCCACGGGCGTCGACCAGCGCGGTAGCCGCTGCCGCCGCGTAGTCGGCGCGCGTCGCGCCGGCCACCCGGCCGTCACCCGCACTGCCGTAGAGCACGCCGGAGGTGACCGCGGCCTGCGCGCCGCCGAGGTAGTTCTCCCAGTACCAGCCGTTGCGCAGCAGGACGTACGGGATTCCGGCGTCGGCGAGTAGTTTCTCGGTGTCGACATGCTCGGTGGCCAGCGCCAGTGTGCTGGTGTCGGCGCGCAGGATCGAGGTGTAGGCGATCACACCGACGCCGGCGGCCTTGGCGGCCTCGATCACGTTGGTGTGCTGGCTCACTCGCGCGCCCACCGCGCTGCTCGACACCAACAGGAGGCGGTCGACGCCCGCCAACGCCGAACGCAGCGCGGCGGGATTCTCGTAGTCGGCCACGCGGACGGCGACGCCCGCTGCGGCCAGCGCGCTCGCCTTGTCGGCGTCGCGCACGATGGCGACGATGTCGGTCGGTGCGATGCCCTTCTCGATCAGTGCGTCGACGGTGGCGCCGCCGAGATGTCCGGTCGCGCCTGTCAGTGCATACGTCGTCATGGTGGTCCATACCTTTCTGGGTGATGTCAGCGATTCCTCTCGATCATGCACTTACTATTCATGCAGTGCAACAGTGAGGGTAAGCACATAATGGTTGGTGGGGTATGGTTGTCTCATGACCGCTGACCTGCCCGCCCCCGGTGTCGACGTCGGTCTCGATCTGGACCGGACGCTCGAGGCCGACGTGTTCGCGCGCGACTGCGGGTCACGCGAGGTGCTGGGCGACGTCACCAGTCGGTGGGGGTTGCTGGCGTTGGGTGCGCTCTACGACGGTGATCTGCGGTTCAGTGCGTTGCGACGGCGTGTGCAGGGTGTCAGTGAGCGGATGTTGTCGGTCACACTACAGACGCTGGAACGCGATGGCATGGTCAATCGCACTGTGCTGCAGTCCATTCCGCCCAAGGTCGAGTACTCGCTGACCGAGTTGGGACGCGAGGTGGCGGCACGCTTGATCGACGTGATCGAACTCGTCGAATCGCGATTGCCGGAGGTGAGTGACGCGCGCACGGCGTACGACGCGGCACGTGGTGCCAGTAGATCTCCTCGCTGACACCGATCTCCGGTCTGTGGTCAGAAGAGCTGACCGAGATAGAACCGCGCCCCCTGATCGTCGGCGCACAACGCCACCCGGCCGTAGGCCTGCCGCGCGGGCTCGTCGATGATCTGCCCGCCCGCCTCGCGGACCCGGAGCACGGCGGCATCGATGTCGGCGACGTTCCACATCGGGATCGACACGGACTCGTCGGCACCGCCGGCGACTCCCACCTGCGGCCGCACGTCGTCGACCTCCCAGCCGTCGTCGATGCGTCCGGCGTGGAACGTCCAGCCGAGCGCGGCGTGGTGGAAGTCCCGGAACCGCGCGCTGTCGGGCGTATGGATGGTGAGGTACGACATCTCGCCGACACCACGCGGGTGCTGATCGGGGCGTGCCGTGCCCGGTGCGGGCACGTGGACCGAGAAGGCGACCCCCTGGTCGTCGACGGCATCGATTACCTGTGTGCCGTCGCTCGACACGTCGGAGACCTCGCCCGCCCGGCCGCCCGCGGCGATGATCGCCGCGCGTGCCGCGTCGAGATCATCGACGGCGTACACGCAGTACAGGGTGTTCGTCCCGTAGCCGGGGGCATCCGAAATGCCCAGTCGGTGACCGAGATTGGTCACCTGCCTGCTCGCGGCGTCGTACCCCCAGCCGAGTACCGACCCGTAGAAACGGGCGGCCCGCACCGCATCCGGGGTCTGCAGCGACATGTAGACGATGTCGCCGCGGCGGATCGGGTCGGCTGTCGGCTCACCACCCGCGGCGGTGACGACCGGTCCGGTGAGCATCCAGCGGTGACCGAACGGATCGATGATCGTCGCCGTCCTGGTGCCGTGCGCCTCGTAGGGTTCGCGGGTGACCGCCGCCCCCGCCCGTTCGGCCCGGCGCAGCGCAGCATCGGTGTCGTCCACCGGCAGCATCAGGCTCACCGAGACGTGCCCGGGTTCTGGTGCACGCAAACCCATATCGGGGAATTCCGTGGCGAGATAGATCACCCCGCCGCCGATCTCGAGTTCGGCATGACCGATCCGGTTGTCGTCCATCATGATCGGCTCGCCGCGCAGTCGGGCACCGAGATTGCTCACGTACCAGTCGATCGCCGCGCGGGCGTCGCCGACGGTGAGGTAGGGCAGGGCGCCGGGACGTTCGACCAGCGGTGCGTCGGGCTCGTCGAAAGTGGTGACAGCCGTGTCGGTCTCGACGATGGTGGTGGTGGACATGATGACTCCCTCGGGTAGGGTGGCGCCGCGTGTCAGCCGGTCACGCAGCCGGGCGGCGAAGTCGGGGTCGGGCGCGACCGGGGTGTCCCAGCCGGGTGCCACGGAGGCGCTCAGGGCGACGAAAGGGTCTGGTGCCGAACCGAATTCGGTGCTGTCGTGGCTCATCCGCGTTCTCCTTCCCGGATGATCGGCGATTCACTCGGATAGGCTTCGCGGAATGCGTGCTTGGCCCGGGTGAGCAACGCCTCGGTGGCGCCGACGGTCCGTTGGAGAATGGCCGCGCACTCGGCCACCGGTAGATCGTCGACGTAGCGCAGCGTCAGGGCCGCGCGGTTGACCGGTGAGAGCCGGGCAAGTGTGGCGTGAGCGACCATACGGTCGAGGTGTGCATCCCAGTCGTCGAGTGCGGATTCGGGCGGGTCGCCCACGGGTTCGGGGGTGCGCTGGGCGCGGCGCCAGTGGTCGGCGAGCTTGTGGCGCGCGACGCCGATGAGCCACGGCGTCGTGGGGGCGGTGTCGGCGTTGCGGCGCAGGGTGTCCATCGCCGCGAGGAATGTCTCCGAGGTGACGTCCTCGGCCACGCGGCGATCCGTGCACCGCCGGAACACGTAGCCGTAGACGGCAGGCAGTGCCTCGTCGTAGACCTCGAGAAGGGCCTCGGGGCCGTGGGAGTGGACGCTCACATACTCATCATCGTCGCGGTGGGCGGGAATCCGACGCTTCGGCGCCGGATTCCCGCCCGCACTTTCCGAACCCGTTCTCTCGTGGGTGCCGAAACGCTCAGCTGTGCGGGGGGAACGTGCCGATCCGGAAGATCCGTCCGGCGAACCCGAACGCGGTCACCTCGGTGGGCCCGCCGCTCGCGCAACACAGCGGATCACGGTCGAGCAGCCAGCGGTAGCGGACGGTGACCGAGTACTTCGTCGAGCGTGCGATGAAGGTGAACGGGTACGGCTTGGGGTCGACCGTGCCCAGGAATCGGCCGTGTTGGAACAGCAGCACCCGCGATTCGTAGGTGCCGTCGCCGATCCCGTTCCCGTTGACCAGCATCCAGTCCAGAAAGCAGCCACCGGACACGGGATTGGTGCTGGCCCGATACGGCGACCAGGTGCCGCCGTTGGAATCGCGGCCGATCTTGGTGAGCGAGGTTCGGGCGAGCGGCGAGTTCACGTCGAAACACAGGCCATGGCCGCTGCCGTACGGAGCGGCCGAGGCGGTTCCGCTCCCCAGCGTCGTCGCGCCGAGGCTGCCCGCGACGAGGCCGACGAGGGTGAGCATGAGCACGCACAGGCGCCGGATGCCGAGCGAACGGACACGGCGGGTGCGGGTGGGGATACCGGAGGAGAACCGGGTGGTGGGAGGGTGCATGGTCGTGCCTTCCGATCGGGGAGCCGGTGGACGCCGGCCGCAGACCGCGTGGCGGGCCCGCTGCTGGTGTGATCGGAGGTCGGCCCGAGCCCTGTTAGCGGTTCGGGGCGCTGGTCATTCGCGTGTCATACGACCTCGGCGTGGATGGCGCGAATGAGCCACTCGCGATAGTCGTCGTCCGACCAGCCGCGTTGACCGACGAGCATGTCGTAGATCTCCGGGGAGATGAGCGCCCACAAGGCATCCCGCAGGCGTTCGACGGTGACCGCGGCATGCGCCGGACCCGTCGACAGCAGTGTGGTCGCCAGGGCGGTCATCCCCGCGAGGCGCTGACGTAACAGGTCGTCGTACAGATCGGCGAGGGCGGGGTCGCGGGCAACGCCGTCGCGGATGGCGAGCATCAGCCGCGACGAGCGGGCGGCACGACCGGTCGCCAGCCGGGCGTACATGCGGATCTTCTCGTCCAGGTCGGGCTCCTCGTCGATGGCGCCCGACTCGGGACGATCGGCCATCGGTACGGGGACGTCGTCGCCGGCGATCGCCTGATCGAAGGCCTCTTTGATCAGACCGGCCTTCCCGCCGAAGTTCTTGTAGATGGTCTCGGGGGAGACGTCGGCGGCGCGGGCGATGTCGGCGACGGTGGCTGTGTACCCGTCTCGTTCGACAACCGAGGTCGCAGCGGACACGATGCGACGCCGGGTGGCCCGGGCGTTCTCGCGTCGGGCGGAGTTGTCGTAGCCGCGCGTGCGGGCACCGCGCTCATTGACTCCAGGCATTCTGTAATGAATACTCTATTTCTAATACAGTCTGTCTGTATCCAAATGCCCGCCCGACCCGAGGATGCGACCATGAACACCTCCGAAGCGACCGACGTCGCGCTGCGCTCTCTCGTCGACATCGGTGCGGGCACCCGCGAATCGTTCGACGCGCACATCCATCCCGACGCGACCAATCGGGAGGCCCACCAGGAGCCGCCGGAGTGTCGCGGTCGCGGTCCGGAAGCGTTCTGGGCCACCGCCCTCTGGCTGCGCGCAGCGTTTCCCGACGTCACGCACGAGGCCCATGAGGTGGTGGCCCATGACGACCTGGTGGTGGTGCACGCGACCATGTCGGGCACACATCGGGGTCCCTTCGTGGTGTACGACGACGCCGGCAACGTCGAACGGGCCTTCGCGCCGACCGGCCGGACGTTCACCGTCACCCAGACGCACTGGTTCCGCATCAGAGACGGCCTGTGCGTGGAGCACTGGGCCAATCGCGACGATCAGGGCATGGCCGGCCAACTGGGCTGGATTCCGCCGAGCCCCGCCTACCTGCTGCGTTGTGCGCTGGCCACGCGGAGAGCTCGCGCGACGGCTCGATGAGATTCGGGGAGCCTGCAAGTCTGTATCCGCATGGCTACCGCAACGATTTCCTCCATGCTCCTGTCCTCGGACGATCCGAAGCGCCTCGCCCACTGGTACGCGCGGGCGTTCGAGGCCGAACTCATGACCGTGCCAGGCGCACCCGACGGTGAGGGCTACACCATCGTCGACCTCGACGGCTTCGCTCTGATGCTGGACACACGTGCCGACGTCTCGGGCGCGAATCCGCAGGGAGCCCGCGCGATCCTGAATGTCGAGGTCGATGATCCCGTCGCCACCGCGGCCCGGCTCGACGCGCTCGGCGCGGAGTGGGTCAGCACACTCGAGGATCGCGACGGCAACCACTTCGGTACCGTCGCCGATCCCGACGGCAATTGGGTGCAGATCCTGCGCCTGAGCGACGCGCACGAGGCGCAGATGAGCGCGCCGACGTCGGCGTTCTCGGGCTTTGCCGTACGTGACCTCGAGGCCACCGAGACGTTCTATCGCGACGTCCTGGGCATGCGGGTGCTGCGTTTCCCGATGGGCGCAGACGCCGAGGGAGCGGGCGCGTACCTCCTGGGAATCCGGATCAACCGGGGCACCACCGTGCTCGCCTATCCGAAGCCCGATCACCAGCCCGCGTCGTTCACGGTGCTCAACATCCCGGTTCCGGACCTGGTGGCACGGGTCGACGAGCTCGCCGCGCGTGAGGTCGACTTTCTCCGCTACGACGGATTCGACCAGGACGAACGCGCGATCGCCCACGGACACGGCCGCGGTCCCGACATCGCCTGGTTCGCCGACCCCTCCGGCAACGTGATCGCACTCCAACAGCGCTGAAGGTCTGTCGTTTCGCTCTCGGCGTAGCGCAGTGCCCCCCGACGCGGAACATGGCCCTGTGCTGGGCGGTTGTACCCCGCAGACCCCGGTGAGACGGAAATCCGATCAGAACCGACCGGGCGTTAACTGCAGGTGCACACCACGCGACCACTAGAGTGGAGCACACGCTGGTCGTCGTCTATCCGACACCACCGCAGTTGTCGCCACCTGACGGTTTTCTCAACGACGGCCGGGGCGCTAGCAATGTGAGGGAGAACAATGTTCGAACGGTTCACCGACCGCGCACGCCGGGTTGTGGTCCTCGCCCAGGAAGAGGCGCGGATGCTCAACCACAACTACATCGGGACCGAGCACATCCTGCTGGGTCTGATCCACGAGGGCGAGGGCGTGGCCGCCAAGGCGCTCGAGTCGCTGGGTATCTCCCTGGAAGGTGTCCGCAGCCAGGTCGAGGAGATCATCGGCCAGGGGCAGCAGGCACCGTCGGGGCACATCCCCTTCACTCCGCGCGCCAAGAAGGTCCTCGAGCTGTCGCTGCGTGAGGCGCTGCAGCTCGGACACAACTACATCGGCACCGAGCACATCCTGCTCGGCCTCATCCGTGAGGGTGAGGGTGTGGCCGCTCAGGTGCTGGTCAAGCTGGGCGCCGACCTCAACCGGGTCCGCCAGCAGGTCATCCAGCTCCTGTCCGGCTACCAGGGCAAGGAGCCGCAGGAGGCGGGCACCGGCGGCCGGACCAGTGAGTCGGGCACCCCGTCGACCTCGCTCGTGCTCGACCAGTTCGGCAGAAATCTGACCGCTGCCGCGGCCGAGGGCAAACTCGATCCGGTCATCGGACGCGAGAAAGAGATCGAGCGGGTCATGCAGGTGCTCTCGCGCCGCACCAAGAACAACCCGGTGCTGATCGGCGAGCCCGGCGTCGGCAAGACCGCCGTCGTGGAGGGTCTCGCGCAGGCCATCGTGAACGGTGCGGTGCCCGAGACCCTCAAGGACAAGCAGCTCTACACCCTTGACCTCGGTTCGCTGGTCGCCGGCAGCCGCTACCGCGGTGACTTCGAGGAGCGGCTCAAGAAGGTCCTCAAGGAGATCAACACCCGCGGCGACATCATCCTGTTCATCGACGAGCTGCACACGCTCGTCGGCGCGGGTGCCGCCGAGGGTGCGATCGACGCCGCCAGCATCCTGAAGCCGAAGCTGGCCCGCGGTGAGCTGCAGACCATCGGTGCCACCACGCTCGACGAGTACCGCAAGTACATCGAGAAGGACGCCGCCCTCGAGCGTCGTTTCCAGCCCGTCCAGGTGGGCGAGCCGTCGGTGGAGCACACCATCGAGATCCTCAAGGGCCTGCGCGACCGCTACGAAACCCACCATCGGGTGTCGATCACCGACGGCGCGCTGGTCGCCGCCGCCACCCTGGCCGACCGGTACATCAACGACCGCTTCCTGCCGGACAAGGCGATCGACCTCATCGATGAGGCGGGCGCGCGCATGCGCATCCGCCGGATGACCGCACCGCCAGACCTGCGCGAATTCGACGAGCGGATCGCCGAGGCCCGCAAGGAGAAGGAAAGCGCGATCGACGCACAGGACTTCGAGAAGGCCGCGAGCCTGCGCGACAAGGAGAAGCAACTCGTCAACGAGCGTGCCGAGCGCGAGAAGCAGTGGCGCAACGGCGACATGGACGTCGTGGCCGAGGTCGACGACGAACAGATCGCCGAGGTGCTGGGCAACTGGACCGGTATCCCCGTGTTCAAGCTCACCGAGGAGGAGACCACCCGTCTGCTCCGCATGGAGGAGGAGCTGCACAAGCGGATCATCGGCCAGGAGGATGCGGTCAAGGCCGTGTCGAAGGCCATTCGCCGTACGCGTGCGGGTCTGAAGGACCCCAAGCGTCCGTCCGGCTCGTTCATCTTCGCCGGCCCGTCGGGTGTCGGAAAGACCGAGCTGTCCAAGGCGCTGGCCAACTTCCTCTTCGGTGAGGACGATGCGCTCATCCAGATCGACATGGGTGAATTCCACGACCGGTTCACCGCGTCGCGTCTGTTCGGTGCGCCTCCCGGCTACGTCGGGTACGAAGAGGGTGGCCAGCTCACCGAGAAGGTGCGCCGCAAGCCGTTCTCGGTGGTGCTGTTCGACGAGATCGAGAAGGCCCACTCGGAGATCTACAACACGCTGTTGCAGGTGCTCGAGGACGGCCGCCTCACCGACGGTCAGGGCCGCACGGTCGACTTCAAGAACACCGTGCTGATCTTCACCTCGAACCTCGGTACCTCCGACATCTCCAAGGCCGTGGGTCTGGGCTTCACCAAGGGCGACGATTCGACGTCGAATTACGAGCGGATGAAGCTCAAGGTCAACGACGAGCTCAAGAAGCACTTCCGTCCGGAGTTCCTCAACCGTATCGACGACGTGATCGTCTTCCACCAGCTGACTCAGGAGGAGATCATCCAGATGGTCGACCTCATGATCAACCGGGTCGAGACGCAGTTGAAGAACAAGGACATGGCGCTCGAGCTCACCGACAGGGCCAAGTCGCTGCTGGCCAAGCGCGGTTTCGACCCGGTGCTCGGTGCTCGGCCGCTGCGTCGCACCATCCAGCGTGAGATCGAGGATCAGCTCTCGGAGAAGATCCTCTTCAACGAGCTGACCCCGGGTCAGATCGTGTTGGTGGACGTGGAGAACTGGGACGGCGAGGGCGACGGGGACGGTGCCAAGTTCACCTTCACCGGCTCCGAGAAGCCCCGCGAGCTGCCCGACGCTCCGGCCGAGCTGACCAAGGCCGGCGACACCCAGGGCGACGTGAGCTAGCCCGGTCGATTCAGCGCGCGAGCGATCGACGACGGCGGCGGCACCCATCGGGGTGCCGCCGCCGTCGTGTGCGCGTTGAGCGTGCCCATTTCCGCGTTGAGCGTGCCCATTTCCGCGTTGAGCGTGCCCGCTTCCGCGTTGAGCGTGCCCATTTCCGCGTTGAGCGTGCCCACATCTGGGTCGAGCGTGCCCACTTCCGCGTTGAGCGTGCCCGCTTCGGGGTTGAGCGTGCCCGCGGGCGGTGGTTTCGACAAGCTCAACCAGCGGGCGGGATGCTCAACCAGCGGGGAAGCTCAACCGGCGGGGAAGCTCAACCGGCGGGGAAGCTCAACCAGCGGGGAAGCTCAACCAGCGGCGATGCTCAACCAGCGGCGATGCTCAACCGGCGGGCTGGGTGCTCAGCTCCGCGGTCCGCCGAGGGCGTCGACCACCAGGTCGGCGACGCCGGTCTTGCCGGCTTCGTCGGGGTGATACGGGATCGGCGGGGCAAACCCACGCAGCCATGGTTGCGCCGAACAGACGGTGTGCGCGGCTCCCGCACGTGACGCCTTCACCAGGGTCGCTCCGGTCTCCTGCGCCGCGCGAGCCGTCGCCGCGGCGAGTGCGTCGAAGATCCGTACGGTTTCCGCGATCTGATCGGGGTTCAGCGGCAGCAGTGCGCAGGGCAAACCCCCGGCCACTACAGCGGGCGGATAGTCGACGAGGACCACCTCGGCTCGCGGCGCGCGCTGCCGCACCACGTGAATGGTGTCGACGATCTCGCGTTGCACGGCGGCGTAGCGAGCCGGGCCGGGTTCTGGCGCCGGCTCCCGGCCGAAGGCACATCCGCGTGGTGCTGTCCCCGGAATGATGCCGTCAAGGACGGTCTGGCAGCTCATCGTGATCAGTCGTGCGATGTAGCCGATGTCGTTGCCGCCGGTGGTGATGGTGACCAGCGCGGTATCGCGCGTCACGGCGTCGATCTGCGGGCTCGGCATGAACTTCTGTGGGACCGAGACGATGTTCGCAGTCGTCGCACCAGAACATGTGGCGTCCACCAGCTGCATGTGGCGTGCGCGCGCGACCTGGTGCGGATAGTTGTCGGCGGTACGCAGGCATCCGCCCTCCGGGCCCGGGGACGCGTCGGGACCCGAGGCATAGGAGCTACCCAGGGCGACATACTTCGCCGGCGTCTCCGCGGCAGCCCGGACGGCCGGCTTCATCGTCGGTCCGGGCGTTCCGCCCCCACTGCCGGGCAGCACGACGGCCGCGGCCGCGACGAGAGCAGCGACCGCAATGAGACCGCGGTGCAGATGGCGACGGGACACGACAGACATTTTCACATACATCGTGCTCGCGTCGTCGGCGACACCGCTCTCGAGTGATCTACACAGACGACGAGGTCACCCGGTGGGCACGCTCGACGCGGATCCGGGCACGCTCGACCCCGAATCCGGGCAAGCTAGACGCGAATCCGGGCACGCTCGACGCGGATCCGGGCACGCTCGACGGGAATCTCAGACGGCTTGCTCGACGTATTCGTGGTCGCGGTGCCGGTACTGATGCCACGCGACGATCAGCGCCGAGACCGCCAGCAGCGCTCCGGTGACGGCGAGCAGATTCCCCACCCACAGGCCGAAGACGCCGCGCAGCAGCGCGCCCACCGCGATCGACGCGACCGCGACGAGCAGCGAGCGCAGCGCATTCTGCGAGCGCCAGTCGATGCGGCTGCGACCGGTGGTGATCAGACTGATCGGGCTGCGGCGAAGCACCTCCACCACGAACACGGTGAGGGCGACCGTCGCGGTGTAGGCCAGCAGCACCCGCGGAAAACCCGGCCACGACGTGATGTTGATGGCGGGGTAGAGAGCGCTCAGCGCCAGGGGATGGGCCAGATAGATCCCGAACGACCGGTCCGACGCGGTGCGCAACACGGCGTCGGGTATCGAGCCCGGCGTGCGGCGCTGCTGCCAGATGGTGCCGAGGCAGTAGAGGATCACGATGATGGCCATGAATGCGAACACGTTGTGCGGCAGGAACACGTTGGTGGCCCGTCCCACCGAGGTGCCGTTCGAGGTCAGGTAGAGGTAGTAGATCAGTGTGCCCACCACGGTCGCCGCGCACAGGGTCAGCAGCTGCCACCGCCACCGGATCACGAACGCCTGAAACGCCTCGTAATGCATGGCGGCCACACAGCCCGCGAGAATGAAGAACTGATACGGGAAGATCGTGATCACCAGGTGGGTCCACAGCACATGTGCGGGACCGTCGGCGAAGATTCTGGGCACCGGGCGCACCATGAAGTACATCAGCGCCACCTGGATCGCGAAACTCACCGCCAACTGGTAGCGATGAAAACCCCACGTACGCTTGAGGATCACCAGGATCAGCGGGAACACGGCGTAGATCTGCATGCTCACCGACAAGAAGTACAGGTGATACATCGCGTTGCCGGTCACCAGATCGTAGGCGATACTCTTGGCTGCGGTGATCATCGACTGTTGGTCGGCCACAACGCCTTTGAGTGTCGCGAGTCCGTCGATGCGGTACCGCCCGTAGGTCCAGTAGAACAGCGTCCATGTGACGAACGGCAGCCCGATGAGTTTGAAACGCCGCCGCCAGAACGGGATCGGATCGAGCGAACGATTGCGGTACTGGTAGGTGAGGACGAAGCCGGTCAGGGCGAAGAAGCCGTAGCGGGTGTATCGGAGGAACACCTCCACCGCACCGGCGGCGACGCTGGTGGCGGCGGTCGTGATGATCATGACGTGATCGAGGATCACGCCGCCGAAGGTGACCAGCCGTACGAGATCGATCTGGTACAGGTGCTTGTCGCGCCGGGTGGCGGTCATCGGTTGCGGACTCTCCGCACGAATGTCGTGTTTATCCGTTTCGCGGGGTTCCTCGGGTTCCGGGGCGCGATCCGTGGTCGTGCTAACGATCGCTCACCCTCCGTTTCCGCGGAATTCACAAGCCGGACGTCAGGCACGCTACACCGTGTTTTGTGCCGCGGACGCCTCAGGTCGCCGTGCGCGATCGTCTCCACCACACGGTCGCGCCGAGCCCGGCAGCGATGAAACAAGACGCGGCGCCCACTGCCAGCCCGGCCCGGGCACCGGCGACCTCGATGATCCACCCGATCAGTGGCCCGCCGATCGGGGTGGAACCCATGAACGCCACCGACCACAGCGACATCACCCGACCGCGCATCCGCGGTTCGGAGTTCAGCTGGAGTGTGGCATTGCCCGTGGACATGAAGGACACGCTCAGCCAGCCGACGAAGAACAGGGCGGCGATCGCCATCCACAATGTCGGCGCGGCCGCGGTCAGTGCGATGGTGACGCCGAATCCGGTGGAGGCGATGACGAGGGTTCGCAGACCGGTGGTGCCGCGCGCCGCGACGATCAAACCGCCCACCACCGCCCCGACCCCCATCGACGAGGTCATGAAACCGAACGCTTGCGGGCCACCGTCGAAGACGTCCCTGGCCGCCGCGGGCAGCGACACCTGGAACTCGTAGGCGAGGGTGCCGACGAGACCCATCATCAGTAGCGGCACCCAGAGGACCGGTTTGTCGGCGACGTAACGCAATCCCTCGCGCAGTTGGCCCTTGGCCCGCGCGACGGGCTGCTCCTCGGTGATCTCGGCGGTCCGCATCATCGCCAGAGAGGCCACCACCGCGACGAAGCTGGCCGCGTTGATCGCAAAACACCACCCGGCGCCCGCTGCCGCGAGCAGCACACCGGCCACCGCGGGCCCGACGGACCGGGCCGCGTTGACCATCACCGAGTTCAGGGTGACCGCATTGCGGATCAGGTCGGTGCCGACGATCTGGTGGATGAAGGCCTGACGCGCCGGATTCTCGAAGGCGTTGTTGAGGCCGAGAAGCAGCGCGAGTACGGCAATCTGCCACACCCGTACCCACCCGCCGAAGGTGAGCACGGCCAGCACAGCCGCCAGCACCCCCATCACCGACTGCAAGGCGATCATGAGCGTCCGACGATTTACCCGGTCGGCCACCACCCCCGCGTAGGGCCCGATCACGAGGATCGGCACCGCCTGTAGGGCGACGATCACGCCGAGGGTCGACGTCGAGCCGCTCAGTGTCAGCACCAGCCACGCCTGCGCGGTGGCCTGCATCCAGGTGCCGATGAGCGATACGGCCTGGCCGGTGAAATAGAGGCGGTAGTTGTATACCGACAGCGACGCGAACGCGCCCGACGCCGACGGCGCATCCGCGACCACACCGCGCGAGGGCTCGGTGCGCATGCGGTCGTCGGTCATCAGACCCAGCGTAGGCCCCGAGTCTGTGGGTCCACTCCGATGCTGGAGGCGGCTACCGCCAGGCCGCCGAGCGTCCGGACCAGTTCGCCAGACGCTCGGTGGGTCCCGCGTCGGGTCGAGGCTCGACGACGGGCGCGAACGGCACACCGGGATCATTGCGGATCTCCGCCGGAATGAACCGTTGGGCCACCGCGAGTGTGACGCCTGCCGCCTCCGGATCACCTTCGGCGGGTTGTCCGGTGGCCTCGGCGAGATCCCAGGCGTGCACGAGGGTCTCGTTGACGTAGCCCCACAGCGCGCCCGCGCCGGGCACCTGACCCCAGGGCACGGTGACCATGGCCGACAGCTTCGCGTCGTCGCTCCACAGGGCGATGGCCTCGGCCACTGCCTTCGCATACGACACGGCATCGTGGCGGTCGGCGATCGACGGCACGCTGGTGACGTCGATACCCGCGCCGAGTGCCACGGCCCGGCGCGCGGTACCGACGATGTGTGCCGACAGGGTCTGAACGTCGAAATCGGTGCAGGGCGTGGGGTTGCCGAGCTGATCATCATCGACGCTGGCGAGCAGGTCGGCCATCCAGGAGGTGGCCGTCTTGTAGAACGGTCGGGGATCGGCGGGCTGAGTCATGGTGAGCCTTTCGGACGGGTCGGAGCGCGTGCAGAACCCAGTGAATCGCTGATACATGACACCTTCTGTCATGTATTCGTGGAGAATTTCCGACATGCGGGCCGAACGCCTCCTGAACCTGATCATGCTGCTGAAGACGCATGGGCGGATGACGGTGGCGCGAATCGCCGCCGAACTCGACGTCTCCGAGCGGACGGTGTTGCGCGACATCGACGCACTGTCGCTGTCGGGGGTGCCCGTGTACACCGAGCGTGGCCGCCACGGCGGCGTCGCGCTGGTCCCCGGCTACCGAACCGACCTCACCGGACTCACCCCGGATGAGGCGGCCGCGCTCCTCGCCGCGGGCGGGCGCCTCGAGTCGTCGGCGCTCTCGAGTGCGATGCGCAAGATCGCGGCCGCCCTGCCCGAGGCCTACCGCCCCGATGCGATGCGCGCGGCGCAGCGCGTGCTGGTGCGCCCCGAGGGATTCGTCCGCGCACCGGCGCCACTCGACGCGCTTGGTCCTCTGCAGCAGGCGGTGTTCGACGGCCGGCGGGTGCGGCTCGACTATCGACGCCCGGGTTCGGCATCGGCCGTCGAGCGCATCGTCGACCCGGTGGGTCTGATCGTCGCCGGCGACACCTGGTACCTCGTGGCGAATGTTGCTGGGGCAGAGCGCATGTACCGGGTGTCACGGATCAGCGACGTCACCGTTCTCGACGTCCCCGCCGAGCGAGCCGACGATGTCGACCTCGACGAGATCTGGCAACGTCGACGTGCCGAGTTCCGGGCCGGATTCGAGTCGCTGGATGTGGTGATCGACTGCGCACCAGGTGATGTGGCACGCTTCACCGATCTGGGAATCGCCGTGACCGGCGTCGCCGCCGGCGGCGAGCACGCCGCTCGAGTCGTCTTGCACTTCGGTGACCGTCGCCGCGCGGAACGAACGCTCTGGGCGGCACGGTTCGACATCGCGTTCCGCGTTGTCGAACCCGCCTGGATTCACGAATCACTTGCTGCGGCCGCACGTGCGGCCGTGGCGTCGCCAACTTTTGTGGACCCAACCGCTCAATAGACTATATTTCGTGCCATGAGCGAGGAGGCCCGACCGCGCCGCCGGCGTCGGCCGCGACTGTCCGACGAGGCGGCCGAGCATGTCCGCGAACTCATCGTCTCCGGCGGGCTCGCGCCGGGGGAGTTCATCCGGCCCGAGAGCATGGCCGCCGAACTCGACATCTCGGCCACCCCGATGCGTGAAGGACTGCTCTCGCTACAGAGCGAGGGGCTGCTGCGGGTGGAGCCGCGCCGCGGCTTCGTGGTGGCGCCGCTGAGCAGCACCGACGTCGAGGACGTGTTCACCGGACAGGCCCTGCTGGCCGGCGAACTCGCGGCGCGGGCGGCCACCCGGATCACCGGCGACGATCTCGACGAACTCGAACGCATCCAGTCCGATCTCGAGAAGTGTGCTCGCGCAAACGATTTCGATCAGGTGGAGCTCCTCAACCATCAGTTTCACCGGATCGTCTATCGCGCCGCCGACTCGCCCAAGCTGTCCTGGATGATCAAGGGGTCGCTCAACTATGCGCCGCGACGGTTCTTCGCGTCGGTCGAGGGCTGGCCGCAGGCATCGGCCGCCGACCACCGCGCGATCATCGACAGCCTGCGTGATCGCGACCCCGACGCCGCCCGCGCCGCGATGTCGGCGCACATCCGCAACGCCGGACATCTGCTTGCAGCCCACCGGAAGAGCTGATCGATCAACCGGCGAGGAACTCCAGCGCCATCGGGCCGGCGGTGTCCCGGCATTCGTCGAAGTAGCCATGGCGGGCGCCGTCGAACAGGTGCACCCGCGCGTCGGGGATGCGTTCGGCGAGGATATCGGCGTTGACGGCCGGCGCGAACAGGTCGTCGGTGCCGTGCAGGATCAGTGTCGGCGCGGCGATCTCGGGCAGTCTGCCCCACGCGTCATGGGTGTTGCTGGTGCGCAGGTGGGCACGCCGCGCCCGGTCGCTCATCGTCGGATCGCCGAGAACCTGGTAGGGACCGGGGTGTTCGGCCTGCCACCGCGGTGTGTACATCAGGTCGGTCATCACCGCCGCGGCATCCGGACCGGCGAGCGCACGACGGATCTCCGGTGCGCGTTCCACCGCGTGATGACCGCCGGATGTGGTGCAGCCCAGCACGAGTCGACGCAACCTCGGTTGCGCGGTGATCGCGATCCACTGCGCGGTCCGACCGCCCATCGACGTGCCGTACACATCGAACCGGCCGATGGAAAGGGAGTCGAGTACCGCGATCGCGTCCTGCGCGAACTGTGGTGTGCTGTATCGGCCGTCGGGTGAATCGCTGTCGCCGGTGCCGCGGTAGTCGAAGGTGATGGTGGTGTGATCGCGGGTGAAATCACCGCGGGTGCGGTCCCACCAGCGATGGGTGTTGGCCTGCCCGGGCAGCAGCAACAACGCCGGCCCGGTGCCGCGCACCTGTACGGCGAGACGCGTGCCGTCGGCGGTGCGGGTGATCTGGTGGTATTCGGTCAACGCTGGGCCGCCGCGAGAATGCGCTCGGCACGGGCGACGACGGGCGGATCGACCATCTGACCGTCGACCGCGATAGCGGAGCCGTCGGACCGCGCCACGGCATCCACGATCCGCTCGGCCCACGCCACCTCCTCCGATGACGGAGCCAGGCACTCGTGCACCACCTCGACCTGCGCCGGATGGATACACAGCTTGCCCTGCAACCCGATCCGGGCGGCATAGCGCACGTCGTCGGTCAGCCGACCGGGATCGCGCAACGCGGTGGTGACCCCGTCGACGGGACTACCGATCCGGGCTGCCGCCGATGCCACCACCAGCGACGACCGGGCGAACAGCAACGCCTCGCGGTCGTCGGGATCGACCCTGAGTTCCGCGGCGAAATCGATGGCGCCGAAAGCTATCCGCGCCACGCCGCTCACCTGCGCGAGGTCGGCGCAGCGGGTGAGTCCCACCGCGGTCTCCACCAGCGGGATCACCGGCGCGGCGGTCGCCGCGGCGATGTCGGCGAGCGACTCGGCCGACTCCGCCTTCGCCACGAGGGTCGCCGCTCCGAACCGCGCGGCGAGCGCCACGTCGTCGCGATGCCATTCGGTGGTCGCCGCGTTGACCCGGATCACCGCGCTGTGACCGGCCGCGAGCCACCCGGCGACGTGGTCGCGCGTGGACACCTTGTCCGTTGGGGCCACCGCGTCCTCGAGGTCGATCACCACGACGTCGGCTCCGGCGGCCTCCGCCTTGGCGAAGCGCTCCGGACGGTTGCCCGGCACGAACAGAAACGTCCGGGCGGTGTCGAGATCGTCGGGACCAGGTTCGTCGGCGGCCATCAGAAGGTCCCGTGCGCGGTGACGTGGACGGTGTCGGCGCCGCTGACAACCCGCAGGTCGGCCCCGTCGCCCTCGGGATGTCCCACCACCCGGAACCGGTCACCGAGGAACAGTGGCTTGCGCAGCCGGAAGTCGAAGTGACGCAACGACACACCGTGATTGTGTGCGCGAGCGAGCTCCGCCAGGTACGTCGCCAGCAGTGGTCCGTGCACCACCAGGTCGGGGTATCCCTCGACCCCGGTCACATAGGGCCGGTCGTAGTGGATGCGGTGCGCGTTGGAGGTGAGCGCGGAATACCGGAACAACAGCGCGGCGGTGGGGATCGGCTCGGCGGTCCAGGGCCGGTCGGTGGCGCCGAGCTCCTCGATCTCCCGGGTGAACGGCCGAGACGATCCGGAATCGCTGCGGTACACCAGGTTCTGGTCCTCGATGAGCCGGACGGCACCGCCCTGGGAGTATTCGCTGCGCACGGTGACGAACAGCATGTCGCCGGTACGGCCGTGCTTTTCGACGACGTCCAGCAGGCTCGACCGCTTCTGCGTGGGTTCGCCGAGTCGAAGCGGTTGCGACACCGACATGGTCGATCCCGCGAACATGCGTCGGCGGTCGGGGATCGGCGGCAGGAAGTGGCCGTCGGCGGGATGCCCGTCGACGCCCAGCGCTGCGGTTGCGGGCCAGTCGGGAAAGAAGATCCACTGCCACGGGAGCGGCAGTTCGCCTCCCGCAGTGAAGGTGTCGCCGAGATCCAGGGTGACGGCGAGTCGCGTCGCCTGTGCCGGATCGAGGTCGTCGGCCTCGACCACCGGTTCCGGCGACCACGACGTGAGGTAATCGGTCAGCGAAGTGCGGGTGTCGGTCACCGGCGTTCTCCCGGGTTCGTGGCGGACAGGGGGCTGGGGGTGGACACAGGAGGTGTGTCGCGGTCGGGGATGCCGAGCACTCCGTCGGCCGCCAGGCCGGCGATGTCGGCGTCGGCGAGGCCGAGTTCGTGTGCGATGGAGACGGTGTCGGCGCCGAGTGACGGGACCGCATCCATGCGCGGGTCGGCACCCAGGTCGATCGGCGGGAGCAACGCGCGTATCGGGCCGTTCTCGGTGTCGACGCTGCGCCACCGATCCCGGGCGGAGAGCACCGGATGGTCGAGGAACTCGGTGACGGTGTTGACGCCGCCGAATGCGATGCGCGCCCGGCCAAGGCGGTCCGACAACTCGTCGGACGAGTACCGTCCGACGTGGGCCTGCACCTTCTCGTTGATCTGATCACGATGGGCCACCCGTGACGTGTTCGATCCGAAGCACGGGTCGGACGCCAGGCCCGGGTCGTCAAAGACGTTCTCGCACAAACGATGCCACTCAGGCTCGTTCTGGATGGCAAGCAAGAAGACGTGACCGTCGGCCGCGGTGAACGGACCGTACGGCGCGATGGTGGCGTGCTGGGCGCCGAAGCGCCCGGGTTGATGGCCGGCACCGGCGGTGAAGTGCGCGGGCTGGCCCATCCATTCGGCCAGCGCCTCGAACAGCGACACCTCGATGTGCGCGCCCTCGCCGGTGACCTGTCGTTGATAGAGCGCGGCCAGAACGCCGGAGAAGCCGTACATCCCGGCTGCGATGTCGGCGACCGAGACGCCGGCCTTCGCGACGTCGTCGGGGGTTCCGGTGATCGAGACCAGCCCGGTTTCGCATTGGACCAGCAGGTCGTAGGCCTTGCGGTCGGCCCAGGGGCCGGTGCTGCCCCAACCGGTGATCGAGAGTGTGATCGTGCGGGGATTACGGGCCCGGATGGCGTCGGCGCCGAATCCGAGCCGGTCGGCGGCACCCGGTCCGAGACTCTGCACGATCACGTCCGCCCGGTCGGCGAGGTCGTGGAGTATCGCCCGTCCACGTTCGCTCTTGACGTCGAGCGCGATCGACTCCTTGGACCGGTTGAGCCAGACGAAGTAGCTGGCGAGCCCGTTGACCGATTCGTCGTAGTAGCGCGCGAAATCGCCGGTGCCGGGTCGCTCGACCTTGATCACCCGGGCGCCGAGGTCGGCGAGCTGCCGGGTGGCGAAGGGCGCCGCGACCGCATGCTCGAGGGAGAGCACCGTCACGCCCTGGAGCGGGAGCATCAGATCACCTCCGGGAGAGAAGGTTATTGGGTTGATGGGTCAAATGGCGAGCCCGCCGCGGGCGACGAGCTGTTTGGCGATCACGTTCTGCTGGATCTCGTTGGTGCCCTCACCCACGATCATCAGCGGAGCGTCGCGGAAGTAGCGCTCCACGTCGTATTCGGTGGAATAGCCGTAGCCGCCGTGGATTCGGACCGCGTCGAGAGCGATCCGCATGGCCGTCTCCGAGCAGAAGAGTTTGGCCATGCCCGCCTCCATGTCCGAGCGCCGGCCTGATCCGACCCGTTCGGCGGCGTCGAGGAGCAGGCTGCGTGCCGCGGCGAGCTTTGTGCCCATGGTGGCCAGCATGTTTCCCACCGCTTGGTGTTTCCAGATCGGCACACCGAAACTCTCGCGTTCCTGGGCGTAGCGCAGTGCGTCGTCGAAGGCGGCCCTGGCGACGCCGGTGGCGCGCGCCGCGACCTGGATCCGGCCCACCTCGAGCCCCGTCATCATCTGTGCGAAGCCGCGGCCCTCGGTGCCGCCGAGCACGGCATCGGCCGGGACGCGGGCGTCGGTGAAGTTGAGTTCACAACTCTCCACGCCCTTGTAGCCGAGCTTGGGTAGGTCGCGGGAGACGGTGAATCCGGGAACCTTCTCCACCAACAGAATCGACACGCCCGTGTGCGCCGGCCGGGCGTGCGGATCGGTCTTGCACAACAGCGCCACCAGGCCGGATTTGCGGGCGTTCGAGATCCACGTCTTGGACCCGTTGATCACGTACTCGTCGTCGTCGCGGCGGGCAGATGTCGTCATGGCCTGCAGGTCGGAGCCGCCGCCCGGCTCGGTGAGCGCCATGGTGGCGCGCAGTTCTCCGGTCGCCATGCGGGGCAGGTACTTCTGCTTTTGCTCGTCGGTCCCGAAGGTCAGGATGAGCTTGGCCACCACGGTGTGCCCGCCCATCGCACCGGCAAGACTCATCCAGCCGCGCGCGAGTTCCTCGGTGACCTGCGCGTAGCAGGGCATCGACACCTGTGCGAATCCGTAGGGCTCGGGGATGGCCAACCCGTAGACGCCCATCTCCTTCATCTGCTCGATGAGCGCCTCGGGATAGGTGTTGGCGTGCTCGAGGTCGCGGACCACCGGACGGACCTGCTTGTCGACGAAGTCGCGGACGATCTCGACGATGGCCTTCTCTTCGGTGGACAGGGTGTGCACGGGGACTCCTTCCGTAAACTCTATAGAAAATAGAGTATAGCCCGAGCGTCGCGGTCACAACTGCCTAACGACCTCCGTCCGGGTTTGTCGAGCCACGAGCGCCCTGAGTAACATCTGAGACTGATGTTACGAATGTGACTAAAGGGGCAGATGTGAGTAAGCGATGGATTCGCCGTGTGGGAGCATTCGCGGCGCTGTCCGCGGTGACGGTTGGCGCCGGCACGCTCAGCGGCGTCGCGGCCGCCGACCCGTCGCCGGCCGGCCCCATCCCGTCGGTCTCCAGCATCCAGACCGTGGTGCACGATTCGCCCCTGCAGAGCACCCTCATCGTCTACTCGGCGTCGATGAACAAGCCGATTCCCGTCACCGTGCTGCATCCCAAGGACACCGGCAAACCGGTTCCCACGCTGTATCTGCTCAACGGCGCCGGCGGCGGCGAGGATTCGGCGACCTGGGCCGCGAAGACCTCGTACGCGCAGTTCTTCGCCGACAAGAACGTCAACGTGGTGACCCCGATCGGCGGTGCGTTCTCGTACTACACCGACTGGCAGCGCGACGATCCGGTACTCGGCCGCAACAAGTGGCAGACGTTCCTGACCAAGGAACTCCCGCCGTTGATCGACAAGGAGTTCAAGACCACCAAGGCCAATGCGATCGCGGGCATCTCGATGGCAGGCACCTCGGTGCTCAACCTCGCCATCGCCGCGCCCGGTCTGTACAAATCCGTGGCGGCCTACAGCGGATGCGCGCGCACCAGCGATCCCCTGGGCATGCAATACATCCGGATGGTCGTCGGCGACCGTGGCGGCGGCAACATCGTCAACATGTGGGGTGTGCCCGGTGGGCCGGGGTGGCGTGCCAACGATCCCTACATCAATGCGGCCAGACTGCGGGGCACCAAGGTCTACATGACCAGTGGAAGCGGACTGCCCGGGCCCTACGATCAGCTCAGCTCGCCGTTGATCGCCGGCGACCCGGTGACCCTGGCCAACCAGGTGGCCCTCGGCGGGCTGATCGAGGCCGCGGTGAACAACTGCACCCAGCAGATGACGCAGCGCCTGCGTGCGCTACGCATCCCGAACACGGTGATGTTGCGGCCCAACGGAACCCACTCCTGGGCGTACTGGGAAAAGGATCTGCACGACACCTGGCCGCTGATCGAGGCCGACCTGCGGCCGCAGCCCGCGCCCAAGCCGGCGCCGCAGCCCGTGTCGAAGAAACCCTCCACCCGCTGAGCGCCGGGCGTTACTCCTCCACCCGGCTCTTCAGTAGTAGTCGCACGGTCAGTTCGAGACGATTGGTGACGTCGGTGGCCGAGGCGCGCCGGGTCAGCCACTGCACGAGATTCGACATCCACACGTCCGCGAGCACACGCGCGATCGCCAGGTCCTCGTCGGTCGGTTCACCCTCGTCGACGATGGCCCCGGCCAGCAACCGGTCGATGATCGAGGCCACCTGATCGACCTCGGTGGTCGCCGACGCGTCGGCGAACATGAACGCGCGGGTCATCGCTTCGGTCAGCAGCGGATCCCGTTGCATCGCAAAGGTGATCATGTCGAGGACGTGCCGCAGACGCTCGATCGCGTTGTCGCCGCGCAGTTGCGAGCGGTCGACGCGGGACTCCACCCGTTCGAGTTCGCGCGCCAGCGCGGTCACCAACAGATGCACCTTGGACGGGAAGTAGCGGTAGAGAGTACCCACGGCGACGTCGGCCTTGTCGGCGACGGTGCGCATCTGCACCGCGTCGTACCCGCCCTTGGAGGCAAGCGCCAAGGTCGCGTCGAGAATGCGTCGACGGCGATCACGTTGCGCGGCCGAACCGCTTTCCCCGGCCGAGCCGACCGGGGTGCGCGCCGTGGCGCCCTCCGGTGACACGTTCTCCTCAGCTGTCTGCCGGGCCATGCGTTCGCACCATCGTCACGTGAGATCTCCTCGGTTCGGCGGGTGGTTGCCGACACCCACCCATGGCATATTAGAACAGGTTCTATTTCCTGGTCACAACTCGACATGCAGAGGATTCAGAGTGACGCTAGCCACCTCTCCCGAACAGATCGCGGTGTGTACGTCGATCTCGTCCTGGGCCGATCGCCTCCGCACCACCGAACTCGTCCGTGCCGATCTGGAGAAGCCGAGTGACCGGTGGCGCGAGCTGTTCGGCCAGCTCGGAGACTTCGGGGTGTTCGCGACGGCGCTGCCGGAAAGATGCGGTGGACTCGGCGGGAGCTGGGCTGATGTGGCGGCGATGCTGCAGGAATGCGGCCGCAGGCTGGTGCCCGGGCCGATCGTCGCCACGGTGGCCGCAGCGGTCGCGTTGTCGGCGTCCGACGACCCGCGCGCACCGGAACTGCTCGACGAGGTGATCGGCGGCGAGCGGCCGGCGGTGGTGCCCGCGAGGCTCACCGCGTGGGATGAGGTACCCGAATTCGACGGGCGGCTCGATCTCGGTCCGGTCGCGGGATATGACGACGACCTGGTGGTGCTGGTGTGCGCCGCGGTGCCGGGGCGCCGGGGGTCGTTCTGGATCGTGCCGCCCGGCGCCGGTGTGCGCGAGGTGATGCCGCAGGCGGTGATCGACGGCACGGCGTCGGTGTCGCGGGTCTCCATCACCGGACTGGTTGCCGACGACCTGATCGCCTGCCCGAACGGGCCGATGCTCGTCGGGGCGTTGGCGTGCGGTCGCACCGCGTATCAAAGCGGCGTGGCGCGCTGGGCGCTCGACACCGCGGTCGCCTACGCCAAGGTGCGCACCCAGTTCGGGGCTCCGATCGGCTCGTTTCAGGCGGTCAAGCACCTCTGCGCCGACATGCTGTGCGACACCGAGCAGATCGAGTCCGCGGCATGGGATCTCGCCGGCTCCCTGGACCGGTTCGCCGCGGCCGACCACCCGGAGTACCTGCTGGATCAGCTCACGATGAGCCGGCTCACCGCCGACGTGCTCACCGCCGACCTGCCGGTACGCGTCACGCAGGGTTGCGTCCAGGTGCTCGGCGGCATCGGCTTCACCTTCGAACACGACGCGCATCTGTACCTGCGGTCGGCGGTGGCCGCGCGCGCCGCAGTGGGTGCGGCAACCCGGCAGCGCGCCGACCTCGCCCGATGTGGATTCGACGGTGTCCGGATCACTTTCGACGTCGACCTGTCGACGGTGGAGGAGCGCCGCGCGGAAGTGCGGGCCGCCGTCGCCGAGGTCGCCGCTACCGACCCCGTCGGCCGGCGCGGGAAGCTCGCCCGGTCGGGCTACCTGGCCCCGCACTGGCCGCCGCCCTACGGACTCGGCGCGAGTCCGGCGCTGCAACTCCTCATCGACAGCGAGTTCGAGGCCGCCGACGTGGAGCGGCCGGACCTGGTGATCGGCGCCTGGGCCGTGCCGACGATCCTCGATCACGGCACCGACGCGCAGCGTGACCGGTTCGTGGTGCCCACGCTCGAAGGCGACATCGTCTGGTGTCAGCTGTTCAGTGAGCCCGAAGCGGGTTCCGACCTCGCGTCGTTGCGCACCCGCGCCACCCGGGCGGACGGCGGCTGGCTGTTGTCGGGGCAGAAGATCTGGACGTCGCAGGCGCACAACGCGCAGTGGGGGATCTGCCTGGCGCGCACCGACCCCGAGGCGCCGAAACACAAGGGGATCACCTACTTCCTGGTCGACATGAGCACGCCGGGCATCGTCATCCGGCCACTGCGCGAACTGAGCGGACAGGCCAACTTCAACGAGGTGTTCCTCGACGACGTGTTCGTGCCCGACGACTGCGTGGTCGGCGAGGTCAACGCCGGCTGGCGCCTGGCACGCACCACATTGGCCAACGAACGGGTCGCCATGGGCGGATCGGGTCTCGGCAAGGAGATGGACGCGCTGCTGCGGCAACTCGCGGACTCTTCTCGCGCCCTCGACGCCGGTGAGATGCGCAGGCTCGGCGACCTGGTCGCCGACGCCCACATCGGCCGGGTCCTCGACGCGCGGTCGGTGGCCCGGCGGGTCCAAGGGCTGGACCCGGGTGCGCTGTCGAGTGTGCGCAAGCTCATCGGGGTGGCGCATCGGCAATCGGTGCCCGCATTCGGGCAGGATCTCCTCGGCGCCGAGGGACTTGTGGCATCCGATGCCGGCGACCTCCTCCTGCAGAACCGCTGTCTGTCCATCGCCGGTGGCACCACCCAGATCCTGCGCACGGCCGCCGCCGAACGCATTCTCGGACTGCCCCGCGGCTGAGAGTCGCCATGCGGCGAAAACTGCAGATCATGGGCCGTTGAGGACACACGGCCCGCCCGGTCTGATACAACTAGAACAAGTTCTAGTTCTGTTCCGCTCCGACGAGGAGGATACGGGTGGATTTTGCGCTCGATTCCGCGGCCACGGCGGTGGCCGACGTCGCCGCCGACGTGCTCTCCCGGCATCGCCCCGACTGGGCCGATCGCTTCACCGACGACGGTTTCGACGACGCGGTGCCCGGTGGTTTCGACACCGTCCTGTGGCGGGCGGTGGTCGATGCCGGTCTGGTCGCGCTGCCGCTACCCGCGGCGTTCGGGGGCGACGACCTCGGCGTCTGCGACGTCGCGCCGATGCTGCGGCGGTTGGGGGAGTCGGCGGCGGTCACCCCGGCCATCGGATCGGTGACATCGGCCCTGGTACTCGACGCGGTCGACCCGGACTGCGCCGCGGATGGACCGTGGGCGCGCTGGGGCCGCACGCTGACCGGCGGCGGCCGGCATGCGGTGGCCCTCGGTGAACCCGGCGACACGCTGACCGTCACGCCGCACACCACCCTGCGCGACGGACGGCTCAACGGCACCAAAACCGGTGTGCTGCACGCGGAGGGGGCCGATGCCCTGCTCGTCGCCGCCGACGCCGGCGTGATCGCCGTGGACCCGACCTCTTCCGGCGTGAGCGTGGTTCGTACCCCCGCGTCGAGCGGCTGGGGGGAGTTCACGGTGCGCTTCGACGACGTCGCCGTCGACGATGCGGACCTGCTGACCGCCGACATCGCCGTGCTGCGCGACTACTACCGCGTCGCGCTGTGCACCTACGCCGACGGCCTCGTCGCCGGTGCCACCCGGCTCACCGCCGAGCACGTCTCCCAGCGCAACCAGTTCGGCAAACCCATCGCGCTGTTCCAGGCAGTGGGCCAGCAACTCGCCGACATCTACGTCGTCGGGCGGTCGCTGCACCTGGCCGCCACGTCGGCGGCCTGGCGTCTGTCACAGCGGCGTGACGCCGACCATGACCTGGGCATCGGCACGTACTGGATTGCTGCCGAGATCCCCGCCGCCATGCGCACCATGACCCACCTGCACGGCGGTATCGGCGTCGACATCACCTATCCGCTGCACCGTTACTTCTCCATCGCCAAAGACCTGGCCCGACTCGTCGGCGGTGGCGACGCGCGACTCGACGAATTGGCCGACCTGGGGGAGCTCGCCGATGTTCATTGACCTCACCGACGATCAGAAGGCGCTGAAAGCACAACTGCACGAATACTTTTCGACGCTGATCGAACCGTCCGACGCCGCGGAGATGGTCACCGACCGCCACGGCGCCGCCTATCGCAGGGTGATCCGACAGATGGGACGTGACGGCTGGCTGGGTGTCGGCTGGCCGAAAGAATACGGCGGCAAGGGTTTCGGCGAGATCGAACAGCAGATCTTCACCAACGAGGCAGTCCGCGCCGACGTGCCGCTGCCCGCGGTGACCCTGCAGACCGTGGGGCCCACACTGCAGGTGTACGGCACACCGGAACAGAAGGAGAGGTTCCTGCCCCGCATCCTCTCCGGTGAGGTGCATTTCGCGATCGGGTACACCGAGCCCGAGGCCGGCACCGACCTGGCGTCGCTGACCACCTCGGCCGTTCTCGACGGCGATCACTACGTGGTCAACGGCCAGAAGATCTTCACCACCGGAGGCCATGACGCCGACTACATCTGGCTCGCGGTGCGCACCGACAAGGACGTGCCCAAGCACAAGGGCATCTCGATTCTGATCGTCGACACCTCCGATCCGGGCTTCAGCTGGACACCGATCATCACCGCCGACGGCGCCCACCACGTCAACGCGACCTACTACAACGACGTGCGGGTGCCGGTCGGGATGCGGGTGGGCGGCGAAGGCGACGGCTGGAAGCTCATCACCACGCAGCTCAACCACGAACGGGTGATGCTCGGCCCCGCCGGACGGATCGAGGGACTCGCGGCCCGGGTCCGCCGGTGGGCCGCGCAGGCGGGACCGGACGGCACGGCGATCGTCAAGCAACCCGATGTGCGGCGCACGCTGGCGCAGATCGACGCGTACGCACGGATCAACGAACTGCTGAACTGGCAGGTCGCCTCCACCGGCGAGGCCATCTCCATGGCCGACGCCGCGGCCACCAAGGTCTTCGCCACCGAACGGGTGCAGATGGTGTGCCGGATGGTCGACGAGATCGTCGGCCGTTACGGTGATTTCACCGACCCGCAGACCGCGGCCCTGGTGGAGTGGCTCGATGTGCAGGAGAAGCGCAACGTGGTCATCACGTTCGGTGGAGGGGTCAACGAGGTGATGCGGGACATGATCGCCACCGCGGGTCTCGGATTGCCGCGGGCCAAGCGATGAACGCCGTCTCCGCCGCCGAGATCCGCTCCGCCGCACAGATACTCATCGACGCCGGAGCCAGTGCCCCGGTGGCCGGGCGAGACCCCGTGAACACGCCGATGATCAACAACTGGGTGGAGGCGATGGGGGACCGCAATCCCGTCTACGTCGACGCCGACGCAGCGCGTGCCGCCGGTCATCCCGGCATCGTCGCGCCGCCCGCGATGGCCCAGGTGTGGACCATGCGAGGGCTGCACGGTGTGCGCGCCGCCGACGATCCGCTCGGCCGGGCAAGCGAACTCTTCGACGAGGCCGGCTACACCTCGGTGGTGGCCACGAACTGCGACACCACCTATCACCGATATCTCGAGGTGGGTGAACAGGTCTCGCTGTCGAGTGAACTCCTCGACGTGACCGGGCCCAAGAACACGGCGCTGGGGGAGGGCTGGTTCTTCACCACTCGCAACACGTGGTCGGTGGGCGACGAGGTGGTCGCCGAGATGAATTTCCGCATCCTCAAGTTCCGGCCGCCGGCCGCCGAGGGTTTCGACAAGCTCAACCAGCGGGGGGACGAGCTCAACCAGCAGGGGGACAAGCTCAACCAAGATCTCGACCCCACCCGGATGCTGCGGCCGAGCGTCTCACGTGACACCGCGTTCTTCTGGGAAGGCGTGGCGGCGCACGAACTGCGAATTCAGCAGACCGCCGACGGCACCCTGCGTCATCCGCCGGTGCCCGCCACGTGGAAGCCGCGCGACCCCGATGGCACGTATCCGCAGACCGACTTCGTGGTCGCACAAGGGACCGGCACCGTCTACAGCTACGTGGTGCATCGTGCGCCCAAGGTGCCCGGCCGTACGCTCCCGTTCGTGGTGGCGCTGGTGGAAGTCGATGAGGGCGTGCGGATGCTCGGCGAACTGCGCGACGTCGAACCCGGCGACGTCGAGATCGGCATGCCCGTCGAGGTCACCTTTCTCGACTTCCCCGCCGACGCCGACGCGGGCACCGACGCGTGGACGCTCTACGCCTGGCGCCCCGTGGCGCGGGCCGGCTCCGCGGAGGCGCGGCGATGACCGCCGGCGTGGCATCGACGGTGGTCGTGGGAACCCAGCTGCCGCCGTTGACGATCGACGCGACACCGACGTTCGTGGTGTCCACCGCGCTGGCCACCCGCGACTTCCAGGATGTGCACCACGACCGCGATCTGGCACAGGCCAAGGGCTCGAGGGACATCTTCGTCAACATCCTCACCGACACCGGACTCGTCGAACGCTTCGTCACCGACTGGGCCGGACCGTCGGCGCGGATACGGTCGATCGCGTTGAAACTCGGCGTGCCCTGGTACGCCTACGACGCGGTCACCTTCACCGGCGAGGTCACCGCCGTCGACGACGAACTCGTCACCGTGGCGGTCACCGGCGCCAACAGTCTCGGCAAGCACGTCATCTCGACCGTCACCCTCACGATCGGAGCACACCGATGAGCCTGTCGGGCAACAGCTTGTCGGGTAAGGCCGCCATCGCGGGGATCGGCGCCACCGACTTCTCCAAGGACTCCGGACGCAGCGAACTACGACTGGCCGCCGAGGCCGTCTCCGCCGCGATCGCCGACGCGGGCCTCACACCTGCCGACGTGGACGGCCTGGTCAGCTTCACCATGGACACCAATGCCGAGATCGCCGTGGCCCGAGCGGTCGGTATCGGTGACCTCACCTACTTCTCGCGTATCCACTACGGCGGTGGCGCCGCGTGCGCGACGGTGCAGCAGGCCGCGATGGCGGTGGCCACCGGCGTGGCCGATGTGGTGGTGGCCTACCGGGCGTTCAACGAACGCTCCGGACTGCGTTTCGGTCAGGTCAATTCCGCGGTGGCCAACCAGGAGAACTCGTCGGGCACCGACAACGCCTTCAGCTATCCGCACGGACTGTCCACCCCGGCGGCGTTCGTCGCGATGGTGGCGCAGCGCTACCAATACGAATACGGCGCCACCAGTGAGGATTTCGGGCGCATCGCGGTGGTCGACCGCAAACATGCGGCGTGCAACCCCAACGCCTTCTTCTTCGGCAAGCCGATCACGCTCGACGACCATCAGAGTTCCCGCTTCATCGCCGAGCCCCTGCATCTGCTCGATTGCTGCCAGGAATCCGACGGCGGCGTCGCGGTGGTCGTGGTGTCCGCCGAGCGGGCCCGCGATCTGCCCCACCGGCCCGCGATGATCGCGGCGGCGGCGGCCGGCAGCGCCGACGACCAGTTCATCATGACCAGCTACTACCGCGACGAACTCGCCGCGCTCCCCGAGATGGGACTCGTCGGGCGGCAGCTGTGGGCACAGTCGGGACTGCGTCCCGACGACATGGACGTCGCCATCCTCTACGACCACTTCACGCCCTACACGCTGCTGCAGCTCGAGGAACTCGGGTTCTGCGGCCGCGGCGAGGCCAAGGACTTCGTCCGGGAACCCGGCGCCCTGGAAGTGGGCGGACGGCTGCCCCTGAACACCCACGGCGGGCAACTCGGCGAGGCCTACATCCACGGCATGAACGGCATCGCCGAAGGAGTTCGCCAACTGCGCGGCACCTCGGTGAACCAGGTCGACGACGCCGCAGCGGTGATCGTCACCGCCGGAACCGGCGTGCCCACCAGCGGACTGGTGCTGACTGCCGCCTGACCCTGACACCGGACCGTGCCCCGACCACCGAACCACACAGTCACTGTCATTCCACCGACGAGGAGGCCGGAACGATGAAGTTCAACCTGGCAGATGTTTTCGAAACCGTCGCCGATTCCGTGCCGGACCGGATCGCGGTGAGTTACCAGGGACGCCAGATCAGCTACACCGAGCTTGACCGGCTCGCCACGCAGGTGGCACACATGTTCGCCGCCAACGGCATCGGCGCCGACGACCACGTGTCGCTGTTCCTCAAGAACAGCGTCGAACACGTCACCAGCCTGCTCGGCCTGCTGAAGATCCGTGCGGTCCCGGTGAACATCAACTACCGCTACACCACCACCGAACTGCACTACATCTTCGACAACTCCGATTCGTGCGCCGTGGTCGTCGAACTGCCCGAACACCAGCGCAGCCTGGCGCAGCTACTCGGCGAACTCCCGCTGGTGCGTACCATTTTCGTGATCGGCGACGTCGTCGACGACCTCGTGACCGCGGCAGCCGGACTGCCCGGTGGCCGAACGGTGAACGTCGTGACCTTCGCCGACTACGAAACCGCCTCGACGGAGCGGGATTTCGAACCGCGCACCGGCGACGAACACTATCTGCTCTACACCGGGGGAACCACGGGATACCCGAAAGGTGTCATCTGGCGACACGACGACTTCTTCCGCAAACCCATCTCCGGCGGCAATCCCTACGGCGAGGCCCGCCGCGATCTCGCCGAACTCGGTGCCGCGGTCAAGGATTTCCCGTCCATCGCGTTCAACATCGCGGCGCCCCTGATGCACGGCGCCGCGTCGTACTCGCTGTTCACCTTCCTCACCCTCGGCGGTCGGCTGGTGCTGATGCGTGACTTCGACCCCTCGGCGATCGTCACCGGTATCGAGGAGGAGAAGATCCAGATCGTCCTGATCGTCGGTGACGCGATGGGGATGCCGCTGGTGGAGGAACTCGAGCAGCGCGCCGGGGAGGTGGATCTGTCCTCGCTGTTCTCGATCACCTCCGGTGGTGCCATCTGGTCGCAGCACGTGCGCGAACGGATGGCGGCGGTCAAGCCGGATCTGGTGCTGCGCGACAACTTCGGCGCCTCCGAATCGGGCAACGACGGCGAGATCTTGATGGACGACAACGGCAACCTGCGGGTTCCGCCGACCGAGAAGATGATGGTCGTCGACGAACGCCTGAGGCCGATCGAACCGGGCTCCGGTGATGTCGGCTACATCGCGCGGATCGGCAACGTCCCGCTGGGCTACTACAAGGACGAGGAGAAGTCCGCCAAGACGTTCCCGACGCTGCCCGACGGGCGACGCGTGTCGATTCTCGGGGACATGGGCACAGTGGAGGCCGACGGCACCATCGTGTTCCTCGGCCGCGGTTCCCAGTGCATCAACACCGGTGGCGAGAAGGTCTATGCCGAGGAGGTCGAGGCCACCCTGCACGCACATCCCGCGGTGGCCGACGCGCTGGTGGTGCCGGTGCCCGACCCGCGCTACGGGCAGCGGGTGGCCGCGGTGGTCACGGTGGCCGACGGATTCGCCGAACCGTCCCTGGAGGAACTGCAGGACCATTGCCGGGAATCGTTGGCCGGCTACAAGGTTCCCCGTGCGGTGGTGTTCGTCGACGAGGTCAAACGCACGCCCGCCGGTAAGGCCGACTACAAGTGGGCCAAGAACGCCGCGGCGGTGGGGGCGACGGCAGTGGTGTAGCGGGCTGGTGCCAGAAAGGTCACCGCTCAGAGGAGCGGACTGCACCGGTACCACCCGGACTTCGCTGCGGTGACCTCTCTGGATGCCCTCAGAGCGTGAACCCGACCCACAGCGCGACGACCGCCGCCGCCAGCGTCGGCGGCACCGACACCACCCCGAGCGCCAGGTGTGTGCGCACGCGCGTCGGCGTGGACTGGCGATGCATCACGTCGCGCCACAACAGATTTGCCAGCGAGCCGAAATACGTGAGATTCGGGCCGATGTTCACGCCGAGCAGCACGGCCAGTACGAGAGCGGGCTGGTGGGTGACCAGCGGGACCAGCAGCAGCGTGGCGGGCAGGTTGTTGAGCAGATTGGCCAGCACCGCGGCCAGGGCCGCCGCGCCGAGCAGTGCGAGCAGACCGGTGCCCCTGGGTAGCAGGTGGGCGACCAGGTCGCCCACCGCACCCTCGCGGACCGGCAGGATGATGACACCCAGCGCCGCGACGAAGACGAGAAACGGCACGTTCAGCGCCGAGATCGTCCGCTGCACCGCCGCACCCGGTGCCCTGCGCAGCGACGGAATCACCATCACCACCGCACCGATCGTCGCCACCAGATACAGCGGCACACCGAGCGGTTCGGCCACGACGAACGCCACCAGCAACACCACGAGCGCGGCCAGAGCGGCACGGGTGGAACGGCTCGGTGCCGCGATCCCCGCATCGGTGTCGGGCGCAGAGGCCACGGCGGCGCGTCGACTCAGCTGCTCGGCGAAGAACCAACGAAACACCAAGTACTCCACCACGACGGCCGCCACGAACGGGGCGGCCATCAGGCCCGTGAAGCGCGCGAAGCTCAGGCCCGTGGCACCGAAGGCCAGCAGGTTGGTGAGGTTGGAGATCGGCAGCAACGTCGACGCGCTGTTGGCGAGATGACTGTTGGCCATACCGATCGGGGCCACCGCCACGCCCACCCGGCGCGCGGCCAGGACCGCCACCGGAGTGAGCAACACGATGGTGGTGTCCAGGCTCAGCACGGCCGTGGTGAGCGCGGCCACCACGAACACGATCTGCAGCAACCGAATCGGCGAGCCGCGGCACGCGCCCGAGATCACTCCGCCTACCCAGTCGAAAACACCTGCCTCCGAACAGATGTCGGCGATCACCAACATGGCCGCCAGGAAGACGATGGTGGGGCCGATGCCGGAGATCTCGGTGCGGGCCGCCGCCACGGTGGTCAGCCCGAGTGCCGGCATCCCGATCGCGGCCGCCACGGCCACCAGCGCAGTGATCACGCGGCCCGTCGACAGGGTGGTCACGATCACCACGAGCAGGATCGCGACCGACACGAGGGTGCCCAGCGGTGTGTGGACCCCGATCACCGTGCCGAGCCTACGCGGTCATGCGTCCGAGCCGGCGTCCCAACCGAATTCGTTCTCGCCGGCAACCGGCTCGGAGTCGGCCTCGAGTGCGACCACCCGGCGCGGGGCGAGCCAGATGAGCACGAGGGATCCGGCGACGAGTACGGCGCCGAGGATGACGCACGCCTGGTTCATCGGGGTGATGAAGGCGCTGCGCGCGCCGTCGAGGATGGCTCCGGCGAGGTTGCCCGCCTGCGCGGGCAGCCGGTCGGCGACCGCCGTTGCCTCGGCCAGTGATTTGGAGATGCTGGTGGCGGCGTCGCCCGCCTGCGTGATGAGCGCCTGCCCGCCTGCGGCATCGCCCGCGGCGATGCGCTGTTGCCCGGCGGCGGTGAGTTGTGTGCGCGCGAGGTCGGCGGTGGGTCCGATGCGTGCGGTGTACCCGGCCGCGAGCAACGACCCGGCCAAGGCGATGCCGATGGCGGCGCCGAACTCGCGGGCGGTGTCGTTCACCGCCGACCCCACACCCTGGTTCTCCAGCGGGGTGTTGCTCATGATCGCCGTGGTCGACGGCGCGGTGGCCAGTCCGATACCCACGGCGACGAGCGCGAGCATCCACGCCATC
Source organism: Gordonia sp. NPDC003425 (assembly GCF_053588635.1). Taxonomy (NCBI): domain Bacteria; kingdom Bacillati; phylum Actinomycetota; class Actinomycetes; order Mycobacteriales; family Gordoniaceae; genus Gordonia; species Gordonia sp. NPDC003425. The sequence goes on along the minus strand of NZ_JBSFQI010000002.1, from coordinate 412,762 downwards.
ATCCAGTACTGGTCGTAGTCCACCAGGCCGAGCGCCAGCAGTCCCGTACCCGCGATCAGGATGCCGCCGGACAGCACGAAGCGCAGCGAGTGGAAGCGCACCGCCAGCCAGTTGCCGACGAGCGCGAACACACTGACGCCGATCACCATCGGCATCAGTGCGAAAGCCGAACGCAGCGGCGAGTATCCGAACACCAACTGAAATCGCTGCAGCAGGAGGTAGAAGGCGCCGAAGGACGCAAAGAACTGCAATGTCACCGACAACGCGCCCGACCCGAAGGCGCGGTTGGTGAACAGTCGGACGTCGAGAAGCTGGTGCGGGCTCCTGAGTTCCACCAGGCAGAACGCCACCAGCAACACCACACCGCCGACGAGGCCCACCAGGACCACCGGGTCGGCCCAGCCGCGGTGTGGTGCCTCCAGCAGGCCGAAGATCACTCCGGTGACGCCGAGGATCGACAGCGCCGACCCGAGCACGTCGAAAGGCTTGGGTTCGTCATCTCGCGACGACCCGATGGTGACGCAGAGCGCGGCGACCAGTGTTGCCGAGGCCGCGAAGGTGATGAAGATCGAATGCCACGAGAAGAACAACAACAGCACACCGGTGACGAAGAATCCGGCGATCGCCCCGGCGCCGGCCACCGCGGCCCAGATGCTGACACCGAGGCTGCGCTTGTCCGACGGCACCCCGGAGGTGATCAGCGACAGGGTGGTGGGCATGATCAGCGCGGCGCCCGCCCCGGCGAGCACGCGGGTGGCGATCAGCTGCGTGGGGTTGGTGCTCCAGATGGCCAGCAGCGACGCCACGGCGAAGACGATGAGGCCGATCACCAGGATTTCGCGACGCCCGTACCGGTCGCCGATGGCACCCGCCGGCAGCAGCAGGGCGGCCAGTGCGAGTGTGTATCCGTCGGCGATCCACGTCATCTTTCCCGCGTCGGCGCCGATGTCGACGGCGATGTCGGCGAGGGCGGTGTTCAGCGCCGCCATCGCGGCTACCACCATGCTGACAGCCGCGCAGGCGATGAAGATCAGCCATGCCGCCCGCAGGCCGGTGCGGTTCATGCCGAACACGGTGTTCCGGCCTCGACGGTGTGGCGACGGCCCAAGTGGGTCGTTTGTGCGACACGCGGCGCGGGAATCACGCCACGCGACGCACCATGTGACACATTTATCACTGTAGTAACAAACCCGGTGAGGTGTCGCCGCCGCCTGGACGGCACCGATCCGGACAACCGAAAGTGAGAGATCATGGCCTCACCCCAGGTCGCATCTTCACGAACCACCGAGGCCCCGGTCCGGGTCCACGTGTGGCGAATCCTGTCGATGCTGGCAGCCCTCGTGCTGGTCATCGTCGGCCTGCTGATCATCCTCACCTCTGCCGCCTAGCGCGTCTCAGGTTGCACGCCGGTCACCCGGCGTGCTTCTCAATGGCGGCACCGACTCCCGGAAGTGCCTCGGCGACATAGCCTTTGGCCTTTCCCCGGAGCGATTTGTACGCCTTGGCCAGGGTTGGCCTTGCACCACCCACCTGATCATCGGTCACCTGCAGAAGCGCCTCGGTCGCGGCATCGGAGTTCGCGGCCAGGTGATCGCCGAAGGCCACCCCGGCAGGCTTGGAATCCCAGAAGGGTGCCAGTGCAGTCAGGAAGTCGGGGAGCATCTGATCGGTCGCGCGGGCGACGATGTCGGGCTTGACCTTCTGCACCGCGCCGTAGGCCGCCTTGACCGCGGCACCGCCGAGTCCCTTCTGCTTGGACACCTCGGTATCGATGACGCCGGTCAGGTCGGCCACCGTGGCGGCGCGGTCGGTGTCGAGCAGGGACTGCAGCGAGTCGGTCATCACATCTCTTTCGTCGTCCGCGGCATCGCGCGGTGGGCACGGATTTCCGGAGATGACCCTATCCCGGCCGGGTTCAGTCCGTGATGGCGCAGATCACATTGCCCAGCGCAGGTGCGCCGTCGCGCTCGGCGACCGTGGCGGTCACCATCGGGCCACCCTGCTCGTCCCAGATCTGCACGTCGAGGGTCTCGCCGGGGAACACGACGCCGGCGAAGGTTGCGGCGTAGTCACCCAGGCGGGTCACGTCGCCGTCGAGGACGGAGTCGACGATGGCGCGGCACACCAGCCCGTAGGTACACAGTCCGTGCAGGATGGGTCTCGGGAACCCGGCCCGCCTCGCGAAGTCGGGGTCGGAGTGCAGCGGGTTGCGGTCGCCGCACAACCGGTACAGCAACGCCTGGTTGGGCAGTGTCGGCACCGTGAGCCGGTGGTCGGGCTCGCGGTCGGGGTAGGTGATCCTGCTCGACGCCCCGCGTTCGCCGCCGAATCCGCCCTCGCCCTTGGCGAAGATGGAGGACCGTTCGGTCCACAGCGGTGTGCCGGTGTCGTCGACGGTCACCCCTTCCGGGATGATCACCGCCGCGGATCCCTTGTCCTGCACCTCGACGATCCGCTTGCGCGTGGTGGCCTTACCCGCCGGGGGCAACGGCCGGTGCACGATCACCTGCTGGCTGCCGTGCACCACCTTCGCGAGGTCGATGTAGATCCCGGGGAACGACACGGTCGGTGCCTCGGTGGCGTGGAAACCCGCCGCGACCGTCGCGAAGGTCGGCAGCACCTTGGGGTCGGCGTCGTCGACATAGCGCAGACCCTCGGGGTCCATCGGATCGGCGGCCGCGCCGACCGCGAGGTGATAGAGCGCGACGTCCGAGGCGGACCACGAGAAGGTCACCTCGGGGAGTTCGGCGCCGACGGCGACGGACGGATCGATGGGCACCGGTCACACTCCTGATTCGGTGGGGGACGGGGATTCGGTGGGGGATGTGGTGGGGGACGGGACCTCGCCACGGGCATGTTCCGCGGCGTCGAGGGCGGCGAGATAGCCGAAGACGAGTGCGGGTCCGATGGTGGCGCCCGGCCCGGCGTAGGTGTGGCCCATCACCGGCGCGCTGGTGTTGCCCGCGGCGTAGAGTCCGTCGATCACCGAACCGTCGGCGCGCAGCGCACGTCCGGCGGCGTCGGTGTCGATACCGCCCTTGGTACCCAGGTCGCCGGGCACCATCCGCACCGCGTAATACGGCGCCTTGGCGACCTCGCCGAGGCTCGGATTCGGCTTGTGCGTGATGTCGCCGTAGTAGTGGTCGTAGCCGCTGCGGCCGCGGCCGAAGTCTTCGTCGACGCCTTTCCTGGCGAACCCGTTGAACCGTTGTGTGGTGGCGGTGAGCGCGTCGGCGGGCACCCCCATCTTCTCGGCCAGCGCGGTGAGGGTGTCGGCCTTGACCACCACCCCGGACTCGTACCATTTGCGGGGCAACGGTTGCCGCGCGTTGATGCCGGCGAACAGATACCGGTTGCGACAGGTCTGGTCGAACACCAGCCAGGACGGCACATTGCGGCCGGGCCCCTCGCCCTGGCCGAATTCGCCGCCGTACATCTGATGCACCGCCTCGACGTAGGGCAGCGACTCGTTCATGTAGCGCTCACCGCGTTCATTGACGATGAAGCTGCCCGGCACCGACCGCTCCGACAGAGCGAACCAGGGGCCGCGCGGCAGCGGGATCGTCGGGCCCCACCAGGCGTCGTCCATCAGTGAGACCGCGGCGCCGATCTTGAGTCCGGCGTTGATGCCGTCACCGGTGTTCGACGGTGCGCCGGTGGTCCACTCCGAGCCGATCGGTTCGCGCTGGTATTTGCGCCGCATCTCGGCGTTGTGCTCGAAACCCCCGCAGGCCAGGATCACCCCGTGCCGGGCCCGGATCGGCACCCGCGTGCCGTCGGATTCGGCGATCACACCCACCACGCGGTCGTTCTCGGTGACGAGGTCGACGAGTGCCGTGTTCAGCCGCAGCGGTACACCGGCACGGCGCACGCCGAGGAGCAGTTCGGCGGTGAGCGCCGCCCCCATCGCGATGAGTTTCTTGCCCCGTGTGCGCGCCCAGAAGAACCGGCCACCCACCTTCGCCATGCGCAGCGGGCCGCGCCAGTGCCGCAGTCCCGTGTTGAGCCATCGGTAATCCGATTGCAGCACAACCATGTTGAGCGGTGCCTTGGTGTACTGGGGATGCAGCGTGTCGAGGTCGGCGCCCAACGCGCGCGCGTCGAAGGGGCGCGGCTCGATGCTGCGTCCACCGAGTCTGCCGCCGGGTGCCTCCGGGTAATAGTCGGAGTAGTTCTTCACCCATTCCAGGTCGAGAGGGGCGTGGTCCATCAGGAAGTCGAGCGCTTCGGGGCCGCGGTCGATGTACGCGTCGATCCGGTCGGGGCGGGCGTGGTCGCCGATGATCGCCCGGACGTACTCCCGGGCCGCCTCCGGTGTGTCGTGCACGCCGTCGCGGCGCAGCACCGAATTGTTGGGAATCCACACGCCGCCGCCGGACCGCGATGTCGATCCGCCCCAATACGCCGACTTCTCGATGATCACCGCCCGCAGTCCGTTCGCGGCTGCGGTGATCGCCGCGCTCATCCCGGCGGCGCCGGCGCCCACCACGACGACGTCGTACGTCTGGTCACTGCTGTCCGATCGGGGGCGCATTCCCGCGGCTGCGTCGGCCATCGATGAGTTCCTTCCACCGCAACTGAAACGTGTTCTCATCGAAAATTAGAACACGTTCCAGAATTGCTGCGCCAGTGCCCGCGTGTCCCGCGCGTCCCCGGCGCGCGGTCGGCGACCTCGGCCGGTACTGCTCAGCCGAGGATTCCGCGCTCGCGCAACGCGCTGATCTGATCGGGGAGATAACCCATCGCGGCGAGCACGTCGTCGGTGTCGGCGCCACGCGGCACGGCGGGCCGTGGGGGCCGGGCGGCGGAGCGACCGAGTGACAGCGGGACCCCGATACCCCGGTACTCCTCGGTGTCGATGAACAGGTCACGATGCCGGACCTGCGGTTCGTTCAGTGCCGCGGCGACGTCGTTGACCGGACTCGACGCGACGCCCGCCGCGTCGAGGCGCGCGGCCAGATCGGCGCGTGGCCACGCCGACACCGCCTCGCCGAGAATCGAGATGAGTTCGTCCTGATGTGCGTGGCGTGCGCCGTTGGTCGCGAATCGTGCGTCGCCTGCCAGATCATCGAGTCCGAGAACTCCGACGAGAGAGGCGAATTGGCGGTCGTTGCCCGCGCTGATGAACACGTCGCCGTCGGCGGCGTGGAACACCTGATAGGGGACGAGCGTGGGATGGACGTCGCCGGTGCGCACCGGCACCGTGCCGTTGGCGGTCCAGTTCGCCGAATGGGGATGCAGGATGGAGATCACCGCGTCGAGCAGGGCGACGTCGACGATCTGTCCGCGGCCGCTGCGGGTGCGCTCGAACAGTGCCAGCAGGGTGCCGGAGAACGCCATGTTGGCGGCCACGAGGTCGACGATGGGCACGCCCACCCGAAGCGGGTTGCGGTCGGGATATCCGTTGATGCTCATCAGGCCGCCGTAGCTCTGCAGCACCGCGTCGTAGCCGGGGGCACCGCCCATCGGCCCGTCGACGCCGTAACCGGTGATGCGGGTATAGACCAGGCCCGGATTGCGTTCGGCGAGGACGGTGTCGTAGTCGAATCCCCAGCGGGCCAGGGTGCCCGCCTTGAAATTCTCGATCACCACATCGGCGACGTCGAGCAATTCGCCGAGCACCGCCCGCCCCTCGTCGCTGCGCAGGTCGAGGCAGATGTTGTCCTTGCTGTGGTTCATGCCGGTGTAGTAGGCGCTGCTGGCGGCGGACACGAACGGCGGTCCCCAACCGCGTGTTTCGTCGCCGCTCGGTGCCTCCACCTTGAGGACCTCGGCGCCCTGGTCGGCGAGCATCTGCGCGGCCAGCGGGCCGGCCAGAACCCGGCTCAGGTCCAGTACGCGGAGTCCGGCGAGTGCGCCGGGGTTGTCGGGGTCGTCGGCCCCACGCCACGCGGCGCGGCCGTCAATCGCGGGAGCCGGCCCCCCGCCGGTGGATACGTCATCGCTTACGGTCACGGGTCATCGTATCCGCGGGTCGACGGGGCTCATCGGTGGGTGGGTGAGGCCAGCACGCACCGCGTACCCCGGAAGATCGTGGGCATGCACTTGTTGCAATGAATGCACAACGAACGGGTGGAGTTCTCGGCCGCGATGCGGTTGATCAGATCGGGTTCGCGCAACAGCGCTCGGGCCATGGCGACGAACTCGAAACCCTCGGCCATCGCGCGGTCCATCCCCTCCTTGTCGGTCACCCCACCGAGCAGCACCAGCGGCATCTGCACCGCGTCGCGGATCTGGCGTGCCTCGTCGAGCAGGAACAGATCCCGGTAGGGGTACTCCCGGATGAAGTGCTTGCCGACCATCGTGATGCCCGCGCGCATCACCGGTGGCATGATCGCGCCGAACTCGTGCACCGGTGCGTCGCCCCGGAACAGGTACATCGGGTTGAGCAGCGAACTGCCCACGGTCAGCTCGATCGCGTCGAGATTGCCGTCGTCCTCCAGCCAGCGCGCCACCTCGATGGCCTCGTCGAGCCAGAATCCGCCCGGCACGCCGTCATCCATGTTCAACTTCGCCAGCACGGCGATCCGGTCGCCCGCCGCGCGACGCACCTCGGCGGCGGTCTCCCGGACGAGTCGCGCACGGTTGGCGAGGCTGCCGCCGTAGCGGTCCTCGCGATGATTGAGCTTCGGGCTGAGAAACGAACTGGCGAAATAGTTGTGCCCGAAGTGAATCTCGACGGCGTCGAACCCGGCGTCGATGGCCAGGCGGGTGGCGGTTCCGTGCGCTTGTCGGATGCGCTCGATGTCGGCGAGGGTGGCGGCATGGACGATCTGTGGGCCCATCGGGTTGAGGCGGCGCGACGACGACAGCGCCCGCACCCCGTTCGACTTGCCGTTGGCCACCGGGCCGGCGTGCCCGATCTGGGCCGATGCGGCCGCTCCGTGCGCATGTACCGCGTCGGTGAGTCGCCGTAGACCGGGCACGGCCTCGTCGCGCATCCAGAGCTGGTTGGCCTCGGTACGGCCCTCCGGGGCCACCGCGCAGTACGCGACGGTGGTCATGCCGGCCCCGCCGGCGGCGACGCGACGGTGGAACTCGATGAGATCGTCGCTGACCAGTGCGCCCGGCGACATGTGTTCGAAGGTGGCCGACTTGATGATGCGGTTGCGCAGCGTGACCGGGCCGAGGGTGGCGGGTGCGAGCGGATCGGGGGGCGGCGTCGGGGTGCGTGAGATGCGGCTCGGCGGCGCGGACATGGATGGAGCGCATCATTTTTGTTCTAGTGTGTCAACGGTCTCGGTGCGGTGCGTTACCCGGTCCCGCCGAGTTCCAAGCGGTGGAAGGAGATTCGGATGGGTGTGTACGCGGTGACCGGCTCGGCGTCCGGAATGGGTTCGGAGGTGGTGAAAAAGCTTCGCGCCCAGGGTCATACGGTGATCGGGGTCGACGTCAAGGAGGTCGAGGTCGTCGCAGATCTGTCGACGGCGCAGGGCCGGCGGGCCGCGGTGACGGCGGTGCTCGAGAAGAGCGGCGGGGTACTCGACGGCGCGGTGCTCGCGGCCGGGCTGGGACCCGATCCGGGAAAGGAGCGGATGCGGCTGCTCGCGGAGGTGAACTACCTGGGAGTGGTCGAACTGCTCGAAGGGTGGCGTCCGACGCTGGCCGAGGCCGACAAGGCGAAGGTGGTGGTGTTCTCGAGCAACTCGACCACCACCGTGCCGGTGGTGCCGCGGCGGACCGTCAAGGCCTACCTCGACCGCGACATCGACAAGGTGCTCACGTCGATCCGCATCTTCGGATCGAAGGGTGCGCCGCCGATGGCGTATGCCGGGTCGAAGATCGCCGTCAGCCGCTGGGTGCGGCGCGCGGCCGTCAGCTCCGAGTGGGCCGGTGAGGGTATCCGGCTCAACGCGCTGGCCCCCGGCGCCATCATGACCCCGCTGCTCGAGCATCAGCTGTCGGCATCGTCGGGCAAGGCCGTCAACAGTTTTCCGGTCCCGATCGGTGGATTCGGCAATGCCGGACAACTCGCCGACTGGGTGGTGTTCATGCTGTCGGACGCCGCCGACTTCCTGTGCGGCAGCGTGGTCTTCGTCGACGGCGGAACGGATGCGTACTTCCGCTCCGACGATTGGCCGCGGCCGGTTCCGGTGCGCGGACTGCTCCGCTACGGGCTGCGCTTCCGCGGCTTCGGTCGCCGTCGCCGCGACTGACCCGACCCCGGCTCTCGCGAATGTCCTGCGGACGTGAGGTACCGCGCAGGTAGAACATGTTCTAAAATAGAACACGTTCACCTGACTGAGGAGCACACGAAATGGCCGTCGACCAGGCATTACGCGAGCAGATTGCCGCCGACCTGTGGGACGCGGAACGGACGGCTACCGCCATCGACCCCCCGACCGTCGCTCATCCCGACCTCGACGTGGTGGACGCCTACGAGATCCAGCTCATCAACATCCGCAAGCGACTCGACGCCGGTGCGCAGGTGGCCGGCCACAAGGTGGGCCTCGCCTCGGAGGCGATGCAGAAGATGATGGGTGTCGACGAACCGGACTACGGGCACCTGCTCGACGAGATGAAGTACCTCGAGCGCACGCCCATCGACACCTCCACCCTCTGTTTCCCGCGGGTGGAGGTGGAGGTCGGGTTCATCCTGGGGGCCGATCTACCCGGGGCGGGCTGCACCAACGAGGACGTGATCGACGCCGTCGAATGGGTGGTGCCGTCGATCGAACTCATCGACTCGCGCATCCGGGACTGGAAGATCAGCCTCTGCGACACCATCGCCGACAATGCGTCGTCGTGCGGGTGGATCCTGGGGGAGCAGCGCGTGCCGATCGCCGACGTCGACACCGGGGATGTGGAGGCCACGCTGCACCGCAACGGCGAGGTGGCGGCCAAGGGCAATTCGTCTGCGGTGCTGGGACATCCACTCAACGCGGTGAGCTGGCTGGCACGGAAGGTGGAGGGCTTCGGCGTACGTCTGCGCAAGGGCGACCTCATCCTGCCCGGCACCGCGACGCGTGCCATCGACATCGCACCCGGCGACCACTTCGTCGCCGAATTCACCGGACTCGGTTCGGTGACACTGGATTTCACGTGAGTAGAGGAGACCACGACGTGGCCAAACTGACCGCAGCCATCATCGGATCGGGCAACATCGGCACCGACCTGATGTACAAGCTCGAACGATCCGAGACGATCGAACCCCGCTGGATGGTGGGGATCGACGCCGACTCCGAAGGGATGAAACGGGCTGCCGACCACGGCCTGATCACCATGAGCGGCGGTGCCGACGAACTGCTCGGCAGTTCCGAACGCCCCGACCTCATCTTCGAGGCCACCTCGGCCTACGTGCACCGTGAGTATGCGCCTCGCTACGAAGCGGCCGGAATCGTCGCCGTCGATCTGACCCCCGCCGCCGTCGGTCCTGCGGTGGTGCCGCCGGCCAACCTGCGCGAGCACCTCGACGCACCCAACACCAACATGATCACCTGCGGCGGCCAGGCCACCATTCCGATGGTGCACGCGGTCAGTTCGATTGTCCCCGTGCCGTATGCGGAGATCGTGGCCTCGGTGGCGTCGGTCTCGGCAGGCCCGGGAACCCGCGCCAACATCGACGAGTTCACCCGCACCACGTCGAAGGGAGTCGAGACCATCGGCGGCGCCGACCGGGGCAAGGCGATCATCATCCTCAACCCCGCCGACCCGCCGATGATCATGCGCGACACCATCTTCTGCGCGATCCCCGCCGACGCCGACACCGATGCGATCGCCGAGTCGATCCACAAGCGGGAGAAGGAGATCCAGTCCTACGTGCCCGGCTACCGATTGTTGCAGGATCCGCAGTTCGATCCGCCGAGTGTGATCAACGGCGGCCACGCACGGGTGTCCATCTTCGTCGAGGTGGAAGGTGCGGGCGATTTCCTGCCGCCGTACGCCGGCAACCTCGACATCATGACCGCCGCCGCCACCAAGGTCGGCGAAGAGATCGCGAAACAGAAACTGGGAGTCTCGGTATGACCATCACTCATGAGGGCTTGATGGCCCACGCGCGGCCCTACTCCGACACCCTTGACATCCGGATCACCGACTCGTCCCTGCGCGACGGCAGCCATCACAAGCGCCACCAGTTCACCACCGACGACGTGCGTGCCATCGTCGGAGCGCTCGACACCGCGGGTGTGCCGGTGATCGAGGTGACCCACGGCGACGGTCTCGGCGGGTCGTCGTTCAACTACGGGTTCTCCAAAACCCCTGAACAGCAACTGATCAAGGCCGCCGCAGAAACCGCGACACGCGCCAAGATCGCGTTCCTGATGCTGCCGGGACTCGGCACCAAGGACGACATCCGCGCCGCCCAGGACAACGGCGGTCAGATCTGCCGGATCGCCACGCACTGCACCGAGGCCGACGTGTCCATCCAGCACTTCGGACTCGCCCGCGACCTGGGTCTGGAGACCGTCGGATTCCTGATGATGAGTCACAGCCAGCCGCCGGAGGTGCTGGCACAGCAGGCGCGGATCATGGCCGACGCCGGATGCCAGTGCGTCTACGTCGTCGACTCGGCGGGAGCGCTGGTGCTCGAGCAGGTCACCGACAGGGTGGCCGCACTCGTCGCCGAACTCGGCGACGACGCCCAGGTGGGCTTCCACGGGCACGAGAACCTCGACATCGCCGTCGCGAATTCGATCAACGCGGTGCGTGCCGGAGCGCAGCAGATCGACGGCTCCATCCGCCGCTTCGGCGCCGGGGCGGGCAACACGCCCACCGAGGCGTTCGTGGGGGTGTGCGACAAACTCGGCATCCGCACCGGCATCGACTTCATGAAGATCGCCGACGCCGCCCAGGACGTCGTCCGCCCGGTGATGCCCAGCGAATGCCTCGTCGACCGGTCGGCGATGATGATGGGCTACGCGGGCTGCTACAGCTCGTTCCTCAAGCATGCCGAGGGGCACGCCGAGCGCTACGGGGTGTCGGCGGCCGACATCCTCATCGAGGCCGGCAACCGAAAACTGGTCGGCGGCCAGGAAGATCAGCTCATCGACATCGCACTGGAACTGAAGAAGAAGGCCGACGCCAACGCCGGAGTCTGAACCCGCGGGCGCGAGCGAAGCCGGTCGACGCGGGTCGAATCGGTAAACGCGGGACGAGTCGGTAGGCGCGGTCGGTACAGCCACCGCGTCTACCGATTCGTCCCGCGTTCATGTGTGTCGCCGACTCGTCACACCACCGCCAGCTTGAGATGCACGAGCCACTCATGGACCTTTCGCACCATGGTGCCTTGTTCGAGGTCGGCCCAGATCCACCGCACCACCATGATTCCCATGCCGCGCAGCGCGTCCTCGCGCCGCTTCTCACGCAATACCGCCGCGGTCACGTCCTCGCCGGGGCGGAGGTGCTTCTGATACTTCACCGCCCCGTCGAATTCGCCGACGAGCCGTCCGGCCCAGTCGAAGTCGGTACCACGAGCCCACCGTCGATATCACGGAACTCGTGTTGAAGTCGTGGAAGCGGGAGACCGGCCTCGATCAGCTGGGCGCGACTCCAGGATTCGCCGGGGCTCTCGGCCTTTCCGTCGGCATGATGCAGTGCGCGGCGCGCGACCGTGACCCCGCGTCGGGTGGCGCGCAGCAACCGCTCCATCGTGGCGCGGCACGCTCCGAGGCGCAGCGCGGCGTCGAAAGCCGCCAGTGCCCCGGCGAATCCCATCGTTGCGGTACAGGCGACGTCGACCGCGGTGTACTCGAGCGACGTGATCAGGATTCCATCGATCTCGACGATGTGATCCGGTGGGATCACCCCGACATGATCGTGCCGGGTGGCGCTACGGGTTCCACCCGCGGCCGATCCCGTGGTGGCGTGGATTCGGCGCAAACCCGGCTTGAGCATGGCGACCCGGTGCATGACGGCCGCCGACTGGTGGCTGACCACCGAACTGAGCAGACCGAGTCGAGCCGTGGCGATGACGGCGAGACGGTGAAGTTCTTCAGGGCTGCGGTCGGTGACGGGCGCGAAGGCGCCCCGCACCACACGCACGATGTCGCCACGCCGACAGCTCCGGCGCAGATCCTCGTCGGTGAAGCCCTCGGCGATGCAGGTGTCGCGGTAGATGAGTCCGTGCGCGTCGATCGGAAGCGAAGTCATGCGTCATAGGACGCACGCGGCGCCTCGTGGGCTCCCGACAATGTGAACGCGGGACGAATCGGTACACGCGGTTGGTACAGCACCCGCGTCTACCAACTCGCGCCGCGTCTACCAACTCGCGCCGCGTCTACCAACTCGCCCCGTTGACGTCGGAACGGGCCGTCGGCTACATCCCGGCCGGCGGATGGCCCAGGCTGATCGCCGCGCCAAACGGATCGACGATCGTTGCCAGCGTTCCGTACGGAGTGTCGGTGGGCGGCATCATCACCGAACCGCCGAGTCTCTCCGCCGTCACTGTGGAAGCCGCGACGTCGTCGACACAGATGTAGACCTGCCAGAACGACGGCATTTCGGCCGGGAACAGGTTGGTGGCATCCATGATGCCGCCGTACGCGGTGTCGCCGAAGAACAGTTGCGAGTAACGCAGCGGATTGCCCGGCTCGACCACCTCGACCGAACTGTTGTCGAAAACCATGTCGGCGCGGGCACCGACCACCTCGGTGTAGAAGGCCACCGACGCCGGGAAGTCCTGGCTCGAACACTCGAACCAATACGGAGCCCCGTGCACGCCCCATTCGGCGAATCCCTTGTGCTTGTCCGACTTCCAGAACCCGACGACGGCCCCCGCGCTGTCGAAGGCGACCATCATCGTGCCCTCCTCTCCGACGTCCATCGGCGGCACCATGATCGATCCGCCCGCCGCCTCGACCGCCTTGACGGTGGCGTCGGGATCGTCGGTGCGCAGATAGATCGTCCACACGTCGGAGGCGCCCTCCGGCGACATCACCGGACCCATTCCCGCGACGCGGTTGCCGTTCAGCCGGAAGTTGCGATAGCCGCCGAAGTCCGGGTTGGGTGCCTCGGCCTCCCAGCCGAACAATTCGCCATAGAAATCCTGTGCCTTGTCGGGGTCGCTGCTCATCAGGTCGAACCAGATGGGCGCGCCCAGCGGGGCGGAGTACTCGGTCATGTGAAGTCCTTTCGGAGCCTGGGCTCTGGGGTGCCGGATGCTGACACGGGTGAGACCTCGATTCTCGCCGAAACTCATCGGTCTGATGCGCGACCGGCCAATGTCGCGACGTGGGTGAGGAAGTCGCGGGCCGCGCCCGCGCGGGGCTCGCGTCCGCCGATCCACACCGCGCGCAGTGCACGACGCAGGTCGATACCGGAGACGGGCACCTCGACGAGCCGGCGGCCGAGATCGTCGCGCACCGACAGATCCGACAGCACCGCGGGTCCGGCGCCGGCGATCACGGCCGAGCGCACCGCCGCGGTTGTCGACAGTTCGAGCACCGGCTGCGCTCGGGGGACGTCCGTGTCGACGGCCCCGCTCAGCACGCGGTCGAGGAACCGGCGTGTTCCGGAACCGGATTCGCGGGTCACCAGCGATGTGCGCGCCAGTTCGTCCGCGTCGACCGCGCTGCGTCGACGGGCCCAGGGATGCTCGGGTGGGACGACGAGCACCAGGGTGTCGTGGGCGACGACGCGGCTGTGCACGCCGGGAACGACCTCGGGGCCCTCCACGAATCCGAGTTCGACGTCGCCGGCCCGGACCAGCTCGCAGGCATGTTCGGAGTTCGTTGCGGTGAACGACACCGTGGGTGCCTGTTCGAGGCTGCGTCCGAACGACACCAACCATTGCGGCAGGAGGTGTTCGGCCACCGTCAGGCTTGCGGCCAGGCGCAACTCGTCGCGTCGTTCCCCGCGCAGCGCGGCGAGTCCGGCGTCGAACTCCGATGCCAGGCCCAGGAGTCGATCGGCCCACTCCGACACCAGGATTCCGGCTTCGGTGGGTGTGGTGCCGGTGGGTGATCGGGTGAGCAACGAGATCCCGAGCGTCGCCTCCAGCGTGCGCATCCGCGCCGACGCGGCCTGCTGTGTGATGCCCAGTTCGCGCGCGGCGGCGTTGAGGCTGCCGGTGGTGACCACGGCGAGCAACGTCTCCAATGACGGCAGGTCGGGCATGCGCGGGCTCAACACCACGCCAGGTTACAACCTCTGGTTGTGACCCCTACAGAGAATCGGCCTCTACCTGCCGTAGCGCTGTTCGGCGACCGTTGACGTATGACCGACCGTGGACCTACGACTCTGCGCGAACCACTCGCCCCGAGTGGCATACCGCGACCCGAACGGTCGGGCCGCGACCATTTCGCCCACATTCCGCCCAACTGGTTCGCGGCGGTCATGGGTACCGGGATCGTCGCGATCGCGGCACACGCGCTCGGACACAGCCGTCTGCTGGAGGCGGTGTCGATCCTGTTCTGGCTGCTCGCGTGCGCCGTGTACGCCGCGGTGATCTCCGCGACGGTGATGCACTGGCGCCGCCATCCCGACGCCGCGCGAGCCCACCTGCGCCATCCGGTGGTGGCGCACTTCTACGGCGCCGTGCCGATGGCGACGCTGACCGTCGGCACCTCGACCCTGGTCGCGGGCACCCACGTGGTGGGGCCGCGCATCGCGCTCGCCGTCGACCTGGTGTGCTTCACGGCCGGCACCATCGGCGCGGTGGGTACCGCGGTGATGATTCCGGCCCGTCACCTGCTCGGTCACGCCCACCGGCGCGGTGAGCCGTTCGGCGGGTGGCTGATGTCGGTGGTGGCGCCGATGGTGTCGGCGTCGGCGGCCGCGGTTCTCGCCGGGGCGCTGGACTCGGTCGACGCGCGCCGCGCGATGCTGCTGATCGGGTCGGCGGCCTTCGTGCTCTCGCTGGTCCTCGCCGCACCCATCCTGGTCGTGGTGCTGCGGGCGCTGGTGACGACGGGAAAGGGCCCCGCCGGTCTGGCACCCACGTGGTGGATCGTGCTCGGGCCGCTCGGACAGTCGGCCACCGCTGCGTGTCTGCTCGCCCATCTCGCCACCGAGGTGACCGGACCGTCGTCGACCGCGATCATCGTCGGCCTCGCCCACGTTTACGCCCTCACGGTATGGGGTGCCGCGGTGATCTGGATCGTCGTCGCCACCACCATCACCGTGCGATCGGTGCGCCGCGGCCTACCGTTCGGGCTGACGTGGTGGTCGTTCACCTTTCCGCCGGGAACCTTCGTCACCGGCTCGGCGGCACTGGCCGCCACCACGGGCGGGCCGGCGTTCGCCGCGGCTGCGGCCGCGGGCTTCACCTGCCTGCTCCTGGCCTGGGTGATGGTCGCGATCCGCACAGTCGCCGGGATCGTCGACGGCCGGTTGCTCACCGCACCCGCGCCGGCGCCGGCCCGTGGCACGCTGGGACGGTGAGCACCAGCGTCCCAGAAGAGTCCAGGTCCGACGGACTGCTCGATGCGATTCGCCCCTACCTGTGGCCGGCGATCGCGGTCGCCGGGCTGGCGATCGTCGTCTGCAGCCAGGCGACCTGGGGATACTCGGACGAGGGAGTGCGATTACACGTCACGGGCCTTGGTGGGGTGAGCGCCGACGCGGCGGCGAGCGACGACGTGCGGGCCTTCTTCGGCCAGTACACGCGGCGACCCGGTCTGGTCACGCTCGCACTCGGTGTGGTGGCGATGCTCGCCGGACTGCTCGGGTGGTGGCGCCCGGTCCGCGGCCACCGGAAAGTGGCGGCGCTGCTGGGCGTCGTGGGCGCGGCGTCGGGGGTGGCCGTGATCGTTCTCGCCGTCCGGGTGATCTCCGATCCGTTCGGAAAGCTGTTCGCACCCAACGTGATCGACGCGGTCGGGAGCGACGTGACGTCGTTTCACACCGGGTGGGGGGTGATCGCCACGCTGGTGTTCGGGGTGCTTGCGACGATCGCCGGGATCACAGCTGCGGCAACGACCGTCATGGGAGTGGCGGATTCGCCCGACCTCACCAGTAGCCGTCCGGATCGACCTCGGGTGACTCGATTGGAATGATGCCCTCGGCGACACCGTGATCGATGCTCGCCGACAATCGCGGGCAGGTCGGCATCATCGCCGGATTGCCGCCGCTGCGGCGTAGCGTCTCGAGCGCGTCACACCGGTTCTGCGCCGCGGTGTTCCACTGCACGCTGGTGTGATGCGGTCCGGTCTTCTTGACCAGCACACACGCGTGGCAGGAGCGGCATTCGATCTCGGTCATGCCGCCGCGCAGGTAGTGGTCGCGGTCGCGGGCGGTGGCCGCGTGGACCCGGGCCGCTCGCTGCGGATCGTCGTGGAAGTCGGGGGCCTTGGCCCAGCCGGGGTCGTGAAGGTGGGACGGTGATGCCCGGTCGGTGGCCCGCGTCATGTGCTCACACTCCCGAGTCGGCGGTCTGGGCGGCCGCCTCGTCCTGTTCTTTGCGCCGGCGCAGGTTCTCCTGGACCTCGATGTTCCAGTTCTCCACGGCCTTGGTGGTGTCGATCTCGTACTCGAAGCGCTGTGTCATCTCGTCGGTGACGTCGGACTTGTCGACGTAGAACTGCTCGTACCAGCGGCGCAGCTGGTACACCGGGCCGTCCTCCTCGACGAGGAGGGGATTGTCGATGCGCGTCTTGTTCTTCCAGATCTCCACGTCCTGCAGGAATCCCACCTCGATTCCCGCCGAGATCTTCTTCGCCATCTTCTGCGCCTGCTCGGCGGTGAGTCCCTCGGGGACCTTCGCCATCACCCCGTACATCAACACGAACGAATTCGCGTCGATCGGATAGTGACAGTTCGTCAGCACGGTCTCGATGGTGAACTCGCCGTAGTACTGCACGATCGGGTTGAGCATGTAGGACGGACCGTAATAGGCAGCCATCGACTCGAGCCGCGAATTGGCGTAGTTGGAGCCGAACTCGATGTCGGGGCGCCCGTGGGAGTTCATGTACTGCGCCGCGGTCTCGCCCTCGAACACGTTCTTGAAGTAGTCGGGGAGCGCGTAATGCACGTAGAAGAAGTGCGCCATGTCGACGACGTTGTCGATGATCTCGCGACAGTTGGAACCCTCGATCACCATCCGATTCCAGGTCCAGCCCGTCCATTCGTCGGTGCCGAATTCGGCCAGCTCGGGGATCACGCAGTCCTCGGGGGGAGGATTTCCCTCGGGATCGTTGTAGACGAAGACCTGCCCGTTGCGGATCATCGCCGGCCAGGTGCGCGTCTTGGCCAGTTTCGGGTTGCGTTTGGCGTACGGCACGCCCGCGCACCTGCCGTTGCCCTTCCACAGCCATCCGTGGAACGGGCAGGCCACATTGCCGTCGCGCAGCGTTCCCTGGCTCAGGTCGCCCCCCATGTGGCGGCAGTAGGCGTCGATCGCGTTGACCGTCGGGCCGCCGTCGGTGCCGTCGTGGGTGATCCAGACCGCGAGTTTGGTACCGAACACCGTGATCGAGTGGGGCGCACCGTCGTCGAACTCCTCGACGAGGCCCAGGCAGTGCCAGCCGCGTGCGAATCGTGACGGCGGGGTTCCGGTGTCGATCTCCCGAACGTCGTCCGAACCCGGTGCCGGACGGCCTCCGGGTGCCGCCGTGGGCTGTGGCGTGACGGTCATCAGTGGCTCTCCTTGCTGCTCGGTCCGGACCGATCTGCGGCCGGTACTCGTGGCGGCGTGGGCGGGATACACACATCCCGAATACTAGAACATGTTACAAAAACTGTGCTCCGGTTGAACCCCGTCGGCTCGATCGGGGCAGTACATGGGGCCAAAGTCCCGGTCCTCGACAGAAACGAGAACGTGTTCTAATCTCGGTTCACGGGACAACCCCCGAACATCGGACCACCAGGCAGGAGCGGGCGAAATGCCAGCACAACAACTGATCGAGCAGGAGGAGACGTCGGCAGCCGATCGCGCGCAGGCCGCGGCGCAGGTTCTCGAGCAGATCAACACTCTGCTCCCGGAGATCGAGCAACGCGCCCAGTACACCGAGGATCTTCGGAGGATCCCGGACGAGAATGTCGAGTTGCTACGCGATGCCGGGTTCTTCAAGCTCATGCAGCCCGCCCAGTGGGGTGGTTACCAGACCGATCCGGTCACCTTCTATGAAGCGGTGCGCAGGATCGCCACCGCGTGCGGGTCGACGGGCTGGGTGGCCGGCATCATCGGCATCCACAACTGGCATCTGGCGTTGTTCGATCAGCAGGCACAGGAGGATGTGTGGGGTTCGGATGCCTCGGTCCGGGTCTCGTCGTCCTACGCGCCGATGGGGATGGGCCAGGTGGTCGACGGGGGTTACCTGGTCAACGGTTCATGGGCGTGGTCGTCGGGGTGTGACATCGCCGACTGGACATTCGTCGGCGGACCGGTCATCAAGGACGGCAAGCCGGTGGACTTCGTGAGCTTCCTGATCCCACGGTCGGACTACACCATCAAGGACGTGTGGAACGTGGTGGGGCTGCGCGGCACCGGGTCGAACACCCTCGAGGTCAAGGACGTGTTCGTACCCACCCACCGGATGCTGAGCTATCGCACCATGGGAATGGGCCAGGCGCCCGGGCTCGAACGCAACACCGCGCCCGTGTACAAGATGCCCTGGGGCACCATCCATCCCACCACGATCTCCACCCCGATTGTCGGGATGGCCTACGGCGCCTACGCCGCCCACGTGGAGCATCAGGGCAAGCGGGTGCGTGCGGCCTACGCGGGCGAGAAGGCCAAGGACGATCCCTATGCCAAGGTGCGAATCGCCCACGCGGCCAGTGACATCGACGCGGCGTGGCGACAACTCTCGGGCAATCTTCAGTCCGAATACGATCTGATCGTCGCGGGGGAGGAGATCCCGATGGAGCTGCGTCTGGCCGCCCGCCGCGACCAGGTACGCGCCACCGGGCGTGCCATCGAGGCCATCGACCTGCTCTTCGAGAACTCCGGCGCCACCGCACTGGAGAACGGCACACCGATCCAGCGGTTCTGGCGCGACGCGCACGCCGGCCGGGTACATGCTGCCAACGATCCCGAACGGGCCTACGTCGCCTTCGGCAACGGCGAATTCGGCCTGCCCATCGGGGACACGATGGTCTGAGTGGCCGCCAGTCAGGAGAGAAACACCATGGATACCAGTCCGATCCGGACGCTCGGCTACATGCGTATCGAGGCCACCGACGTCGATGCCTGGCGCGAGTACGGTCTCAAGGTGCTCGGCATGGTGGAGGGCAAGGGACTCGTCGACGGCGCACTCTATCTACGGATGGACGACTTTCCCGCCCGGCTCGTCATCGAACCGTCCGACCGCGACCACCTCGGTAGCTCCGGCTGGGAATGCGCGAATGCGCAAGCGCTGCAGGAGGTACGGGACAGGCTCTCGGCGGCCGGGGTGATCTATCGGGAAGGCAAGGACGAGGAGCGCGCCGACCGCCGGGTGGACGAGATGATCGTGTTCACCGACCCGGCGGGCAACACCCTGGAGGCCTTCCACGGTGCGGCCCTGGAACATCGCCGCGTGGTGAGTCCCTACGGCCACCAATTCGTCACCGGCGAGCAGGGACTCGGGCATGTGGTGCTCACCTGCGACGACGACAAGGCGGCGCTGGCGTTCTACCGGGACGTGCTCGGCTTCAAACTGCGGGATTCGATGCGGCTGCCACCGCAGGTGGTGGGGCGTGAAGAAGGCGACGAGGTGCCGTGGCTGCGGTTCCTCGGCTGCAATCCGCGACACCATTCGCTGGCCTTCCTGCCCATCCCGAACGCGACGGGTATCGTCCACCTCATGGTGGAGGTGCGCAATTCCGACGACGTCGGACTCTGCCTGGACCGTGCGTTACGGCGCAAGGTCCCGATGTCGGCGACACTGGGCAGGCACGTCAACGACCTGATGCTCTCGTTCTACATGAAGACGCCGGGCGGATTCGACGTCGAATACGGTTGTGAGGGACGCCAAGTGGACGACGGCGACTGGATTGCCAGGGAGAGCACCGCGGTGAGTCTGTGGGGACACGACTTCACCGTCGGATTCAAGAATCAGTGACCGGGAGGCAGTGGCGTATCGATGTCCCAGACACCGTACGGGTCAAGTGAATTCGATACCCGCCAGTTCCGCACCGCGATGGGGCAGTTCTGTACCGGCGTCACCGTCATCACCACCATCAACGCCGACGGCGACCCGGTCGGTTTCGCCTGCCAGTCGTTCGCGGCGCTCTCCCTCGACCCGCCGCTGGTGTTGTTCTGTCCGCAGAAGACCTCCCGCACCTGGCGGGTGATCGAGGACAAGGGGATGTTCTGCGTCAACGTGCTGTCCAACCGGCAGCAGAACGTGAGCGCATCCTTCGGCGCACCCGGTGAGGACAAGTTCGCGGGAATTACCTGGGACCCGTCGCCGGGCGGGTTGCCGGTGATCCGTCATGCGCTGACGTGGGTGGAGTGTTCGGTGGACCGTGTGGAGGACGGCGGCGATCACCACATCGTCATCGGCCGGGCGCGCACGCTCGGGGAGGTGCTGCAGGACAAACCACTGCTCTTCTACCGCGGCGGCTATCTGTCCACCGAGCATCCGCGGGTCACTCCGGCCCAGGCCGAGTTGGAGAACTTCCTCACCTGGACCGGAGGCGACACCTGGCTATGACCCGCTCGCTGCCCGTCGACGACGACGGCACGGGGACCGATGCCTCCGGGCCCGCGGTGACCGATCCGTTCACCGATGCGATCACCGAGGCCGGAAAACTGATCGCCTCGTGCGGGATCGCGCGCACCGAGCAGGATCTGGCCGAAGGCTACGACTACCTCGCCGGAAGCATCGCCGCGGTCGGGCAACTGGTCCGGGCCAGGGAACTCTCCCATCCCCACTTCGTCACCTCGACCGGCCCGTACACCAAGATGGGCCTCGACAACCCGGACACGCTCTACTACCACGCCGACGTGGAACCGACCGGCACCTACCGGGTCTGGGGCCGGCGAGGCACCACGGTCGATCTGAGTTTCCAAGTACTGCGTGGCGATTACAGCCCGACCGAAGTGCCCGGCGGCGACGACGCCTTCGACGACCGTCGGATCCCGATCGCCGCCGACGGCTCGTTCTCGATCAGCTTCGGTCCGCCCCGCGACGACCCACCGTCCGGCTACTTCGTGCTCGGTGAGGGTGCCTCGATGCTCGCGGTGCGCGAGGTCTATTCGGCGTGGTCGGAGGTCAAGGGCATGATCGCGATCGAACGCACCGACACGGTGGGCACGGCCCCGGCCGAACCCGACCTCGCGCGGGTGACCCGCCGTTACGCCACCGCCGGGAAGATGTTGCTGGCCCGGATGCACACCTGGTTGAACTTTCCGAAGTGGTTCTACCTCGACGAACCCGTCAACACCTTCACACCGCCGCGGCGCACACCGGGCGGGCTGGCCACGCAGTACTCCTCGGTGGGCCACTACCGGCTCGACGAGAACGAGGCGATGATCATCACCGTGCCGAAATCGGCTGCGCCCTATCAGGGATTCCAACTCGGCAGCATGTGGTACATCTCGCTGGACTACGTCAACCACCAGACCAGTCTCAACACCGCGCAGGCGCAGGTGGACCCGGACGGAATGATCCGCATGGTGGTGTCGCATCGCAACCCCGGGGTGGCCAATTGGATCGAGACCACCGGCCGCGAGACCGGGATCATGCAGGTCAGGGGCAGCGGCTCGGCGGGAGCGACACCGAAAGCCCGTCGATCCCAGCGGACTCGGGCCCCACGGCGCAAGTGGTCGACGTCGGCGACGTCGATGTTCATCTGCCGTACCTGGCGCACAATCGCATCGATGCGTCCGCATGGTTGCAGCGAATCACCGTGCGACAACGGTCTTTTGCCGAACGGATGCTGGGATGACGGGGATACTGGGATGACGGGGATGCTGGGATGACGGGGATGCTGGCCGGCAAGGTGGTGGTGGTCTCCGGTGTCGGGCCGGGGCTGGGCCGGTCGATCTGCTTGCGGGCCGCGACCGCCGGAGCCACGGTGGTGCTGGCCGCGCGCACCGAGGCCCGCCTGCGCGAGATCGCCGCCGAGGTCGAACAGGCCGGCGCAACCGCACTCGTGGTGCCCACCGACATCACCGACGATGCCGCCGTCGCCGGCCTGGTGGCCACCACGGTGGGCACCTACGGGCGGGCGGATGTACTGGTGAACAACGCCTTCGCGCTGCCGTCGATGAAACCGCTGGCGCGCACCGACTTCGAGCAGGTCACCGCAAGCCTCGACCTCACCGTGCTGGGGACACTGCGCGTGATCCGGGCATTCACCGAAACGTTGGAAGCCGCGGCCGCCGCACCGGGCCGCGAAGCGAGCGCGACGAGTGCGATCGTCAACATCAACTCGATGGTCATCCGGCACTCGGAACCACGGTACGGCAGCTACAAAATCGCCAAGTCGGCGTTGCTCGCGATGTCACAGACCCTGGCGACCGAACTCGGTGACAAACGAATCCGGGTGAACTCCGTTGCCCCCGGATACATCTGGGACGATCAGCTCAAGTGGTACTTCGGTGAGGTCGCGCAGAAGTACGGCATCACCGTCGACGACGTGTACGCGCAGACTGCGGCCCGGTCCGATCTCAAACGGCTACCCGAACCCGGCGAGATCGCCGACGCGGTGGTGTTTCTCGCGTCGGATCTCGCGAGCGCGATCACCGGCCACACACTCGACGTGAATTGCGGGGAATACCATGACTAGTTCGACGGGCCCGCGGGTCGACGTCGGCACCGTCGACGACCTCCACGAATCGGCAACGCGTGCCACAGGTCTCGACGACTTCGGCGATGACGCCTACCTCGAGCCGCTGCGGGTGCTGCTGGCGTCCTATGCCGACGACGCGAACCTGACCGAACTCGGCAGCAAGATGTTCCGGTACTTCCTCAAGGGGGCACTGGTCGCTCGGCTGGTGAGCGAGGCGTCGTGGCGGGCGAACCCCGACCACGCGTCGGTGCCGATCACCCGGCCGATCTTCGTGACCGGACTGCCCCGGACCGGCACCACCGCACTGCACCGGCTGCTGGCGGCCGACCCCGCCCATCAGGGACTGGAGATGTGGCTGACCGAGTTCCCGCAACCGCGCCCGCCGCGCGACTCGTGGCCGCAGAACCCGATCTACCAGCAGATCGACGCCGGGCTCGCCCGCCACCATGTGGAGAACCCCGAGTTCATGGGCCTGCACTACATGGATGCCGGCGAGGTGGAGGAGTGCTGGCAGTTGCTGCGGCAGAGCATCATGTCGATCTCCTACGAGTCGCTGGCGTATCTGCCGACCTACTCGCGGTGGCTGGCACAACAGGACTGGACGCCGGCCTACCAACGGCATCGACGCAACCTGGCGCTCATCGGCTCCAACGATCGCGACAAGCGCTGGGTGCTCAAGAACCCGAGTCACCTGTTCGCCCTCGACGCGCTGATGGCGGTCTACCCCGATGCGCTGGTGGTGCAGACCCATCGGCCGCCGGAGACGATCGTGGCGTCGATGTGCAGTCTCGCCGAACACGCCACCCGCGGATGGTCGACGACCTTCGTCGGCGACGTGATCGGTACGACCCAGATGGAACTGTGGTCGCGCGGGCTCCGTGAATTCTCCACGGCCCGGGCGCGTTACGACCCGGCACAGTTCGTCGACGTCGAGTTCGCCGATCTGCGCGCGGACCCCATCGGAACCGTCGAACGGGTGTACGCAGCACTCGGCGCGGAGCTGTCGGGGCCCGCGCGGGCGGCGATGCAGGCGCTCGATGCCCAGAGCCGCTCGGGTGCGCGGGCGCCGCGGCACACCTATCGGCTCGAGGATTACGGCCTGTCGGCGGCACAGATCGCTGCCGCGTTCTAAGGTCGGTGCATGGCCCCACCGGCAGGTCGACGGACCGAAGAGGGATTCCGACGACTGATCGCGTTCTCCGACGCCGTGGTGGCCATCGCATTGACCCTGCTCGTATTGCCGTTGACGGAGATCGGTGGCGATCTTGCCGGCGAGTCGTCCGTTTTCCACGTGCTCAGCGACAACGCGGACACGATCACCGGTTTCCTCATCAGCTTTGCCGTCATCTGGGTGCTGTGGCGCAATCACCACCGCGTGATGGAGAATTTCTGCGGATACGACCGGATCCTGTTCGACCTGCATCTCGTCTGGTTGTTCACGATCGTCGTCCTACCGTTTGCCACCGCCCTGATCAGCGGTCCTCGAATCCGTTGGGCCACAGCGTTCTACATTCTGGTGCTGATGGTGTCGATCGCCTGTCTGGTGGCCATGGCCGCGTGGGGCAAACGTCACCGGCAGTTGCTCGACACCGGACCCGAGGTGGACGCCTGGATCGATCGCCCGCCCGATCTCGGCACCGTGATCATGCTCGCGATCGCGTTCGTGGTGGCACTCGTGTTTCCGCAGCTGGGCAGTTGGTCGCTGCTGCTGCTCTTCGGCGCGGGCCCGGTGGACGCGGCGATCGGGCGGGCGTTGTCGAGGCGCGCGCACCAGAGCTGAACACCTCCGGAAAAGGCGATCCGACCTGCATCGATACGTTCTGTGGGTAGTCGCATGTATGTTCGATTCATGTCCAGTGAGGAGTTCCTCGGCGACCCGCTCGACGAGTCGCGGTACGACGTCGACGTCGAGGAGGAGAACGAGTTGCCGCCCGCTCCGGCGGTGGCGGCGATGGATCGAATCAGCGATCAATTGGCGGCCGACCAGGATCTCGCCGCCGAGGATCTGGTGGTGATGATTGCGCATTGTCAGGCCACGGTGGCCGCCGCCCAGTTCCGGCTGCTGCAGGCGGTGAGCCTGCTCCACGACGTGCGCGCCGAGGAGTACGCCGAGCGGGTGGGGGAGGCCACCACCGGTCAGGTCGCGTCGCTGGAGGCGATGGCCCAGGTCGTGATGGCGGGGCTGTCGGGAGCCGATCGGCGCGCCGAATTCGGTCCGGACGGACTCGAACAGGCGATGGCCGAGGTGGGTGCGGTGTTGTCGATGCCGCCCGCGCAGGCGCGTGCGATGATCGTCGCCGGCCAGGCGATGCGATACCGGTTACCCTTCACGTCGGTTGCGCTGTCGTGCGGGCGGATTGACCTGCGGCGCTTCCAGATCGCGGTCGCCCGCACCGAACTGGTGGACCCCGAACTCCTGGAGAAGGTCGATTGCCGGTTGTCACTGGCGATCATGGAGCGCGATCAACTCTCGGTCACTCGGTTCACCGCCCTGGTGGACACGATCGTGGCCGAGGTGGACCCGGCGGCGATGAAACGGCGCCGCGCACGTGCGCAGCGGGATCGCGACGTGCAGGTTCGGGAAGACAGGTTCGCGCCCGGCCAGTCGCGAGTCACCGCACAGGTGCCGACGATCGACGGCGCCCGCTTGAACTCACGGCTCTCGGAGCTGGCCGACGGAGTCCACGACGCCGACCCGCGAACTCGTGCGCAACGGCGCGCCGACGGCTTGATCGCCCTGGCCCGCGGACGCGGTCGACTCGATTGCCAGTGTCCAGCCTGCGTTTCTCCGGACAACAGGAACGCCGATCCCGAGAACGCCGAGCCCGAGAACGCCGAGCCCGAGAACGCCGAGCCCGAGGCTCGGGTCGGTGACTCCGATCTCGATGCTTCCGCGCGCGGCGTCGCCGACGGTTGCACCACGCCGCCACCCGGTCCACGCGCGGTGATCCACGTGGTGGTCAATCGGTCGACGCTTGACGGTGCCGACGACGCGCCCGCCTACATCGACGGGCACGGTGTGGTCGATGCGCAATCCGTACGTGAATTGGCGGCGGAGCAGGATGCGGTCTGCGTGGAGGTGTCCTCAGGCGGAGACAGTCCCGTCGATGGGCCGTCGCCGATGCGGTACCGACCGAGCAGGAAGTTGCAGACCTTGGTGCGCACGGGTGAGTTGTGTTGCACTTTTCCGGGATGCATCAATCCCGTGTGGACCGCCGACCTCGATCACACCCGACCGTTCGATCACGAGGACCCCGAATCCGGAGGTGCTACAACACGACGGAACCTCAAGCCGCTCTGCCGTTTTCACCACCGCGTCAAAACCTTCACCCCGTGGCGCGACCACCAGGATCCACTCGGGGTGGTGGTGTTCGAGTCGCCAACCGGACATATGTTCTACGGCAACGCCTTTCGAGGTATGGATCTATTCCCTGCACTCAAGCCGAGACCACCGGACCATCCCGCGCGGTCCGATATCGACGGCGGCTACGAGAATGCACGTGCCGTCGCGGAGCGTGCGCAGCAACGCTGGGATGATGCACACCCACCGCCATTCTGACCGTCAGCGACGCAGTGCGGCCGCCATGTCGGCCACCACCTCGTGTGGCTGACCGAACAGTTGCGCGCTGCCGTGCGCACGTTTGAAGTAGAGCCCGATGTCGTGTTCCCAGGTGATCCCGATGCCGCCGTGGATCTGGATGGCCTCACCCGCGACAGTGGCGAATGCTTCCGAACAGTACACGTGGGCGGCTGCGGCAAGGTCGCCCGCCGACGGGTCGTCGGTGACGACGGCGTCGACCGCGGCCTGTGCCAGCGACCGCGCGGACTCCACCAGGGTGTACATGTCGGCCATCCGATGCTTGAGGGCCTGGAACGAACCGATCACGCGGCCGAACTGCGTGCGTGCGGAGGCGTAATCGACCGTCAGGCGCAGCGCCCGCTCGGCCCCGCCGACCTGCTCGGCGGCCAGCAGTGCCCACGCCGCCGTGCGCACCCGTGCGCGCAGATCGCCCGGCGCGGTCACGGCGGCGGCCGCGACGTCGTCGAACCGCACTCGTGCCAGCGGACGGGTGGGGTCGACGGTGGGCAGCGGTGTGACCGTCACCCCCGCAGCGTCGGCGGCCACCTCGTGCAGGGTGACGCCCGAGGGGGTGTCGCCGAGCACGAG
Source organism: Gordonia sp. NPDC003425 (assembly GCF_053588635.1). Taxonomy (NCBI): domain Bacteria; kingdom Bacillati; phylum Actinomycetota; class Actinomycetes; order Mycobacteriales; family Gordoniaceae; genus Gordonia; species Gordonia sp. NPDC003425. The sequence goes on along the minus strand of NZ_JBSFQI010000002.1, from coordinate 385,995 downwards.
CAGCAGGTCGGCGGACTCCCCGTCGATCACGAATTCGGCCGTGCCGGTGAGCAATCCGGCTTCGGCGAAGACGCCGATGGTGTTCCAGCCGGTGGCGCCGGCCCAGCACACCGATGCGATGCGCTCCCCGGACGCGATGGCGGGCAGCAGACGAGCGCAGGCATCATCGTCGCCGCTGTACCGCAGGGTGGCCACCGCCAGCGCCGACGAGTACAGGGGCACCGGACTCAGGGTGGCACCCAGCTCTTGGAGAATCACGGCGGTTTCCGCGAACGACGCGCCGACCCCGCCGAAGCGTTCGGGCACCGGCAGCGCCGCGACGCCGATCTCGGTGCACAGCGTCTGCCAGAGGTCGCGATCGATGCGCGGTGTGCCCGCCATCGCGCGCCGCACGGCCGCCGAATCCGACCGTTTGCGAAGGAGGTCGGCGACGGATTCGCGCAGTGCGGCCCGGTCGTCGGCCGAGATGGCGCCGACCTCGGCGGGGGCGGTCACAGTGACTCCAGGATTCTCGCGCGATGCTGCGCGGGCGTTCCCCACGCCGACATCAGTGCTCGCGTCTTGGTGAGGTAGAGGCAGAGGTCGTGCTCGGCGGTGTAGCCGATGGCGCCGAACACCTGCAGCGCCCGGCGCGCGGCGAGGTGCGCGGCGTCCGCCGCGGCCACCTTGGCCGCGCAGATGTCGCGGGCCACGTCGGTCCCGTCCGGCACCGCGCCGTCGACCCCGACCGCTGCTCCCAGAACCAGTGGCCGCGCCATCTCGAGTGCGATGGCGACGTCGGCCAGATGGTGTTTGACCGCCTGGAACGATCCGATCTGACGTCCGAACTGCCGACGCGCCACCGCGTACTCGGCGGCCATCGCGAGCATCCCCTGACAGAGACCGAGAAGCTGTGCGGCGGTGGCCAGCGCGCCGAGCAGGGCCGCTCGATCGGCGTCGACCGTCTCGGCGATCACCTCGGCGGCCCGCACGCTCGATACCGAGCGGGTGGGGTCGACCGACGGGCTTGCGCCGACGACCTCTCCGACCGCCAGCGCGCCACCCTCGACCACGTAGATGTGTTCTGCGGCAACCGCATCCGCTGCACCCGCTGTCCACGGATCAATGGCCACACTGACGAGGCAGCCCGCGGCGATCTCCGCGAGGCGGCTGGCGGCGGGAGTTCCGACCAGCAGGTCCGGGGCCACCGCGATGGTCTCGGCGAGCGGGCCGGGCATCGCGTGTCGGCCGAGTTGTTCGGCGGCGACCACCATCTCGACGGCGCCCGCGCCCGCGCCGTCATGCTCCTCGTCGATCATCAGACCGAACACACCGGTCTCGGCGAGTTGGGTGAACACCCTTGTTGAGGGTGTGCGATCACCGGTGGCCCAGGCTCGCGCAACGGCGGGGACGTCGGCCTTGGTCAGCAGGGCATCGATACTCGACGCCAGGTCGTCGTGGATGTCGGAGAGTAGAAAATCCATCGTGTCACCGATCCCCGCGCGGCAGGCCGAGTAGACGCTCCGCGATCACATTGCGTTGAATCTCGTTGGTACCCGCGTAGATCGGGCCCGACAGGGAGAACAGATAGCCGTCCATCCACGGATCGTCGACCTCGGCGTCGGTGCCGTGCAGGTCCAGTGCGGTCTCGTGGGCGGCGATGTCCCACTCCGACCAGAACACCTTGTTGATCGACGACTCCATGCCCAGTTGCCCGCCGGATGCGAGTCGGCTCACGGTGGCATAGGTCGACAATTCGTAGGCGCGCGACCCGATCCACGCGTCCGCAACCCGCGCGTCGGTACCTGCGGTCGAGGGGATCTGGTCGCGGCGTGATTTCCACAGCGACACAAGACGATCGGTGGTGGCCAGGAATCGTCCCGGCGAGCGCAGCGACAGGCCGCGTTCATTGGCGGCGGTGCTCATCGCAACCCGCCAGCCGTTGTCCACCGCGCCGATCACCCCGGATTCACCAGGCGCTCGCGGGTCGTCGGGCACGAAGACGTCCTCGAGGAAGAGTTCGGCGAATCCCGGTTCGCCGTCGAGTTGGGGGATCGGCCGCACCGTGACACCGGGCGCCCGCAGGTCGAACATGAAGTAGGTCAACCCGCGATGACGCGCGGCGTCCTTGTCGGAGCGGAAGAGGCCGAACGCGCCGTCGGCAAAACTCGACCGCGAACTCCACGTCTTCTGGCCGTTGAGCAGCCAGCCGCCGTCGGTGCGGGTGGCCGTCGACCGCAACGACGCGAGGTCGCTGCCGGCTTCCGGCTCACTCCATGCCTGGCCCCAGATGTCGTCGGCGCGGGCCATCCGCGGCATGATGCGCGCCAGCTGTTCGGGATGGGCGTGCTCGAACAGGGTGGGGGCCAGCAGAAAGATGCCGTTCTGGCTGACCCGTCCGGGAGCTCCGGCGCGGTAGTACTCCTCCTCGAAGATCACCCAGTGCAGCAGCGGGGCGTCACGACCCCCGAACTCGGTGGGCCAGCTCACCACCGACATCGCGTCGGCGGCCATGGTGCGTTCCCACTCACGGTGGGCCTCGAAACCCTCGGCGGTGTCCATCGACGGAAGAGGCTGTGCCGGAACGTGATCGGCGAGCCATGCGCGGACCTCCGCGCGAAATTCGGCCGCGGCGTCGTCGAATGTGAGATCCATTCGTCAGCTCCGGGTGGCTGTTGATGTGGCTGTTGTCGGTGTGGCTCCCGTTGGTGTGGCGGCGGACTTCATCGACTCCGCGTTCATGCCGCCCAACGAATCCCCGCCCGATGCCTCGGCATTGGCCGAGTGGGCGAAATGGTGCCAGCCGAACACCGAATCCATCGCGTTGCGCAGACCCATCTGGTCCTCGCAGATGTTCACTGCCTTCTTCGACAGGAACAATCCCTGCATCGGCATCGCCACCATCTGTTCGGCGATGGCATCGACCTTGGCTGCCAGCCCCTCTCGTTCCACCACATGATTGACCATGCCCCAGTCGGCCGCCTGGGCGGCGCTGAAGCGTTGGCCGGTGAACAGGATCTCCTTGGCCCGGCGCGGCCCGAGCACAAAGGCGTGCGCAAAGTACTCGACCCCCGGAATGCCCATGCGGGCAACGGGATCGGAGAAGAAGGCGTCGTCGGACGCGACGATGAAGTCACACGACCACGCCAGCATCAGGCCGCCGGCGATGCAGGCGCCGTGGACCTGCGCGATCATCGGTTTCGGGATGTCGCGCCACCTCCGGCACATACCCAGATAGACCTCGGTCTCGCGGGCCAGACGCTGATCGCCACCGCTCTTGTCGGTGTGATCCCAATGCAGTGCGGCCACGTTCTCGTAGAAGGTGTCCACATCGCGTTCGGGGGTGCCGATGTCGTGTCCGGCGGAGAAGTGCTTGCCGTTCGCGCGCAGCACGATCACCTTCACCGCCGCGTCGTCCACCGCCCTGCGGAATGCGGCGTCGAGCGAATAGGTCATCACCGAGTTCTGGGCGTTGCGGTACTCGGGCCGATTGAGGGTCACATACGCCACGGCGTCGCCGGGTCCGCCGACCTCGTAGGCCACGGGTGAGGTGTCCGGGCCCAGATCGTCGGGGCGCAGCGGTGCGGGGATGGCGGCGGAACTCATGGCACGAGCCTAACCTAGCAAGTGCTTGGTTGGTAGTCGTCGTCCAGCCGCTGGTGCGGGCGCGGCGCGCGGTCGCGCGGGTCAGCCGACCCGCAGTGTCCCGCTGCAGGACGTGGTCGGGATGGCCCACAGTGCGTTGCGATTCACCGCGCTGAGGGTGACGCGGACGTTCCCCCGGCCGGTGTTCAGGTCGAACTTCGGTCCGCCGACGTAGAGTCCGATGCCGGCCCGGTCGACTGCGGTGCCGCGTCGTCCGTTGTCCAGGTTGTGCCAGTCGAGCCGTCCGACGGACTCGTATCCGCCGGTGGCCGTCCAGAACGTGGAGATGTCGTTGACCTCGGCGCGGACCCGGCCCGGTCCGGTGGGGTAGACGAACAGACGCGCGGTGCTGAAGGGTTGATCGACGATGTTGGGGCTGATACCCCAGCATCGCTCCAACGGTGCGACGGTCATCGCCGACGCGGGTCCGGGGTTCACTGTGACACCGATGACGGTGAGGGCGGCAACACCGGCGACCGCGGCGGGGATTCTGGCGATGGACGGGCGACAGATCATCTGAGACTCCGAATGCGTTGTGGGTGGACGAGCGCGAACGTGGGCGGACACTCTACGTGCCGATTCGTATATAGCGGACAAGTCGTTAGCCGCCACGAATGTTGTGACTGTTCCGTGACCGCCACGTTCGGCGTCCATCGTGGTGCCGCGCCGCGGGAAGGGTGGTGGCGCGCCACGGGCCGCGGTAGGCGGACAATGTCGCCCGGGGCCCGCGGGCCCGCGGTAGCGTTGACTTCACCGATCGGCACCCGATGCCGAGTGTCAAGGAGGGTCTGGTTGGTTTCGTCCGCATCGGACACCTCGCATAGCGGCCGACTGCCATCCGGTCCAGTCCACCCCGATGTTGTGTGGCAGACGACCAAGGTGACCCGCGATCAGCGCCCCCACACCGGTGCCACGGTCTGGTTCACCGGGCTGTCGGCGTCGGGCAAGTCCTCCCTGGCAATCGAGCTCGAACGACTGCTGGTGGCTGCGGGACGCCCGGCATATCTGATGGACGGCGACAATCTGCGCCACGGATTGAACTCCGACCTCGGGTTCTCCGACGACGATCGACGCGAGAACATCAGGCGGACGGCCGAGGTGGCCGCGTTGTTTGCCGACTCGGGATCGGTCGCCATCGTCTCGCTCATCTCGCCGTTCGCCGAGGAACGCCGCCGCGCACGTGAGATCCACGCCGAGCGGCGTATCGCCTTCTATGAGGTCTTCGTCGACACACCGCTCGACGAGTGCGAGCGCCGCGACCCGAAGGGGCTCTACGCCCGCGCCCGCCGCGGCGAGATTCGCCACTTCACCGGGATCGACTCGCCCTACGAACGCCCCGAACACGCCGACCTGGTGATCACCCCGGCCGACGGCGCGCCCGCCGCCGCGGCCGAGACGGTACTTCGTAACCTGGGTCTGTAGTAGGCAGCACGGACCGCGAGACGCTGAGAAGACGACGCTGAGAAGAAGACGCCGAGAAGAAGACGCTGAGGAGACCACGAGTGGACGACCGCACCCTGGCCGGAGAACTCGCGACCGCAGCAGGAACCCTGCTGCTCGACATCCGGGCGCACAGTGGACTGATCGGACGCGAACTCGGCGACGAGGGCGACCGCCGGTCCAACGACTTTCTCCTCGCCCGACTCGCTTCCGAGCGGCCGGACGACGCGGTGCTGTCGGAGGAGTCGGCCGACGACAAATCGCGTCTCACCGCGGCGAGGGTGTGGATCGTCGACCCGGTCGACGGCACCCGTGAATACGGCAGCGTCGATGCCGACGGTCGCGGTCGCAGCGACTGGGCCGTGCACGTGGCGCTGTGGTCGGCCGAGGGGGGCGGCACACTCATCGCCGGGGCGGTGGCGCTGCCCGCGCTCGGGGTCACCTACCTCGACGATGCGACGCCCGTGGCACCCACGGCCGGCCTCGCGGCCACTCCGCGCGGCGACCGTCCACGCGTGGTGGTCAGCGGCTCGCGTCCGCCCGCGTTCTCCCAGGATGTGGCCGACGCGATCGGCGGAGAAGTGCTCCAGATGGGATCGGCGGGAGCCAAGGCGATGGCGGTGGTGCGCGGCGAGGCCGACGCTTATGTGCACGCAGGCGGGCAGTACGAATGGGATTCGGCCGCCCCGGTGGCCGTCGCAGCGGCAAAAGGCTTGTGGTGCGGGCGAATCGACGGGTCACCGCTCGTCTACAACCAGGACGACACGTATCTTCCCGATCTCGTGATCTGCCGACCCGAGTTGCGGGAGCGGGTCGTTGCGGTGACCGCCTCCTGCTAGACCGTCTTCGCGCCGATCGGCGTCCAGCTCCTTCGCGCAGGAGTACTTCAGTGGTGGCCCCGTCGAGAAGCGATCGGACGGGTGACGCTCAGCGGGACAACGCGGACATCACATTGGCGACGGCGGCGCGCATGTCCTGTTCCTCGATCCGCATCAGGTCGTCCTGCGAGAGCGAATCCAGATCATCGGCGGCCAGCCGGTATTCGCGCTCCTCCTCGGCCGCTTCGATGATGTTGCGGACGAACCGTCCGTTTCCGGCCAGGTCGATGCCGCGGCGTACCGAGACGCCGTCGTCGCGTACGTCGTGATACAGCGGGGTGCAGGCGCGTTCGAGTTCGGCCACCGCCTGCGGGGTCAGCGTCGAATCACGTTGCGCCGCAATGTATTCACCGATTCGAGCCAACTCGTCGGGGGTGTACGACACGAAGCGTACCCGTCGCGCGAAGCGTGACGACAGCCCTTCGTTGGCCGCCAGGAACCGGTCGATCTCCGTGTCGTAACCGGCGATGATCACCACCAGGCGGTCGCGGTTGTCCTCCATGCGTGCCAGCAGTGTGTCGACGGCCTCGCGGCCGAAGGCGTCGCCACCGGAGAGTCCCTGCTGGATGAGGGTGTAGGCCTCGTCGATGAACAGCACGCCGTCCATGGCGGAGTCGATCAGCGCGGAGGTCTTGATCGCGGTGCTGCCCAGGTGCTCGCCGACCATGTCCCGTCGCGTGGCCTCGATCACCTTGTCGGACTTGATGAATCCAAGGCCGCAGTACATCTTGGCGATCACGCGTGCGACGGTGGTCTTGCCGGTACCGGGTGGCCCGGTGAACGCGAGGTGCAGGCTGCGCGCCGACGTCGACAGGCCCCGGTCGGCGCGCACCCTCGCCAGCGTGGCCGCCGACTGCAGCTTGGCGACCTGCTGTTTGACCGAGGTGAGGCCGACCTGCGCGTCGAGTTCGTGTTGCGCCTCGGCCACCATGTCGCCGGCGCCCCCGGCGTCGGCCCCACCACCGATGGCGCCGCCGGTGACCAGTACCGATGGCTGGTCGGGTACGGACTGGGGATCCCAGGGGTCGGTGCGTGCCGCGATCTGTTCTGCGGTGGTCACCGAGAGGCGCAGCGATGGGGAACGCAGCGCCTCGGCCGCCGCGGTGAGGCCGGGGTCACGGGCGTAGGCCTGCTCCAGGAACGATTTCGCCTTCTCTTCGTGGCCTTGGCCGCGCAGGGCGAGTCCGTAGGTGTACATCGCCCGGCCGGCACATGCGGGGATGGGGCTGTCGAGGGCCCTCTCCAGGCGTCGGAGGGCTTCGGCGGTCAGGTCCAGTTGCGCGCAGGCGGTGCCGGTGAGGTAGTCGGCGACCGAGGTCATGTACGGGTCGTGCCACGACTCGGACCGCGCCAGCGCGGAGAGCACATCGGGCCAGCGCTGCGTGCGGAACTGCAGCACCGCCTCGATGAACTCGACGATCGGTCGGCGGGCGGTGATGCCGTCGAGCACCTCGCGGGCCCCGGCGTGGTCGGCGCCGTTGATCAGGGTCGCCGCGTAGGCGGCCGCGGCCTCGGTCGCGTCGGTCAGCGGATAGTCGATGAACATGCCGGTGTACCAGCGTCCCACCAGGGTTCGCTCGGGCAGACCGAGCCGGCGCTGTTCGTGGCCGATGCCGTTGCGGTGGCGATAGAGGGAGAGCAGCACCTCGTTCTCGGTGTCGCCGGTGGCGAGCCGGCCGAGCCAGGCGTCGGCCATCGTCGGATCCCATTCGCTGGCGCGGGTGAATGCCTTGGCCGCCTGCCCGGGATTGTTCACCGGCTCCATGCCCTCCACGGGTATCCCCGAAGACAGGATGCCCAGCTCGAAGAGCTGCCGGGCCTTGCGGACGTCGGCCATCATTTCCCCCACGTGTCCGGAACCGGCGAGTGAACGCGTAGGGACAGGGTAGACGGTGCCGATGGGACCCTCCCTCTTGGTCTGACCCGACCTTCCTCCGCTGCAGAAGCCGCCCCCCGGCCGAATGCGCTGCGGCCGGTAGAATCGCACGGGTGAGTGCCCCTGTGGATACCGTGTCGGCCGCGGCCGCGAGCCCCGATCTACCCCAGCCCTTCCGCGAACTCGGACTCAAGGACGACGAGTACGAACGGATTCGCGCGATCCTCGGCCGGCGGCCCACCGACGCCGAGCTCGCCATGTATTCGGTGATGTGGTCCGAACACTGCAGCTACAAGTCGTCGAAGGTGCACCTGCGCTATTTCGGCGAGACCACCACCGACGAGATGCGGGCCGGGATGCTCGCGGGTATCGGCGAAAACGCGGGCGTGGTCGATGTCGGCGACGGATGGGCGGTGACGTTCAAGGTCGAGTCGCACAATCACCCGAGTTACGTCGAGCCGTATCAGGGTGCGGCCACCGGGGTCGGCGGCATCGTGCGCGACATCATGGCGATGGGTGCCCGGCCGATCGCGGTGATGGACCAGCTGCGCTTCGGCCCGGCCGATGCGCCCGACACCCGCCGGGTGCTCGACGGCGTGGTCCGCGGTGTCGGTGGCTACGGCAACTCTCTCGGGCTGCCCAACATTGGCGGGGAAACCGTCTTCGACGCCAGCTACGCGGGCAATCCGCTCGTCAACGCGCTGTGCGCGGGTGTGCTGCGCACCGAGGACCTGCAACTGGCGTTCGCGTCGGGCACCGGCAACAAGATCATCCTGTTCGGCGCGCGCACGGGCCTCGACGGCATCGGCGGTGTGTCGGTGCTCGCGTCGGAGACCTTCGACGACACCGGTGAGGACTCGGGACCCAACCGCAAGAAGCTGCCCAGCGTCCAGGTGGGTGACCCGTTCACCGAGAAGGTGCTCATCGAATGCTGCCTGGAGCTCTATCACGCGGGACTGGTGGTTGGCATCCAGGATCTCGGCGGCGCCGGACTATCTTGCGCGACAAGCGAACTCGCCTCGGCGGGCGATGGTGGCATGCATATCGACCTGGAGAAGGTACCGATGCGCGCCACCGGCATGACCCCGGCGGAGGTTCTCTCCAGCGAGTCGCAGGAACGTATGTGTGCGGTGGTCACCCCGGAGAACGTCGACGCGTTCCTCGCGGTGTGCGCCAAGTGGGACGTACTCGCCACGGTGATCGGTGAGGTCACCGACGGCGACAACCTGGTGATCACATGGCACGGGGAGACCGTTGTGGACGTGCCGCCGCGCACCGTCGCCCACGAGGGCCCAGTGTACGAGCGCCCGGTGGCCCGACCGGACTGGCAGGACGGCGTGGTGGCGTCGACGACCGAACCACTCGGGCGTCCCGACACTCCCGACAGGCTCCGCGAGACCGTGCTGACCATGCTCGCCTCGCCGGCGCTGTGCAGCCGAAAGTTCATCGTCGAGCAGTACGACCGCTACGTGCGTGGCAACACCGTGCTCGCCGAGAACGCCGATTCCGGGGTGATCCGCATCGACGAGCGCACCGGCCGGGGTATCGCACTGGCCACCGACGCGTCGGGCCGCTACACCTTCCTCGACCCGTACCGGGGCGCTCAGCTCGCCCTGGCGGAGGCCTACCGCAACGTGGCCGCCTCCGGCGCCACCCCGAAGGCCGTCACCAACTGTCTCAACTTCGGCTCGCCCGAGGACCCGGCGGTGATGTGGCAGTTCCAGCAGGCCGTCCGCGGTCTGGCCGACGGGTGCGCGCAACTGGGCATCCCGGTCACCGGCGGCAACGTGAGTTTCTACAACCAGACCGGTGCCACCGCCATCCTGCCCACGCCGGTGGTCGGGGTGCTCGGTGTGATCGATGATGTGCACCGTCGTATCCCCACCGGGTTCGGTACCGAACCGGGTGAGACGCTGATCCTGCTCGGGGAGACCCGCGACGAATTCGACGGCTCGATCTGGGCTCAGGTCACCCATGACCATCTCGGCGGTGTGGCACCGGCGGTCGACCTGGCCCACGAGAAACTGTTGTCGCAGATCCTGACCGCGGCGTCACGCGACGGGTTGGTCTCTGCCGCACACGACCTCAGTGAGGGCGGGCTGATCCAGGCGGTGGTGGAGTCGGCTCTGGCCGGTGAGACCGGTGCCCGGATTCTGCTTCCGGAGGACGCCGACCCGTTCGTGTGGCTGTTCTCGGAGTCGACGGGACGAGTGCTGGTGGCGGTGCCGCGAACCGAGGAGTCGCGTTTCGTCGCGATGCTCGACGCCCGCGGAATGCCGTGGACCCGCATCGGAGTGGTCGATCAGGGCAGCGATTCGGTGACGGTGCAGGATCAGTTCGAGATCGCACTGAATGAACTGCAGGCCGTGTACGAGGGAACCCTCCCGCGCCTGTTCGGCTGACGTCCCCTCGTCGAATGAAGATCCCGGTATCCCCCGAGACGTCGTGACGGCAACTCGGCTAGGCTCCACACGATCCATTCGAGAGGAAGCAGATGTCGAACCCCTACGACAACCAGGGCGACCCGAATCAGGGCGGCTATGGCCAGCAACCCTATGGCCAACAGCCCTACGGTCAGCAGCCCTACGGGCAACAGCCCTACGGCCAGCAGCCGTATGGGCAACAGCCGTACGGTCAGCCCTATGGTGGTCAGCCCTACGGCGGTGCGCCGCAGTACGGCTACGGTGCTCCCGGACCGTCGCCGGACAACAATCTGGTCTGGGCAATCCTGTGCACCGTCCTGTGTTGCCTGCCGCTGGGCATCGTGGCGATCGTGAAGGCCACGTCCGTGGACAAGCTCTGGGCCGCCGGCGATTATCAGGGCGCCCAGCAGGCTGCTGACGACGCCAAGCGCTGGTCCATTTGGGGTGCGGTCGCCGGGGTTGTATTCAGTGTCGTCTCGGTGATCATCTATGTCATCATCATCGCCGCCGCGGTCAACAGCGGCACCGGCACCACGTACTGACCCCGAGCCGGGTCAGCCGCGCGACGCCCGCACCGTCGGACGCGCCGCGCGGTTCGAGCGCGCCCTCGGCAGCGGCCTGGCCCGGGTGTCACACCACCCGGTCCTGGGTCCGGTGGCCGTGGTCGCCTCCGCCGGATTGTGTTGTACCGCAATCTGGTTGGGTGATCCCACCACCCCGGGCGGGCCTTTGCCGGTGTGCCCCACCAAGCTGCTGCTCGGAATCGACTGTCCGGGTTGTGGATCGCTACGCGCGATCTATGCGCTGCTGCACGGTGACGTGTCGGATGCCTTGCGCTACAACGCGGTCGGTGTTGCCGCCATCGCCCTGCTGGGGTGGGCATTCGTCGCCTACTGCGTCGGGCTGTGGCGTGGACGCCGGGTGCGCAGCTGGCAACACCTGCGGTTCGCACCCGCGGTCACCCTCGTCGTGGTGCTGATCTGGTTCGTGATCCGCAACATTCCGATCGCCCCCTTCGACGCGCTACGCGTCTGACCGCTCCGGGTCACCAGGAGGCGGCGATCGCCGCGATGGTCTCCGCATCGTCGGTGGTGATCTGGTGGGCACCGAGGTCGACGAGCCTGCGCAGCACCGGAACGGTGGACGAATCGATCCGGGTGAGCGTGTAGGCGTCGACCTGGCGGTCCATTCGGGCGAAGGCGGCGATGAGATCGGCGCCGCGGTCGGCGGCAGCCAGAACGAGACCGTGATCGAGGTAGATCATCTCCGCGCGCGGTGCCGCCTGCACCGCATCGAGCACGAATCGCGCGAAGTCCCCCGAGTCCAGAACGCGCCCGATAGCGCCGTGATGGCAGGGGTCGTAGCCGACATGCAGGTCGGGCACCGCGTCGCACAGGATGCGCACGGCGCGCGCGTCGCCGCACGACAGGATCGCATGGGATGCGATCGGCGCAACCGCTCCGACGAAGACGTCGATCGCGCGTGCGTCGAGGGCCGCGGCATCCTCCTTGAAATCCAGTTGCAGCATCGCCTCGGAGGCGACGTCCACACCGTCGAGCAGCCCGGCGAGATCTTCGAGCAACAGCACTCGTTGGTCGGTCGGTCGCCCTGTGTTGTCCCGGAGAGTCAGCGTCCGCAGATAGGCGGCCGACAGCGCCGACACCTCGCCGTGCCCCGTGGTCGCGTGGTCGATGTGGCGATCGTGGAGGATGGCACAGCCGCGGTCGGCGTGGATCACCAGGTCGACCTCCACGCTCGCGCCGACCCGCATCGCCTCGACGATCCGGGCCGGGGTGAAGGCAGGATCGTCGGCGCGGCGACGTGCGCGGTGCCACTTGAGACGGGTGGTGTGCCCGTCGTGGGTGATCGCCAGCGGGGGATCGCTGGAGGTGGGCGGTGCGGCGCTCGGCATCGACGTCGAGACTATCCGAATGCCTTCGCGAAGCGGCAGCGCGCGGGGAATCCCGCAAAGGCCTCCGGCAATGTGGAACGTGTTCTAGTTTGGGGGTATGACGCTGCGGGTGGTCGAGTGGTCGACGGGCACAGTGGGACGCCGTGCGATCGCCGGGATAGATGCGCATCCCGATCTGGACCTGGTCGGCGTGTGGGTATCCGACCCGGCGAAGGTTGGCCGTGACGCAGGTCGGCTCGCCGGGCTGGGACGAGATCTCGGCGTGTACGCCACCGACGACGCCGACGCGTTGCTCGCACTGGCGCCGGATTGCATCGTCCACACCGCGATGACCGACGATCGGGTGGTGGAGGCGATCGGCGACCTGACGCGTTTCGTGGCCGCCGGGATCAACGTGGTGTCGAGTGGCCCGGTGGTCCTGCAGTTCCCGTACGGCATCCTGCCCGAGGCGATGATCACTCAGATCGACGAGGCCGCCCGTGCCGGCGGGGCAACCCTGCACGTCAACGGAATCGATCCGGGGTTCGCCAATGATGTTCTCCCGCTGTCGATGACGAGTCTGTCCCAGCGGATCGACGAGGTGCGGTGCCTAGAGATCGCCGACTACTCGACCTACTACCAGCCGGTGGTGATGCGAGATCTGTTCGGCTTCGGACGGCCGATGGACCACCGTCCGGTGCTGCTCAACCCGGGGGTACTGGCCATGGCCTGGGGGAGCGTGGTGCGCCAGCTCGCGGCGGGTCTCGGCATCACGCTCGACGAACCCCTGGTGGAGCGCGTGGAACGCGTTGCCGCCGAACGTGATTACACCACCGTGTCGGTGGATGTCCCGTCGGGGTCGATGGCTGCCCTGCATTTCGAGGTCGCCGGGCAGGTGGACGGCGTGGACCGGATCGTGGTGGAGCACTTCACCCGCACTCACCCCGACCAGTGCCCGGACTGGCCGACACCGGACTCAGGCGATGGCTGCTACCGCATCGTCGTCAGCGGTGAGCCGCAGATGCAGGTCGAGTTCGCCCACCACGGGGAGCACGGCGACCACAACGTGTCCGGGATGATCGTGACCGCCATGCGGCTGGTGAACGCTGTCGCCGCAGTGGTGAACGCGGAGCCGGGATTGAGTACGGCACTGGACCTTCCGCTGATCACCGGCCGCGGTCTGGTGGCTACGCAGGGTTGAGTGGTTCGGTCAGTGCGTGCCGGGTGCGGTAGTCGGTCGGATTCATTCCGTAGCGCCGCTTGAAGTTTCGTGTGAGCTGATCGGCTCCGCGGAAACCGTTGGACCGTGCGATCGCGGCGATCGTGCGATCGCGCGGTCCCAGTGCGAGTTCTGCTGCCGCTCCCTCGAGCCGTTGATTCACGATCAGGCCGCTGACGGTGGCTCCGGTGCCCTCGAACGCGCGATGAATCGTGCGCGTACTCGCGTGCAGTCCGGCGGCGATCGCCTCGCATGTGAGATTCGGGTCCGACGCCCGGGATTCGATGATGTCGAGGACACTCTTGCGGATGTCGACGACCCGCGTCGGCGGATGACTGAAGCCCTCGCGGCAGGACACGACGAGGAGCGCCATCCGCAGCAAGATGTCGTCGAGACCGGACATGTCGACAGCAGCGTCGCTCGACTCGTCCACGCACACAGCCGCGATGAAGTCGCGGGCGCGGGTGGCGGCGGTAGACAGCTGCCACGGTTTGGCCACGAGGTGCGACACGTCCACGTCCCAGATGCGCAATCGTTCCGCGGGGATCGCGATGTTCACGGCATCGATGGGCCGCGACATGGCATGCAGTTCGTACGGCCGGTCATTGCGCAGCGCAACGGCTTCGCCCGGGTGGAGGCGGAAACTGCGCCCGGCATGAACCCCGGAGGCGCTTCCGCTGAGCGGCATCGCGAGATAGACGAAGTTCCGGTAGGCGTCGGCGGCCTGATCCGGAGTGCGTATCGACGTCCTGATGTCGCCGCTGAGTCGGAGACACCAGACCGATCCGGTACGGCGGAACGACGCGGTGGCCTGCGAGCCGGGGAACGCTTCGGTGTGTGCGGCAGGCGTCAGATGCTGGTTGCGCGTGATGGTGTACCTGTGCGTGCCGGTGTCGGTGACACGCGAGGCATCGCCGGAGAGGACCGCGCTTCCGGATGTGCTGGAGGGGCGGTGCTTGTCGATATGGTTGCGGTAGGTCATTGCCCATCCTGGCGTCAAAAGCTGCTGATGTGTCGTTGATAGTCCCATCTCTACACCCGAATCGGGCCACGCCGCATGGGGTTCGGTGGTAGGCATTCGCTCTGGCGGGGCGGGTGGCGCAGATGAGCGGCACCATGTCGCGATCTGAAGTGCGCGCCCGCTCAAAGGATCTGGAAGTCGCGATCCGACACGTCGAAGATCAAACGCGGGATCGTCGTCGATAGCTGTTCAGTCGCCCGAGGGTTCCGGTTCTCGTCCCCGGCGTCACCACAGAACGGATCAATACGATGAAAGTCCTTGGATTCACCCGTCCACGTCGGCGTGGGTTGTCCCGCGTCGCACCAGTGCTCCTCGCCGCGGGAATCGTGGCCGGCGCGGGCGCTGGTGCGTTGCTGGCCCCGCCCGCCTCGGCAGATCCCCAGAGTGAGGCCCAAACGGCGATCAATGGTCTTCTGCAGAAGATCGACGCCGGTCACGCCGATCGTGGCTTCAACAGTTCCGGTCTTGGCGCCAGTACTTCCGGAGTGGAGGCGGTGGGCGACGGTTTCCGGCAGAACTTCTCCGGGGGCTCCATCTTCTGGTCGGAAGCGACGGGCGCGCATGTGATCTACGGCGCGGTGAACGCCAAGTACGCCGAGGAGGGAGGTCCTACCGGATCATTGGGCTTCCCGACCGGTGACGAGACCGCCGGACCGTTCAAACCGACGAGCCGGATGGCGCCCTTCGCGGCGGCCGACAAGCCGGTGATCTACTGGACGCCGAGTGACGGAGCGTGGGTGGTGCGTGGCCCGTTCAGCGCCGCTGTCGGCAAGCTGGGCGCCGAACTCGGTGCTCCGACAGCCGATCTCACCACCGACGGGAACGTGCTGACCCAGCGCTTCGCGGACGCGACGCTGAGTTACGACAAGTCCACCGGTGCATGGACGTCCACACCTGATGCCTCGCTGGCGGCGAAGCTGTCGGGCATCGCCGTTCCGGGAATGACCGCGCCGACCGTCGGCGCCCCGACGATGACCGCGCCGACGATGACCGCGCCGACGGTGGCGGCTCCGAGTGTGAACACCGGCTCGTCCGGGATCTCGCCGTGGTGGTGGCTGCTGCTCCCGTTGGCGCTGCTGCTGCTCGGTCTGTTGTGGTGGCTGGGTTCGCGGCGCCGCCGCACCACCCTGCCGACCGGACGAAGACTACACTCTGACGATGCCCGTACGCCAGAAGTCCGCGATAACCGAGGCGCAGAGAACGCCACTGATCAGCAGTGAAGGTGTGAATGCCGTGAGTACTCTCGGTCATTCGCCCACGTCTGAAGATTCCTGCGACAGTGATGGTCGCACGAGAAACGAAACCGTCGAGGCGTTGGAAGTCGATTCATCCGACAAAACGGTCTCGGAACGGGAACAATCGCTTCCTGCGGTCGGTGAGTCAGCCGAACCGGAAACGGAGTCGATAGGTGATGCCCGCGACGACGAGATCCCCCTACCCGAAGCCCGACGCCAGGGTTTCTGGACAGCGGGAGGTATAGCGCTGCACGAGGTCGCGGGCCGCTTGCACGGGACCGTCTCACTCGGCGTCGCACAAGCGGCTCCGGATGTCCCTGCCTCGAGCGCGGCCATCTCGGTGTTGATCGACGACTTGCTGGGTGCGGCCGCGTCGGCGGTGGCGATTCCGACGGCCGCGCTGCGTCTCGAGGTCGACTTCATGGCGCCCGTCGCCCGAGGTGAGTCGTTGAGCCTGACCACCTGGATCACGCACTGCGACGAGCGTCGCGTGTACGCCGCCGCTGTGGTGAGCGCGCGGCAGAGGGTCGTCGCGCAGGGCCACGGGGTCTTCTACGGCCACGGAGGCAACGAATGACGGTTACTGCCGAACGGCAGATGGGTGTCCGGGAACCGATCACGACACCCGCCGCGATCGACTACCGAATCCCGAACGGCATTGCGATGGAGCGTATCCACGATCGCCTCTACGGCACGGTGGTGTTCAGTCGGCAACACGAAGGCCGACCGGGATGGACGAACGCCACGGCGGTCGCGGCGCTCCTGACCGAACTGGTACAGGGTGCGGTGCTGCCGCGTCACCTCGACGCCCGTGAAACTCGGCTGGCGGTTGACTATTTTTCCCCGGTGCCCGTGCTCGAACGAATTGCGCTGCGCACGTGGATAACACACCGAGCGGGCCGCGAGATCTCTGCGATTGCCACCATGCACATGGGACCGCGGATCTTGGCACATTGTCAGGGATCGTTTTGCATCGACGACGTTGCGGAGCCAGATGTCGTGTCTCGGTGAGATCGAAGAACTGGAATCGTCCCCGCCCGAACCGCCGGTGAATGGTACGACCTCGGAGACCACCTCGGCGGCCTTCCGCACCACGCCGACCGGCGTTGCCGCAGGGCGCTACTACGGTACTGCTCACGTGGAATGCGATGTCGCCGAAGCTGAGTCGCCGGCGCGAGATGGCGTCGTCTGCGACTTGCTGCTCGAAACGCTCCGCACACCGTTGTCCGCCGAAGGGCTGACGGCGACCGTGGTGGCCATGCAGGTTGAGTTCCTCCAACCCGTACCGTCCGGGGTGCGGCTGGACTACGTTGCGTGGCAGACGCAGCGCCTTGGTCTGCGCGTGACCTCGGCGACGACACTCTACGGCGGCGACTCGGTCTACGCGCAGGGCACCGCCGAATTCCTCATTGACCAAGCCATCTGAAGCGCGATGCCGCCGATCAGACCTCCCAGCTATGGACGGGCTCGCCCTCGTGCATCAGCGCCACGTAGTCGGACAGCATGCCGCGCAGTGCATCTGGGCGTGACTCGCCGGCCTTCTCGCGCGCCAGTACGGAGCGACGCTGCCACACCGACCCGCTCTGCCGTGTCAGGCACCGGCCCTCGATCACCGACATGTACCGCGCCCGCGCTCTGTCGGAGACGCCGTAGGACCGTAAACCCTTGTCGGCCAACGGCAACAGTCGGCGCAGCGTGAGTTCGTCGGGGCGTACCCAGCCGACGTCGGGCCAGTAGAGCTGACTCTCGAAGCCCGCCCGTGCGCCCGAGTGCAGATTCTCGGCGGCGGCGTTGAACGACATCTGCGACCACAACGGCAGGTCGGATTCGACGAGGCCGCGCACCGCGCCGTAGTAGAAGGCCGCGTTGGCCATCGTGTCGACGACGGTGGGTCCCGCGGGCAACACCCGGTTCTCTACGCGCAAGTGTGCGTGGCCGTCGACGACGTCGTAGACGGGTCGATTCCACCGGTACACCGTGCCGTTGTGCAGCCGCAGTTCGTCCAGGGTGGGGATCTCGCCCGCGTCGAGTTGGGCGAGGGGATCGTCGTCGGTCGACACCGGCAGCAGCGCCGGAAAGTACCGGGTGTTCTCCTCGAAGAGATCGAAGATCGTGTTGATCCACCGTTCGCCGAACCACACCCGGGGCCGCACCCCCTGATTCTTCAACTCCAATGGCCGGGTATCGGTGGCCTGTTCGAACACCGGGATGCGACTTTCGTGCCACAGCGCGGTGCCGGCCAGGAAGGGGGAGTTGCCCGCGATGGCCACCTGTAACCCGGCGATCGCCTGTGCGGCATTCCAGTGTGCCGCGAAGTCCTCGGGCGCCACCCGCAGATGCAATTGCAGCGAGGTACAGGCGGCCTCGGGCAGGATCGAATCGGTTGACGTGTGCAGTCGTTCGGTGCCGTGGTCGTCGCCGAGTGGCACCCCGGTGATGTCGAGCTCGATGTCCTCGCCGCGGGCGGCGAAGATCTGCTGATTGAGCAGGTCGTACCGCGGGTTTGTCGAGATCCATTGGTGCGCAAAGTGTTCGGTCCGCAGTGTGGGGAGCATCCCGATCATCACCAGGTGGTTGTCGGTCTGCGCGGCGCGTTTCTCGGCGCGATTGAGTGATGTGCGCAACGCCTGCTCCAGCGAGATGGTGTCGTCAGTGACGAAAGGCCTTGGGGAGACGTTGATCTCGATGTTGAATTGGCCGAGTTCGGTCTGGTAGTCGGGATCGGCGATGGCATCGAGGACCGTCGCGTTGGCCATGGCCGGGTTCATCGCGGCGTCGATGAGGTTGAGTTCGACCTCCATCCCCAACAACGGTTCGGGGGGTCGGCCGTGATCGGTGAACAGGCCGTCGGCCAGCATCCGCGCGATGGCCTCGGTGCCTCGGGACACCTGCCGCCGGAATCGGACCCGGTCGGCGCCGGTGAACTGCTGCTCTGCCACTTCGGCTCCCATGAATCCATGGTGCATGATGGCGAGCATGCCGGCGCGTAAACCCATCGATCCCGCGGAGGTTCGTGCCGCGGTGCTCGATGTGGCGCCGTGGTTGCGCGACGACTCGTTGCCGGTCCCCCCGCGGCCGGCGCTCGCGGCGGCGGTGCGCCTGACCGCGCGCACGTTGGAGGATCTGGCGCCGGGCAACGCGGTCGAGGTGCGGGTGCCGCCCTTCGTCGCGGTGCAGTGCATCGAAGGCCCGCGGCACACCCGGGGTACGCCACCGAATGTGGTGGAGGCGTCGCCGCGTGACTGGCTGCTGATCGCCACCGGGTTGCGCGAGTTCGACGAGGCCGTCGCACACGGCTCGGTCAGCGCGTCTGGTCAGCGTGCGGGCGAGATCGCCTCGGCGTTGCCCATCGTGCGGGTCGGACCGTTGAATGACCCCCGGTAGGACGACGCACCGGACACGTGTCAGTGTGGGCACTCGTCAGGACGGCCAGTCGGCGATCCGATAGCACAACCACAGGGGGAACGGGCTTGCGATGACGTATCAGCACGGGCAGTCGCGGCAGGACAACCTCCGCCGGGCAAGTCGATCCGACGGCCTGGCGAGGCTGGGCTTGTTCGTCGGCATGTTCTTCGGCCTGGCGGCGGTGATCGCCGCGGGCTTTGTGATCGACGACCCGGCGGCGGTGCCCGCGTGGATCGCGTTGCTGATCCTCGGTTCGATCAGTGCCGGGGGAATCGTCGTGGCGCGCACACAGTTCGCCAAGTCCCGCTACCGGGTCACCGTCGCCTATTCGCCGCTGATTCTGACTGGCGCGTTAGTCGGTTTCGCGGTGGTGTTCGGCGGAATCATCGCAGCCTTGCAGGCGAGCGACGCCGAGGCGTCCCGGCCCCTGGGCATGGTGCTGCGTGGAGTGCTCATCTTCGGAGTGCTCGTGATCATCCGTGTGCACGGGGCCAAGGCGACGCTGCTCATGGCGGGCGCGCACGCCATTCGGTTACGCGGGACCACTGCGGTGTGGCCGCAGGTGGCCGGCGTGGTGGTGGTGTCGGGCAGTACACCCGGAACGGTGGAGGTGGGCGTTGCACCCCGGCCCGGTGCGACCCTGCCGTCGATGCCGGTCCGTGCCGGCGAGACCCTGACCGACCTACCGATGCGCGTGGTGATACCCGACTCGCGCCTGGACATGGAGCGCCTTCGCGCCGCCGTTGCCGAATCCGGGCTCGGCGTCGTCGTTCACGACCGGCGGACTCATGCTCCGGCTGTCGCGACCCAGCAGGTCGGGCAGGCACCGCAGTTCGGGCAGGCACCGCAGTACGGGCAGGCACCCCAGCAGTTCGGGCAGGCACCGCAGTTCGGGCAGGCACCGCAGTTCGGGCAGGCACCGCAGCAGCCGCAGTACGGCCGGTCGCCCGCCTACGGTCAGCCGCCCGCGGGGTATCCGCGCCGACCGGATCAAGGGTGGTGAGCGGGCGCCGGCACGCCTGCGGGTGGCACGGGTCACAGCCCGGAATATCCGCGGACGCCGCGCCGCTGCACGAATGGAAATCGGAAGCTACCGGCACGTAAACTCAAGGGCGTAGCCGTAGGCCGCCGATGCGTTGACCCGCCCAGTCTCCAGGGAGCTTGCCGAATGACCGATCTGTCGATCACCAGTCGCAATCTGTTGGCCCCTACCCAGAGCGGCTGCCCGGGAGCGCCGGCGATCGATGAACCCGAGAACGAACCCCGCGAGGAGTGCGGCGTCTTCGGCGTCTGGGCGCCCGGCGAGGACGTCGCGAAACTGAGCTACTACGGTCTCTACGCCCTGCAGCACCGCGGTCAGGAGGCGGCGGGTATCGCCGTCGGCGACGGTTCGCAGGTCCTCGTCTTCAAGGATCTCGGACTCGTCAGCCAGGTGTTCGACGAGCAGACCCTCGGCGCCATGGTGGGCCACGTGGCGATCGGCCACTGCCGTTACTCCACCACCGGATCCACCACTTGGGAGAACTCCCAGCCGATCTTCCGTACCACCGCTGCGGGCACCGGGGTTGCGTTGGGGCACAACGGCAATCTGGTGAACACCGCGGATCTGGCGAGCCGGGCACGCGAACTCAGGGTGCAGAGCACCGCGGCCACCTCCGACTCCGATCTGGTGGGTGCGCTGCTGGCTCACGGAGCCGCCGATTCCACCATCGAACAGGCCGCGATGGAACTGCTGCCCACGTTGCGCGGTGCGTTCTGTCTGACCTTCATGGACGAGCACACCCTGTACGCGGCCCGCGACCCGCACGGAGTGCGCCCGCTGTCGCTCGGCCGCCTCGACCGCGGTTGGGTGGTCGCCTCGGAGACCGCCGCCCTCGACATCGTCGGTGCCTCTTTTGTGCGCGACATCGAGCCCGGCGAGTTGCTGGCCATCGACGCCGACGGTGTGCGCAGCAAGCGTTTCGCCGAGGCCACCCCCCGCGGTTGTGTGTTCGAGTACGTCTATCTGGCCCGGCCCGACAGCGTGATCCATGGGCGGTCGGTGCACTCGACCCGGGTGGAAATCGGGCGGCGGCTGGCGCGCGAACATCCCGCCGAGGGCGATCTGGTGATCCCGGTGCCCGAGTCGGGTACGCCCGCGGCCGTGGGCTTCGCCCAGGAGTCCGGCATTCCCTACGGCCAGGGCCTGATGAAGAACGCGTACGTCGGTCGCACGTTCATCCAGCCGTCGCAGACGATCCGTCAGCTCGGTATCCGGCTCAAGCTCAATCCGCTCAAAGAGGTGATCCGGGGCAAGCGCCTGGTGGTGGTCGACGACTCGATCGTGCGCGGTAACACCCAGCGCGCCCTGATCCGGATGCTGCGCGAGGCCGGCGCCGCCGAGATCCACGTGCGCATCGCGTCGAGCCCGGTGCGCTGGCCGTGTTTCTATGGCATCGACTTCGCCTCACCCGCCGAGCTCATCGCCAACGGCATGGATTCCGAGGAACACATGGTGGAGGGTGTGCGCCAAGCGATCGGTGCCGACTCGCTCGGGTACATCAGCATCGACGAGATGGTGGCGGCCACCGAGCAGCCCGCGTCGGCGCTGTGCGCGGCCTGCTTCGACGGCGACTACCCGATCGAGCTCCCCGAGGAGACGTCGATGGGCAAGGCGGTGCTCGAGCAGATGCTGGCCAACACCGCGGTGAGCACGGGAGTGGACCCGCTGACCGTGCCCAACGACAACGTGAGCCCGGTGATGCGGCCCTAGCGTCGCCGGACGTCTCCGGTAGCGTGTGATCCGACCATGGGTCGGGGTCCTGGCCGGACCGCGCCCGCCCAGAATGTGACGAAGGGTGCACCGCCAGATGCCCGAGCAGGATTCGGCTGCCGACGATCGTGACCCCACGCCTGGTGGGGCCTCATACGCGGCCGCGGGAGTCGATATCGACGCCGGTGAACGCGCGGTGGAACTGTTCGCCCCACACGCCAAGCGGGCATCTCGACCGGAGGTGATGGGCGGGCTTGGCGGATTCTCCGGGCTGTTCGCGCTCAAGGGCAACTATCGTGAACCCCTCCTGGCTGCGGCCAGCGACGGTGTGGGTACGAAACTCGCTGTCGCGCAGGCGATGGGAAAGCATGACACCGTCGGACAGGATCTGGTCGCGATGTGCGTCGACGACCTCGTGGTGTGCGGCGCCGAACCGCTGTTCCTGCAGGACTACATCGCCATCGGCAAGGTGATTCCCGAGGTCGTCGCGGAGATCGTGTCCGGGATCGCCGACGGCTGCGTGGCCGCCGGATGCGCGCTGCTCGGCGGAGAGACGGCCGAGCATCCCGGCCTCATGCAGGCAGATCACTACGATCTGTCCGCGACCGCGGTGGGCGTGGTGGAAGCCGATCGGGTGCTCTCACCGGAGAAGGTCCGTGCCGGTGACGTCGTCGTCGCGATGGGATCGTCGGGTCTGCACTCCAACGGGTATTCGCTGGCGCGCAAGGTGCTCCTCGAGTGGGGTCACATGGACCTGTCCGGCCATGTGGAGGAGTTCGGCCGCACCCTTGGTGAGGAACTGCTCGAGCCGACGCGGATCTACGCGCGGGACTGTCTGGCGCTGGCCGCCGAGGCCGATGTGCGCACCTTCGCCCACGTCACCGGCGGTGGGTTGGCGGAGAACCTGGCCCGGGTGATCCCGGACGGGCTGGTGGCCGAACTCGAACGCAACACGTGGACGCCCGCGCCGATCTTCGCGATGATCGCGCAGCGGGGTCGTGTGCCGCAGGCGGAGATGGAACGCACCTTCAACATGGGTGTCGGCATGGTGGCGGTGGTGGCACCCGAGGACACCGACCGCACACAGGCCGTGCTCACCGCCCGCCACGTCGACAACTGGGTGCTGGGAACCGTCAAACGCTCACCGGAACCCAAGAATCACAGCTTGCCGCGCGTGACTCTCACCGGAGAACATCCGCGCTTCTGAGCGACCGATGGTGGCCATGCTGCCCGGGAGCACCGGGGGGCATGGCCACCATCGAGCAAGAATCAGACTGCTCGTGTGAGTGTCGACACCTGGAATGGTGTGCGAGTCACCGCAGAGACGTGGACGCGCGCGTCAGGCGCGTCGCCACTCCTCGTCATCGGTCCACTCGTCCGCCGGATCCGGGCGGTCAGCCGAATCGTCTACTCCGGACAGCTCGCGCTGGAGGCTGTCGAAGTCGGTATGGGGAGTGGAGTACTTGAGTTGACGAGCAACTTTCGTCTGCTTTGCTTTCGCCCGGCCGCGGCCCATATGGGACCCCCTCGCACAATGACGGGGCGGCCAATCGAGTGGCGGCCCCGTTCTCTAGGTAGTGAATCTGTCGTGGGGACCAGTTTAGCGCGCTCTTCCAAATTCTGTGGATTGCGGTGCTCGCGCCGCGCCGGGAGCGAAGCGAGCGGGCGGAATTGTTACCGCGCCGGGAGCGAAGCGAGCGGGCGGAATTGAGTACCGCGCCGCGCCGGGAGCGAAGCGAGCGGGCGGAATTGAGTACCGCGCCGGGAGCGAGGTTCACCGCTGAGCGGTGCGCAGCTTCTTGGACGCCTCGCGGCGCACCTTGGGGGCGAGATCGGTGCCGGCGAGAAGCAGTTGCAGCGCGTCGGCGTCGGTCCCGGTGATGAGGTGACGCACCCGGACCCCGTGCCCGGGCCGGTGCATCACCCGGATGGTGTCGCCGGCGCCCACCGTGCCGCTGTGCAGAACCCGCAGATAGGCGCCGACGTCGGCGCGGTCCATGAACCGTTTGATCCACCGGGGTTCCCCGGCCCATGCGGCGAACGTGGTGCACGGGATGCGGGGGATCGTGGTCTCCACCACCAGCCCGTCGTCGCCGATCTCCCAGCGTTCGCCCACCAGGGCGTCGGTCACCGGCAGTCCGCTGACGCGCAGGTTCTCGCCGAACCATCCGTAGGGCAGGTCCCGGCCGAGTTCTTCGGCCCAGCGCCGCGCCTCGGCATCGTCGTAGGCGTAGACGGCCTGGTCGAGGCCGCCGTGGTGTTTGGTGTCGCAGACGTGATCGGTGCTCAATCCCTCCGGCCCCACCGGCACGCGCCCGTCGTGCGCCCGTTTGTCGATGGCGCTGATGCCGACCCGTCCGCCCAGGTCGACGTCGTGTTCGGTGGCGCAGACGGCGAGTACGCGGCCTGTCTGTGCGCCGGTCATACGGTGCGGCTCGGCTCGTCGGGGTTGCGGAGGCGGTCGATCGCGGCCCGGCCGGCCTGCACCCGGTCGTCGTCTCGTACCGAGTCGGGATCGATGCGCGCGGCGATCGGGTTGGGGCTGCCGACCAGCAGGTCGACGTCGGCGCCGATCCCGCGTTTGACGAGTGCGAGTGCGATGGGGCCGAGGTCGAAATGGTCGACGACGGTGCCGACGCGGCCGGCGGTGCGTCCGCCCGCGACGACCGGATCCCCCGGGGTGGGGCGGTCGTCGGCGCTGCCGTCGAGGTGCAGCAGCACCAGCCGACGCGGCGCTTTGCCTAGGTTGTGGACTCGGGCGACGGTCTCCTGACCGCGATAGCACCCCTTGTCGAGGTGTACGGCACCGAAGACGTCGGGTCCGCCGATCCAATAGACCTCGTGCGGGATGGTGCGTTCGTCGGTGTCGATGCCGAGCCGCGGGCGCAGTGCGGCGACCCGCAGCGCATCGAACGCCCACGTCCCGGCGGGCTGGGCGCCCGCTTCATGCAGTGCGTCCCACCAGCTCGTCAGCAGGAAGTCGGGGACCACGAGGTCGACCACCGGCAGCGGGTCCCCGCCGTGCGGACCCTGCGGCAGCGGCGGCATCATCCGCCAGAAGCCGAGTGGCTCGTCCTCGTGATGGGATTCGGGCAGATCACCGGCGGTGTACGGCAGCGCGTTCGGGTCGAGTTCGATGAGTTCGGCGATCGGTCCAGGCACCACGTCGGACCCGATCAGGGTGAGCACCGCCATGTCGTGACGCGCGGCCGGCGACACGTCGGACCAGAACACCATCTTGGTGAGGAAGTCGAGGAGCGTCTCACCTCGTTCGCCGTGGGTGTCGATCCAGGTGACCTCGTCGACGTCGGTGAGCACGAAGTGTTCCTCGACGCGGCCGTTCGCGTCGAGTGACAGACTCTCGGCGCCGGTGCGGTCCGGCAGTTCACTGACGTGCTGACTGCAGATGGTGTGCAGCCAGGAGAGGCGGTCGCGTCCGGGGACCTCGATGACGGCACGGTCGGAGCGGTCGATGATCACGGCACCCGTGGTGGCTGCGCGTTGTTCGCCGAGCGGATCGCCGTAGTGCCAGGCGACCGTGGTGCGGGCCGCCGTGCGGGTATCGGGCACCGCGCCCGCGCCGGAATGGCTGGTCAGAATGGGTGATGCGGCCACGGTCCGATTCTACGCACCCGACTCCGATAGCCTCGTCGGCATGTCGGACTCGATTGTGGTGACCCTCGACGGCGACGTCCTCGACCCGGATGCGCCGTTGCTGTTCGCCGACGACCTGGCCGCGGTGCGCGGCGACGGGATCTTCGAGACGCTGCTGGTGCGCGGTGGCCGCGCGCGCTGCGTCGAATACCACCTCGAGCGTCTGGCCCGCAGCGCCGCCATGCTCGACCTGCCCGAGCCCGATCCCGCCCGGTGGCGTGCGGCGATCGAGATCGCGGCCAAACAATGGACCGCCTCCGCGCCGCACGGCGCCGAGGCCGCGCTCCGGCTGGTGTGTTCGCGCGGCCGGGAGAGCGCGGGAGCCAACGCGGTACCGACCGGCTATCTCACCGTGTCGCCGGTGTCCGACCGGGTTGCGTCCGCCCGCGCCGACGGTGTTTCGGTGGTGACCCTCGACCGCGGGTACTCGATCGACCTCGCAGCCGCCGCGCCGTGGCAGCTCCTGGGTGCCAAGACCCTGAGTTACGCAACCAACATGGCCGCCCTGCGGCATGCCGCCGCCGAGGGATTCGACGACGTCATCTACCTCAGCAGCGAGGGTGCGGTACTCGAGGGGCCCCGCTCGACGGTGATCGCCGTCTTCGACAAGACACTGGTGACGCCTCCGACGGAGATCGGCATCCTGCCAGGCACCACGCAACGGGCCACCTTCGCACTCGCCGAGAAAGAGGGATGGCAAACCCGGACACGGGTGCTCCGTCCCGCCGACCTGATCGCGGCCGACTCGTTCTGGCTGGTCAGCAGCGTCACCCTGGCGGCTCGGGTCACCGCGCTCAACAGATACGTGACGCCGGTCCCACAACATGCTGACGAATTTGCCGATCTCGTCGACCGGGCGATTTGCGGTGATTCAGAATAGGCTGGTCCGGGGTTTTCGTTATGCGAACTTCCCGAACGACGTGAGATGCAGCCCACAGTGGCACCGCCGGTGGCGGGACCAAGGTCGCTTGTCCTAGAGCAACGGCCGCGCGTAGCGTCCCCGGTAGCGGTTACGACGTCACGTAGTACGGCGTGGTGACCTTCCGTACTGGTACGCGGCTCCCAGCCCGGAGTCGCGGCTACGCGATTCGAGGCGCGATGAACGCACTGGATGTCTCCCGGTGGCAGTTCGGTATCACCACCGTCTACCACTTCATATTGGTTCCGCTGACGATCGGGCTCGCCCCGATGATCGCGGTGATGCAGTCGGTGTGGCATGTCACCGGCAACGAGCAGTGGCTGCGGGCCACCAAGTTCTTCGGGAAGCTGTTCCTCATCAACTTCGCGCTCGGTGTCGCCACCGGCATCGTGCAGGAGTTCCAGTTCGGCATGAACTGGAGCGAATACAGCCGTTTCGTCGCCGACGTGTTCGGCGCGCCGCTGGCCCTCGAGGGTCTCATCGCATTCTTCCTCGAATCGACGTTCATCGGGCTGTGGATCTTCGGTTGGGACCGCCTGCCACGACGCGTGCACCTGGCCACCATCTGGCTGGCGGCGATCGGCGTGAACGCGTCGGCGTATTTCATCATCGCGGCGAACTCGTTCATGCAGCATCCGGTCGGTGTCGCCTGGGACGACACCCGCAACCGCCCGGCGATGAACAACTTCTGGGCCGTGATCACCAACAACACCACCCTGGCCGCCTTCCCACACGTCGTGGCGGGTGCCTTCCTCACCGCGGGCACGTTTGTCGCCGCGATCGGATGCTGGTGGATGGCACGCAACATGTACCGCGCCAAGAAGCTGCGGGAGGCCATCGAGACCGGTGACGCCTCGGGCATGCCCAAGACCAGCTCGCCGAGTCACATCGACGCCACGCCCGAAGATCTCGAACGCGACGCCCGCCAGTTGTGGCGCCCGGTGACCCGGTTCGCACTGTGGGTGACCATCGTCGCGGGTATCGCGGTGATCATCACCGGCGACCTGCAGGCCCAGATCATGTTCAAGCAGCAGCCGATGAAGATGGCCGCCGCGGAGTCGCTGTGCAACACCGCGGACAATCCGGGCTTCTCGATATTGTCGGTCGGCCGGCAGAACAACTGCGAGAACATCGATCACGTGGTCGAGGTTCCCGGCATGCTGTCGTTCCTGGCCACCCACCGCTTCGGTGAGACGCTGCAAGGCGTCAACCAACTGCAACAGCAGTACCAGGAAGCGCTGAACATGCCGAACCAGAACTTCGCGCCCAACCTGTTCGTGACCTACTGGGGCTTCCGCGCCATGATCACCTGGGCGCTGGGTTCGGTCATCGTCGCCCTCGGCGGGCTGTGGCTGACCCGGAAGAAGAAGGTGGTGGAATCGAGGCGCTTCGGCACTTTCGCGCTGTGGATGATCCCGACGCCGTTCCTGGCGAACTCGTCGGGCTGGATCTTCACCGAGATGGGCCGCCAGCCGTGGGTGGTGGCACCCAACTGGCAGGACAACCTCGATCCGCTCCGGATTCACATGCTGGTGCAGGACGGCGTCTCCAATCACACCGCCCCGGTGGTGTGGGTGACCCTGATCGGCTTCACCGTGCTCTACGGCGCACTCGGCGTCGTCTGGTTCCTGCTGCAGCGCCGCTACGTGATCGAGGGGCCGAGCGCCTACGACGCAACACCCCCATCGGAGCCGACGGATTCCGATGAGCCCAAGCAACTTTCGTTCGCTTACTGAGGAGTGGACCGATGGGACTTCAAGAATTCTGGTTTCTGATCATCGCGGTTCTCTTCGTCGGGTACTTCGTGCTCGAGGGATTCGACTTCGGGGTGGGCATGCTGATGCCGTTCCTCGGGTCGAGCCACACCGGCGGCGACGAGAAGGTGGGCAAGCACGAGGACGCCGCCGACCCCGACAAGCGACGTCGCGTGCTGCTCAACACGATCGGCCCGGTGTGGGACGGCAACGAGGTATGGCTGCTCACCGCCGGCGGTGCGTTGTTCGCCGCGTTCGGCGGGTGGTACGCCACGATGTTCACCGCCTTCTACCTGCCGCTGTTCCTGATCCTGGTCGGACTGATCACCCGTGTCGTGTCGATCGAGTGGCGCGGCAAGATCAACGACCCGAAATGGCGCACCTGGTGTGACATCGGCATCGGACTGGGGTCGTGGATTCCCGCGATCCTGTGGGGTGTGGCGTTCGCCAACGTGATCCGCGGCATCCCCATCGACGCCAATGCGCAGTACACGGGCGGCTTCTTCAACCTGCTGAACCCCTACGCGCTACTCGGCGGGCTGACCACGCTGCTGGTCTTCCTCACCCATGGTGCGGTGTTCCTCGCGCTCAAGACCGGTGGGGTGCTGCAGCAGGACGCGATGGTCTACGCCAAGCGTCTGGCGATCCCGACCCTGGTGGTGGCCGCGGCGTTCCTGCTGTGGACGCAATTCGCCTACGGCAACGGATGGACCTGGATTCCGGTGCTGATCGCCGCAGTGGCCGCCGTGGGAATGGCGGCCGCCACCCAGGTGGGCCGCGAGGGTATCGCGTTCCTGTGCACGTCGATCGCCATCGCCGGCACGGTCGCGACGCTGTTCGCGGTGCTGTACCCGAACGTGCTGCCGTCGAGCACCAACCCCGCCTACAACCTCACCATCGACAACACGTCGTCGAGCCACTACACGCTCACGGTGATGACCTGGGCCGCGGTGCTCGTCACGCCGGTGGTGATCTGCTATCAGGCGTGGAGCTACTGGGTGTTCCGCAAGCGCATCAGCGTCGATGACATCCCCGCCCCGAGCGGCCTGTCGTCGCTGAAGGTCGACGCGGAGTGACGGACACGGCGCCGACCGACCGGGCCGACCGGGCGGTCGGCGCCGTCGCGTCCGGATCAGGTCCGGGCGACGCCCCGGCCCAGCGCCGTGGGCGACCACCGCTGGACCCGCGGCTGCTGCGTTATTCGCCGACCACCCGCATCTACGTGGTGGTCACGGCGCTGCTCGCCGCGGTCACCGTCGGCGCGGTGATCGTCGCCGCCGCGATGACCGCGTCGATCCTCTCCGAATTGATCACCGACCCGTCCCGGCGCTCCGTCGCGGCGCAGGCCACCCACCTGTGGGTGCTCGGCGCGGCGCTGCTGGTGCGGGTGGCCACGAGCTTCGCGCACGACCGCTACGCGCATCGTGCGTCGGCGGCGACGATCGCCGAGTTGCGGTCGCGGGCGCTGGCGGTGCTCACCGACCCGGAACGTACACCGCCCCGAGACCTGTTGCGGCGCCGCGAACATGCCACCACGGTGCTGTTGCGCGGCCTCGACGCGCTGCGACCCTATCTGTCCGGGTATGTGCCCGCGCTCATCGTCACGGTGCTGGTGACGCCGACGGTGGTGCTGGTCATCGGACTGACCGACTGGCCGTCGGCGGTGATCATCCTGGTGACCCTGCCGCTGATCCCGCTGTTCATGATCCTGATCGGGCTGATGACCCGCGACCGCACCACCCGCAAGCTGGAAACGATGAGCAGGCTCACCGCGCAGCTGCTCGACCTCGTCACCGGCCTGCCCACGCTGCGCGCACTCAACCGCGCCAAGGCGCCCGCCGCGCGGGTGGCCGAACTCGGTGCCGCCCACAAACGCAGCACCATGTCGGCGCTACGGGTGGCGTTCCTGTCCGGTGGGGTGCTCGAACTGCTCTCGACGCTGTGCGTGGCGCTCGTCGCGGTCGGCATCGGTCTGCGTCTGGTGTACGGCGAGATGAGTTTGTACGCAGGCGTTCTCGCGCTCATCCTGGCCCCCGAGGCCTACCTGCCGTTACGGCAGGTAGGCGCGCAGTTCCACAACTCCAGCGACGGGGTGACCGCCTCGGAGCAGGTGCTCGACCTCATCGAGTCCGGTGACGCACCGGTCGCATCCACCGCGGGCCGCACCCGCACCTGTTCGGTGGCCGGTGAGCCGATCGGCCTCCTCGACGTCGGGGTGCACGGACGCGACGGCTGGGCGCCCTATGCGCTCACCGCGACGGCGCGGCCCGGCGAACTGACCGTCTTCACCGGACCTAACGGCTCGGGCAAGTCGACCACGCTGGCCGCGATCCTCGGTCTGCTCACCCCCGACGACGGCTCGGTGCTCGTGGGTTCGATCCCGGTGACCGAACTCGAACCCACCGCCTACTTCGAGCAGGTGGCATGGCTGCCGCAGCAGCCGGTGGTGGTGCCCGGCACCGTGGCCGACAATCTGTCGCTGTTCGGAGTGCTCGGCGAGGACGCACTGCGACGTGCCGCTGCCGCAACGGGTTTCGACGACGTGCTGGCCACGCTGCCGGATGGGCGCGAGACCGTGCTGGGGGCAGGCGGGGTGGGGCTCTCGGCCGGGCAGCGTCAGCGACTGGCGCTCACCCGGGTGCTGGCCTCGCCGGCGCCGCTGCTGCTACTCGACGAGCCCACCGCCCACCTCGACGCGGGGTCGGAGACGGCGCTGCTGGCCGCTCTCGCTGACCGTGCCCGGGCGGGTGACACCGTGATCGTGGTGGCCCACCGCGACATCGCCCGCGACTTCGCCGACGCGGTGATCGAGTTCCCGGAGGTGATCGGTGTCGGCTGAACCGAAGGCCCCCAAGTCCCTGGAGGACCCGCTGCTCCGCGCGCTGCGCTTCCTCGGTCTGCGCGGATGGCCGGTGGCCAAGTCGCTGTTGCTCGGTGTGGCGGGCGCATTGTCGGCGCTCGGGCTGGCCGCATTGTCGGCGTGGCTGATCACCCGGGCCTGGCAGATGCCGCCGGTGCTCTTCCTGTCGGTGGCCATCACCGCGGTGCGCGCGCTGGGTATCTCCCGCGGGTTGTTCCGCTACCTGGAACGACTCGCCACGCACGACCTCGCGCTCGGTGCGATGGCCACCGCGCGCGAAAAGCTCTATCTCGCACTGGCATCCGGTTCGCCTGCATATTCGGTGACGCTGCGTCGAGGCGATCTGCTCACCCGCACCGGCGACGACATCGACGAGATCGGCAACGCGCTGATCCGCGGACTGATCCCCATCGGGGTGGGACTGACCACGTCGGCGGCCGCCGTTGCGATCATGGCGCTCGTCTCCGGCTGGGCGGCGATCGTGCTGGCCGTCGCATTGATCGTCAGCGGTGTCATCGCACCCTGGCTGGCCGCCCGCGGATCGGCCCGCGCCATCGCCGACGGCGCGCAGGCGTCGGCACGCTCGGCCGAGGCCACGTCGACGGCGCTGTGGCACGCTTCCGAACTCGTCGTGGCGCGTCGACGCACGTCGGTCCTCGATGAGGCGCGCCGGGCCGACCGCGACGCCATCGCCGCCGCCGACCGTGGCGTGCGCACCGAATCGCTGGCCGCCGCGGCCACCCCGCTCTCATTGGGCGCCTCGCTGATCGCGGCCTGCCTCATCGGAATTCATCTGGCGTCGGCGGTACCCGGGTCGCTGGCGTCGGTGGCCAGCGGTGAAGGACTCACCCCGATGATTCTCGGCGTGCTGATCCTGCTGCCGCTGTCGGCGTTCGAATCGACCGCACCGCTCACCGAGGCGGGCATCCAACTCGAGCGCAGCAGGCAGAGTGCCGCCCGGGTGATGGCGCTCGTCGACGGCGCGCACGATGGGGCCGACGAGCCGGGGACGGACACCACGATCGACGTACCCGTGCACGACGGCCCGGTGCAGATGCGGCTCGACGCACTGCGCTGGGGCTGGCCCGCCGACGGCACTGTGGTCCCACCGGTGCTCGGTCCCGAGGGCGGGGTGTCGGCCATCCTCGAACCGGGCGCCCGGATCGGGGTGATCGGGCCGAGCGGGATCGGGAAGTCGACACTGCTGCTCACCCTCGCCGGACTGCTGGCGCCCCGCGCGGGCGCGGTCGAGTGCGTCGACACCGATGCGGCGCCGGTCGAACTGCGTTCGGCAGCATGCTATTTCGCTGAGGAAGCCCACATCTTCTCCACCTCGGTGGGGGAGAACCTGCGAGTGGCCCGCGGCGATGTCACCGACGCGGAGATGCGCGCTGCACTCGCCGACGTGGGTCTCGCGGACTGGCTCGACGCGCTGCCCGACGGCCTCGACACGGTGCTGACCGGCGGCGCCGAGGCCATCAGCGGTGGGCAGCGCCGTCGGTTGCTGCTGGCGCGAGCGTTGCTGCACCGCGCGCCGGTGGTGCTGCTCGACGAACCCACCGAACACCTCGACGTCGCCGACGCGGAAGCCCTGATGCGACGCATGCTGACCACCGACGGCGGCATGTTCGGCCGCGACCGCATCGTGGTGGTGGTGACTCATCAACTGCCGCAGGAGCTTCGCCGGAGTCCCCGAGGTGTCACCGTCATCGACCTCGAACCCGCCCCCGCCGCCGGTTGAGCGTCCCCGCTCGCTGGTTGTGCGTGCCCGCCGCTGGTTGAGCGTCCCGACCGCTGGTTGAGCCTGTCGAAACCACCCTCGCCCGCTGGTTGTGCGCCCCCGCCCGCTGGTTGAGCCTGTCGAAACCCCCCGCCGGCATAAATGCGTTGCCGGGTCCCGACAGCGGGCGTACGTTCGTCGGTACACGAGAGAGGAGGTGGTCTGAAGTTGTATGACATACGGACACGTGAGGTGACCATCCGCTGACGCGGACCGCCTGAAAGCACTCGGCCCGTTCGCCTCGGTGAATACCAGGTGGCCACCCGACCCCCGCATCCGACCGTCCGGTCGACGCGCCCGACGCACTCGGGTGATGCGGGGGTCGTTCCGTGTCCGGGGCGCCGGGTGAGTATGCGCGTCCACCCGGGCGCCGTCACCGCCTCAGATGGGGTAGTGCACTACGCATGCCCTTGTCGTCCCTAAGTAATGGAATGGGAACACAGGAATCCAACAGGAGGTTCGGTGATGAGGACCATGACAATGGTGACCCAACGCAGTCGACGGCTGGGGGCCGGCCAGGCCGCGGTGATCCGATCGCGCTTCCTGGCCCCGGGTGATCGGGAATGGACCAACGACGGTGCGGCGAACTGGGTGATCGGTCATGTCTGTGGACTCGCCTACAGTCGCCTCGGCGCACATGACGGTGACACCGGACATCTGGTGCTGCACAACGACAGTGACAGCGACCTCGCGGTGCTGTCGGTGCCGGGCACGGCGGGCACCGAGGGCACCAGGTTCACCTACGTCCCGCGCGGGAGCGCCCGGATTCTCCCGGAGACCGAGTTGCATATCGTCCAGGCCGAACGCCTCAACGGCCACCCGGTCCTGATCGGCGAGATCATCGACGACGACCCGCTGCCCGTGCAATTCCTCTTCGACGGACCCGCGCCAACCCTGCGATGCCGAGACGTGCGCGCGTGCTGACCGGGTGCGCTTATCCGACGTGGCGACGCAGCTTTGCCGAAAGTCGGGGGATGAGGTCGCCGTCGGGGTCCACACGCTCCTCGACGTAGGCGAGGTCGCCGTCGGGCACGATGCCGTAGAGGCGCTTGGCGTTACCCGCATGCCGCGCGGTCTCCGACCGCACCACGGCATCGGTGGTGAGGTTCCACGACGTCTGGTTCAGCGGGCGTCCGTAGAACAACTCCACCCAGCCCTCGGCGTGGGCGAGCAGAAGTTCGATGGAATCGTCCTCGGTGATGCGCCAGTAGCCGGTCTCCCGCAGGTCGGGCCGGACGAACTTGGCGTCCTCGTCGATCACCCACGACCGCGATTCCCAGTTCAGGAAGTCCTGGCCGTCGTGGCTGACCACGATCTGCTGGGCGAAGTGATAGTCCTCGCCGGTCTCCGGATTGTTGGCCTCGCCCTCGCCGCGCCATACCCCCACCAGGGGTAGCAGCGCCAGCAGGCCGGGGTGCAGGTCGGCACCACGACGGAGGTTGGCGGTGTCGGCAGGCAGCGGGAGGTCGTCCCACGAAGGGACGTTGCGCTCGCGGCTGCCGCTCTCGGCGGCGCGTGCCTCGGCCTGACTGATCGCCTCGTCACCAGAACGGCGCGGCTGACCTCCGGGGAAGGCGTCGTCGGACACGTTCTCCTCGGGGGAGGTCACGACTCGTCGGTCACCAGTCGATAGAGCACGTACACGGCGAACCAGGTGATCAGGATCGCCGCCAGGACCAGCAGGATTTCGAAGAAGAGGACCACACCCGGATTCTACAACCAGCACGTCCGGGTTCTCCGGGTGAGGTGGAGATGCACGACGCCGCGACGGGGATCAGATCTTGATTGTTGTCACGACAACCATTAATGTTGTCTCGACAACAACCCGAGGAGCTCGTCATGTACCGATTTCTTGCCGACGCCATCATCGAGGCCCCCCGCGACGCGGTATGGAAGGTGTGGACCGACGTCGATGCGTTTCCCGAGTGGGGCCCCAGAGAGCAACGTGCGGCGCTGACCGGCGCGTTCGCGGTGGGCAGCACGATCGATTCGAAGCAGAAGGGCAACCCTGGCGGAACCGCCACCATCACCGAGGTGAGCGCGCCGGCGCGGTGGGTGGCATCGAGTCCGCTGCCCGGCGGCGAACTACGGATCGAGCACGATCTCGAGGAACGCGGAGACGCGACCTTCGTGCGTAAGACCTACACGGTCACCGGACCCCTGCAAGTGCTGTTCCGGCTGTGGTGGGGGCCCCGGGTGATTGCGGCGATGCCCGCCACCTTCGACGCCCTCGAGCGGCGCGCCCACGACGTGTCGGGCACGCGATGAGCCAAACCCCGGTCGGGCCGTCGCCTTCCGGTCCGCGTGGACCGCGGGCGAGTGCGGGTTTCTGGTTGCACCACGCCGCGCTGGCGTGGCGGGCGGCCGTCGATGCCGCGCTGCGCGACGCCGGCCTCACCATGACCCAGTTCACGATCCTCGCATCGGCCAATTTCCTTGCGGCGCAGAGTGAATCGCCAACCCAGCAGGACGTCGCCGACATGGCGGGCGCGGATCGGATGATGACGTCGAAGGTGTTGCGCACGCTCGAGGGGCGGCACCTGGTGCGCCGCGAACCCGCCCCGGGTGATGCGCGGTCGAACCGGATCGTCGTCACCCCGGCCGGATCCGAACTGGTGCACCGCTCGGTGCGAACGGTCGCCGAGGTGGACGCACGCTTCTTCGGGTCCGATCGCGACGACATGCGGGGGCGGCTACGTGAACTCACCGAACGAGCCCGCGTCCCCGACGACCGAGGCCCGGTCACCCACACGGGGTGACCGGGCCTCGGGGACTCGGTGAGTCGGCGTTATCGCGCGCGGCTCACTTCGCGACGGCGATGTCCTGATCGTGCACGCCGGGGCCTTCCGGGCTGACGGTCTGCTCGCCGTTGCCGACTGAGCTGAGCGCGCGCAGCGTCCAGGTGCCCGGTGCGGCGAAGAAGCGGAAATCGCCGGTGGGGCTGGCAACGACCTCGGCGGTGAACTCGCCGGTCGAATCGAGCAGACGCACGAAGGCGCCGGCCACGGGGTTACCGGAGCCGTCAGTGACCTGTCCGGTCAGGACGGTCTCCTTCTCCACGTCGACGCCCGCGGGCAGTTTCTGTCCCTGTTTGGGTGCAGCACACATGATTACTTTCCTTCTCCCAGCTCGACCGGCACGCCGACCAGCGAACCGTATTCGGTCCAGCTGCCGTCGTAGTTCTTGACGTTCTTGTGGCCCAGCAGCTCCTGGAGCACGAACCAGGTGTGGCTCGAACGCTCACCGATGCGGCAGTAGGCGATGGTCTCCTTCTCGCCGTCGAGACCGGCGTCGGCGTAGATCGCGGTGAGCTCGTCGTCGGAGCGGAAGGTGCCGTCCTCGTTGGCGGCCTTGCTCCACGGCACGTTGATGGCGCCGGGGATGTGGCCGGGACGCTGGCTCTGCTCCTGGGGCAGGTGGGCGGGGGCCAGGATCTTGCCGGAGAATTCGTCGGGGCTGCGCACGTCCACCAGGTTCTTCACGCCGATGGCGTCGACCACCTCGTCGCGGAATGCGCGGATCGAGACGTCGGGGTCGGCGGCCTTGTACTCGGTGGCCGGGCGGGTGACGGCGTCGGTCGACAGCGGGCGACCGTCGAGCTCCCACTTCTTGCGTCCGCCGTCGAGCAGCTTGACGTCCTGG
The DNA here is from genome assembly GCF_053588635.1 of Gordonia sp. NPDC003425. Lineage (NCBI taxonomy): Bacteria > Bacillati > Actinomycetota > Actinomycetes > Mycobacteriales > Gordoniaceae > Gordonia > Gordonia sp. NPDC003425. The sequence continues at coordinate 349,622 of NZ_JBSFQI010000002.1, read as the reverse complement.
TGGCCGTAGAGCTTGAAGTACCAGTACGCGTAGGCGGCGAACCAGTTGTTGTTGCCGCCGTAGAGGACGACGGTGTCGTCGTTGGCGATGCCGCGCTCGGAGAGCAGCTTGGAGAACTGCTCGCGGTCGACGAAGTCGCGGCGGACCGGATCCTGCAGGTCGGTCTTCCAGTCGAGCTTGACGGCGCCTTCGATGTGGCCGCCGTCATAAGCGCTGGTGTCCTCGTCGACCTCGACGAACACCACCTTGTCGGTGTGCAGATTCTGCTCAGCCCAATCGGCGCTGACCAGGACGTCGGAACGTGCCATTTTTCTCGGATTCCTTCCGGAGATTTTCTCGGTGGGGGATGGATGAAGTGCCGACACGGCATGGCCGAACACTTCGGCAGGTGATGGCGGCAGGGGCATCATCGTGCGAGATCTCGCAGGCAGCGTCCGTGGACGCACAATCCGCACCGGCCGTCATCGAGGTGAACGTGCCGGTACCGGCGACACTCACCCCTCTAGAGACAGCAACAGTCGACGACGCGACAGAAGTCGATCGCCCGTCGGCGGGTGAGCATGAACTCACGGCGCGGTTGCATGACCCGAGGGTACAACAGGGCCACCCACACCCCAATCGGGGTGCCGGGTTGCGGTCAGAACGAGTCGGGACGCAGTGTGCGCGGTCCGGTGTCGGCGACCAGCAGCACATCACTGCCCTCGCTGTGCGCTCCGGTCGGCGTCACACCCCAGGGCAGCGGGATCGGCGGCAGGGTGATCGAGAAACGACGCAGCACCGCGGTGCGCAGCGCGTCGTCGCCGCCGGAGACCGCGGGGTCGGTCACGTGCTCCTCCGGGCCGGTGTAGAAGCCGGTGGCCTCCAGATGTAGCCGTCCGTCGCGTACCGACAGGTCGACGTCGACGCTGACCTTGGCGGTGGCGCCGGGATATGCCGCCGCCGACGGGGTGTCGGCGGGAGTCGGGTAACCGGTCACCGGAGGGGCCGGCGTCGGCGGCAGGGGGACGGTACCGGTGAGCAGCACCCCGGACGAGCGCCGCAGCAGGCCGTCCTGCGGCCCTCCTGCCCCCGCCTTCCCGGTGGGTGCCGGGGTGTTCACGGTGAGATCGAGGATGCCCAGGAAACGTCCGAGGTTGACCGAATCGAGGCGGGTGTAGGCCTGCAGCGACGCGGTGCGCAGTTCATCGGTGGCGCCGATCGACCAGCCGTCGGCAACCTCGAACGGTCCGAGCGTCGCCCCCAGTTCGGCGGTGCAGCCGCCGTGGATGTCGCAGCCGGCCACCGAGACGCCGCGTGCGGTGATCACCGCGCCGGGGAAGCTGCCGTCGGCGGCGTGCCGGACATAGGGGAAACCGCGTAGCGTGACCTCCGGATCGAATCTCACCCGCGGCGAGGATTGCAGCGAGCGCGAGAAGCGGTACTCGCCGCCGGCCGCGGCGGCGAAGTCGGCGACGACCGCGGTGACGACGATCACGAGGACCCCCGCGACGGCGACGATGAGACCGCGCCGAACCCGGCGGGAGGGGCGGGCGTCGGCGTCCGCATTCGCCTCTACGCCCTCGGGCGCTGCCTTGTTAACAGCAGAACGCGACATTGGCGCTATTCTGTCATCTATCGCGCACACAACGGTAAGCCGACGTAAACAAAGACGTTCGTCGTCGAGCGCGATGACGACCGGGCGCGGAGGGCGAGTGTCCCGGCGGTACGAGTTCGGGGTGGGACAACGAGATCGGAGTGGTACGTGGATCTCTTACTATTGACAGCCGATCCCAATCCGGAGTCGGTGTTGCCGTCCCTGTCGCTGCTCGCGCACACGGTCCGGGTGGCACCGACGGAGGTGTCGTCGCTGATGGAGGCCGGAAACGCCGACGTCGCGCTCGTCGACGCACGAACCGATCTGGCCGCCGCCCGCGGGCTGTGCCGACTGCTGGGGAGCACCGGATCGTCGGTGCCGGTGGCCGCGGTGCTGACCGAGGGGGGCCTGGTCGCGGTGAACGCGGACTGGGGATTGGACGAGTTCCTCCTACCTGCCACGGGGCCCGCGGAACTCGACGCGAGGTTGCGTCTGCTGGTGGTGCGCACCCGCGGGGTGACCGCCGAGGAGTCCTCGGGCAAGGTGACGCTCGGTGAGCTGATCATCGACGAGGGCACCTACACAGCGCGTCTGCGGGGGCGGCCGCTCGACCTCACCTATAAGGAATTCGAGCTGCTCAAGTACCTGGCGCAGAACGCCGGCCGGGTGTTCACCCGCGCCCAGTTGCTCCAGGAGGTGTGGGGCTACGACTTCTTCGGTGGCACGCGCACGGTGGACGTGCATGTTCGTCGGCTGCGGGCCAAACTCGGCAGTGAGCACGAATCCCTGATCGGTACGGTTCGCAACGTCGGCTACAAGGCGGTCCGTCCCACCCGAGGGCGTGGCGGCGGCGCCGACAGCGGGCTCGACGAGCTGCCGGCCACCGATGCCGTAGACGTCGTGGGGGGACCGTCCGGCGACGCGTTCGACGACGCCGACGTGGTCGAGGAGATCCGTGCCGGCGGAAGCTGACGCCGCCCCCGACTCCCCGTCGGTGGTGACGCGGCTCGATGCCGACACGAGACGCCTCGCACATCGCCTGGTGGAGCAGGCGACGATTGCCGACGGGGTGTCGCCGCTGTCCGAACAGGCATTGCTGGCCATCGACTCCGATGACACCGACGTCCGTCATGTCGCCTCCGCGGTCGGCTACGCCAACATCACGGCCGGGCGCGACGGTGAACCGGCGATGATCGAGGCGGTCGTCGACCCTGCGCACCGCCGCCGCGGACACGGACGCCGACTTCTCGATACCGCCTTCGCCGCCGCGCACGATCTCGGGGGTGCCCAGCAACTCCCGCCGCGCGCCTGGGCCCACGGCGATCTGCCGGGTGCAGCGGCACTGGCTGCGGCGATGGGATTGAGTCCGGTGCGTGAGCTGCTGCAGTTGCGCCGCCCGCTCTCGCCCGGCACATCGGTCCCGCTCGAGCCGCTCGTCACCGACCCGTCGATCCGGTTGCGCACGTACTCCGGTCCGGCCGACGACGCGGAGATCCTGCGGGTGAACAACGCCGCGTTCGCCTGGCACCCCGAGCAGGGCGGCTGGACCGACGCACAGATCCGGGAGCGTGTCGAGAGCGACTGGTTCGATCCCGCGGGCCTGTTCCTGGCGTTCGACGCCGCCGAGGGGTCGAGGTTGCTCGGATTCCACTGGACCAAACGACAGGATGCCGATCTCGGTGAGGTCTACATCGTCGGTGTCGACCCGCAGGCCCAAGGCCGTGGACTCGGTCGCATGCTGACCCTGGCCGGACTGCATTATCTGGCCGAGCAGGGCATCGGCACGGTGATGCTGTACGTCGAAGGGGACAACGCCGCGGCGCTGCACACCTACGAAAGGCTGGGATTCACCCGGTACGCGGTCGACGTCGCCTACGGCTGAGCCACCGTCGACATGACGACGATGTCCAATTCATCTTCCGTTCACCTTTGATGCCCGAGGCGTCCACCAGCGAACTTTAGGGTCGGATCGACCGGGCGTCACCCGAGGGGGGAACGCCGTGTTCTGATGCTGTGGAGGAACTTGAAGTGAAATTGAGTCGTACAGGTGCTGTTCTCGCCACCATGGCGGCCAGCTCCGCCCTCGTTCTCGGCGCTTGTAGTAGCAACGCGGACAAGGGAACCACCAGCGCTGCACCGGCGTCGGCCGTCACCGACATCAAGTGCGAGGGCAAGCAGTCGCTCAAGGCCAGCGGTTCCACCGCGCAGGCCAACGCGATGAAGATCTTCTCCACCTCGTTCGCCAAGACCTGCCCCGGCTTCGAATTGGCCTATGGTGGCGGCGGTTCGGGCCAGGGTGTGTCCGACTTCATCCAGGGCCTCACCGATTTCGGCGGGTCCGACTCGCCGCTGAAGGGTGACGAGATCTCCAGAGCCGCGCAGCGGTGTGGCTCCGAAGCCTGGCAGCTGCCGCTCGTGTTCGGCCCGATCGCGGTGGCCTACAACGTCGACGGCGTGAGCAACCTGGCGCTGTCGGGTGCCACGCTGTCCAAGATCTTCAGCGGCGAGGCCAAGACCTGGAACGATCCGGCGATCGCCGCGGACAACCCCGGTGTCACCCTCCCGTCGACTCCGATCAACGTGATCTACCGCGCCGACCAGTCCGGCACCACCGACAACTTCCAGAAGTACCTGACGGCAGCCGGCGGATGGACCAAGGGTGCAGGCAAGACCTTCAACGGCGGTGTCGGTGAGGGCAAGCAGGGCAACCCGGGCGTTGGGTCGGCGGTCAAGCCGACGCCGGGTTCGATCGCGTACGTCGAGTGGGCTTACGCACAGTCCAACGGGCTGTCGATGGTGAAGATCATCACCGATCAGGACAAGCAGGGTGTGGAGCTGACCGCCGAGTCCGGCGGCAAGACCATCGAGTCGGCCACACTCAAGAACGGCCCCGACAACCACAACATGGTCATCGACACCGAGTCGTTCTACAAGCCCGCCGAATCGGGCGCGTACCCCATCATGCTGGCAACATATTCCATCGTGTGCTCCAAGTATTCGGACACCGCGACCGGTCAGGGCGTCAAGACGTTCCTGTCGGTGGCCGCGGCCCCGCAGAACCAGGGCCAGGATCTGATCAATGCCGGCTACATTCCGCTGCCCAGCCAGTTCCAGCAGAAGCTGCAGGGTTCGATCGACGCAATCCAGTAGCGGGAACCACATCAACCCCGAGGCGAGATAAGAGATATGTCTGTGGATGACACCACCGGTGTCGGCCGGAACTCGGCGGAGACCCCGTCGGGTTCCGGTCCCCTGCCGGACGAACCCGACCAGCTGCCACCCGAGCAAGAGCGGGAAATCGACGAACAGATCCATCCCGGCCTGCGCAGTCACCGGGGTGCGACAGGCGACCGCGTCTTCTCCTATCTCGCCCGGGGTACCGGGTTCTTCGTGATCGTGCTGATCGCGGGGATCGGCGTCTCGCTGGTCGTCGACGCCATCCCGTCGATCGCGGCCAACAACGCCAATTTCCTCTTCTCCTCGGAGTGGAATGTCGGCCGGAGCAACTTCGACGACGGCACGGTCCGATTCGGCGTGTGGGAACTGTTCCGCGCCACCGTGCTCACCTCGTTCTTCGCGCTGGTCATCGCCACCCCGATCGCGATCGGCATCGCGGTGTTCCTGGTCGAGTACGCGCCACGACAGGTCTCGCGGCCGCTCGGCGCGGTCATCGACCTGCTGGCGGCGGTGCCCTCGATCATCTTCGGTCTGTGGGGCATCTACGTCCTCGCGCCGTTCATCGCCCCGTTCGCCGTGTGGCTCAATGACACCTTCGGCTGGTTTTTCCTCTTGAGCTCCGGCAGCACATCGGTCGCGGGTGGCGGCACGATCTTCACCGCGGGTATCGTGCTGGCGATCATGATGCTGCCGATCATCACCTCGATCACCCGTGAGGTGCTGCGGCAGACACCGAGTGGCCAGAAAGAGGCCGCACAGGCCCTCGGCGCCACCAAGTGGGAGGTCATCCGGATGACCTCGTTCCCCTACGGCCGCTCCGGCATCATCGCAGCCGCGATGCTGGCGCTGGGCCGAGCGCTCGGCGAGACGATCGCGGTGATGATCATCCTGAGCGCGGCCGTCGGACGCCTGAAGTGGTCGCTGTTCGAGGGTGGCGACACCTTCGCCTCCAAGATCGCCCGTGACGTCGGCGAGTTCGTGGGCAGCAGAGACACGCAGAGCGCCTACATCGCGGCCGGCCTGGTGCTGTTCCTGCTCACATTCGTGGTCAATGCGATCGCCCGCGCGGTTGCCGGCGGAAAGGTGAACGGATGACCGTCACAGTGGAGGAGGCCGCCGGCGGCGGTCCCGTCAAATCCTCGCCCTCGGCGTTCCGGGAGATCTCGTTCAGCCGGAAGTTCCGGAACAACATCGCCCGGGGTGTCTTCATCGCCTGTTTCGTCGCCGGTGTGATCCCGCTGGTCTGGCTGCTGTGGACGGTCATCTCGCAGGGCGTCGGCGCGATCACCGACCCCAACTGGTGGTTCGGCGACGCCTACGGGATCGACACCACCACCCAGTACGGTGCCGGTGTGGCGCCGGCGATCGTCGGCTCGATCATCCAGGCGCTGATCGCCGCGATCATCTCGGTGCCCATCGCCGTGCTCACCGCCATCATGCTCGTCGAGTACCCGACCTCCAAGCTGGTCAAGCCGGTCAGCTTCATGGTCGACATCCTCGCCGGGGTGCCGTCGATCGTCGCCACCCTGTTCATCTTCACCGTGTTCGTGATCGGACTGTCGATGGGGCAGAGCGCCTTCATGGTGAGCCTCGCCCTGATCCTGCTGATGATCCCGATCGTGGTGCGCTCCACCGAGGAGATGCTCAAACTCGTCCCCGACGAACTCCGTGAGGCGTCGTACGCGCTGGGTATCCCGAAGTGGAAGACCATCATGCGCATCGTGGTGCCCACCGCCCTGTCGGGCATGCTGTCGGGCATCTTCCTGGCCATCGCCCGCATCATGGGTGAGACCGCCCCGGTGCTGATCCTCGCCGGCCCGGCGAGCTCGCTGGTGAAGACCAATCCGTTCGAGGGTGGCATGAACTCGCTGCCGCTGTTCATCAAGGACATGTGGTCGGCCAGCCAGCCCGCCTCGTCGTTCTACTACTGGGGCGCCGCGCTCACCCTGATCATCATCATCGCCGTGCTCAACGCGATCGCCGCGCTGCTGGCGAAGTACCTGGCCCCCAAGACCAAATAGAACAGCGAAGGTAGACAGACCATGGCCAAGCGCCTCGACATCAAAGATCTGAACATCTACTACGGCAAGTTCCATGCCGTGAAGGACGTGACGCTGTCGGTGCCGCCGCGCAGTATCACCGCCTTCATCGGTCCCTCGGGCTGCGGCAAGTCGACCGTGCTGCGCACGCTCAACCGCATGCACGAGGAGGTGCCGGGCGCTTACGCGGTGGGCAGTGTGCTCCTCGACGGCGAGGATCTCTACGCCAAGGACGTCAACCCGACCGCCGTGCGCACCACCATCGGCATGGTGTTCCAGCGCCCCAATCCGTTCCCCACCATGTCGATTCGCGACAACGTGGTGGCCGGTCTCAAACTGCAGGGCGTGCGCAACAAGACACAGCTCAACGAGGTGTGTGAGCGCAGCCTGAAGGGCGCGAACCTGTGGGACGAGGTCAAGGACCGCCTCGACAAGCCGGGCGGAGGTCTTTCCGGCGGCCAGCAGCAGCGCTTGTGCATCGCGCGCGCGATCGCGGTGTCGCCGGACGTGTTGCTGATGGACGAGCCGTGTTCGGCGCTCGATCCGATCTCCACGCTGGCGATCGAGGATCTGATGGGTGAGCTCAAGAAGGACTACACCATCGTCATCGTCACCCACAACATGCAGCAGGCCGCCCGCGTGAGCGATCAGACCGCCTTCTTCAACCTCGAAGCGGTGGGGCAGCCGGGACAGTTGGTGGAGATCAACGACACCGAGACCATCTTCTCCAAACCCACCAAGCGTGAGACCGAGGACTACGTGTCCGGCCGCTTCGGCTGAGAGACCGATCGAATACGACGACCCGCGACGTCCGACGTCGCGGGTCGTCGTGTTCTGCGAGTCGTTGTGTTCTGGGGGCCGTCGTGTTCTGCGGGGGTGGGTCACATGTTGATCAGCAAGATGACCAGCAACGCCAGCAGTGAGGCGATCACTCCCGCGTAAACGAGGTATTGCCGGCTGTGTGGAGCATGGACCGGCTCGTCCGGTTCCGCATTGAAGTCCGGTTCCGCCGGATAGTGCACGCCCATGGTTGACCACCATAAACAACCGCGACCCGCCTGCGCACATCCGTGCGCGTGCGGGCCGCGGCGAACCGACCGAAGGCGTCGGTCAGGAAGCGTCCTGGAACTCCTCGGGGGTCTGGCCGGTCGCCTGGAACACCACACGCCGCCCGATGAGAACGGCGTGGTCGGCGAACCGCTCGTAGTAGCGGCCGAGGAGGGTCACGTCGACGGCCGCGGCAACTCCATGTTTCCAGTCACGGTCCATCAGCACGGTGAACAGGTGCCGGTGCAGGTCGTCCATCGCATCGTCGTCGTCCTGCAGCCGCGCTGCGGCCTCGGGGTCCTGGCTGGCAAGCACCTCGCGGGCATTCTCGGCCAGTTGCACCGCGAGCCGACCCATCTCGGCGAAATAGCCGTTGACCTCTTCGGGCAGCGCCTTGGCCGGGTGACGGCGCCGGGCCACCTTGGCAACGTGGAGGGCGAGAGCGCCCATGCGGTCGACGTCGGCGACGATCTGGAATCCGCTGACCACTCCGCGCAGATCGCCGGCGACCGGCGCCTGCAGCGCGAGAAGGGCGAACGCCTGCTCCTCGGCACGAGCGGTCAGTTCGCTCATCCGGTCATTCTCCGACAGCACCTCCTCGGCGATGGCGAGGTCGGCTTGCAGGAGAGCCTGGGTGGCGCGGTCCATGGAGGATCCGGCGAGTTCACACATTTCCCCGAGCACAGAGTTCAGCTCATGGAGCTGCTCTTGATAGGCAGTACGCATAGGACAAGATTACTTGGGGTGGGCAAGGTCACTGACCGCTGCACGGTGAACTCCCCGTGAACGAGTGGTTCGGGCGACCCAGTCGGCGCCCATCCGGCCCGGACGAGCGGACGCCAGGGTCACGAGCAGGTGGTGTCGCCCGCGTTCGTCACGGCGAGGTCATTGGGGAGATTGCTCGAATTGTTCGCGGGCGGCAACTGCTCGGCCGACAGCGTGGTGCCGGTGGCGGGGGCGGTACCGACCGACCCGGAGAACTCCGAGCCCAGGATCACTTCGACACCCGATTTGACGGTGCGGTCGCTCTGGATGGTCGCCCCCGGGAACATCGCGGCCAGTGTTGCCGCCGAGTCCTGCTCGCCCGGCCCGTAGCGGACGACGGTGTCCGATCGGTTCTCCGAGGCGTCGGCGACGCCGCGGACGTCGAAGCCCTGCGCGACGAGTTGGTCGGACACCTCGGCGGCCTGACCGCCTCTGCCGGTCCCGTTGAGCACCCGCACGCCCACGTTGCCCGGATTCTGCGCGGTCGCCGACACCTTGCTCGGGTTCGCGGGGGCCGTGGTCTGGTCACCTGCCGCCGAGGTCTGCTTGCTGGTGGACGAGGACGCCTTCTTCTTGGCGGCCTCACCGGGCAGCGGCTGGTCGTCGATGATGGCGTTGAAGATCGCGTTGATGTCGTCGGTGCGGGGTATCTCGTTGTTGCTGCCGTCGGTGGCGGTGCCCGACGTGGGGATGGTCAGGAAGGTGACGCGTCCCGCTTCGATGCCCTGCATGGAGTCGGCGAGCTTCAGCAGCGACTGGGTGTCGACGCCGTCGACGTAGCTGTACTCGATGAAGGTGTTGACGATGCTGTTGAGCTTGGCCGGGTTGGACAGCACATTGCCCGACAGGGTGGAACGCAGCAGCGACGACATGAACAACTGCTGGCGTTTGATGCGGCCGTAGTCGCCGTTGCCCTCGGTGGAGATCGTGCGGGCGCGCACGTAGTTCAGGGCACGTCGGCCGGTGAGCTTCTGTTTGCCCGGCTTGGACAGGATCTGCCCGAGTTCGTAGTCGTAGAGCGGGGTGGTGGAACACACCTCGACGCCGCCGACCGCGCGGACGACCTTCTCGAAGCCGTAGAAGTCCATGCCGATGAAGTGGTTGATGTTCAGGCCACTCATCTCGGTGATGACCTTCACCAGGCACTTCGGGCCGCCGTCGGCGTAGACGCTGTTCAGTTTCACGCCCTGGGCGGCGGGCAGGGTGCCGCTGTAGGTGCCGGTGGTGTTGTCCCACTGCTCGCAGTCGGGCCGGTCGACCTGCAGGTCCCGGGGGAACGACACGGCCACCACGCGGCTGCGGTTGGCGGGAATGTTGACCAGGATGACCGTGTCCGACCGGGCTCCGTCGGCGTCGGCGGTGGTACCCGCACCGACCGCGCTGTTCTTTCCGCTGCGGGTGTCGGTGCCGACGATGAGGTAGTTCTCGTCGCCGTACTGGGCGTCCTTGTTGCGAATGTTGGCGTCGTCGGGATCGACGGCGTTGATGGTCCGCCAGTTGCCGTTCACCGACTGCAGGTAGCCCCAGACGAAGCCGGTGCCGACCAGGGCGGTGACACACGCGATGGCGACCAGGACGCGGCCGGTGACGGTGGCGCTGTTCTTGAGTGACCGGTCACCATTGCGCCCGCCGACCCGGCGCGGGCGCGGCCGTGGCGCCGAGGCCAGCGATCGTGACAGATCCGGGGTGGGTTCGAGGGGCGGACCTCCGGCCGACGCCGCCGCGGTGGCGGGTGCTGCGGAAGTGGGCGCTGCTGCGGGGGCGGGCACTGCGGAGGCGGGCGGCGTGCCGGGCTCGACGGTGCCTGCGGGCTCGACCGTGGCGGCCGACTGTGCTGTGGCGGCCGGCGGGGGCTCCGGCGCGTGGCTCTCCTGGGCACGGGATTCCTCCCGCACGCGCTCGGTGGTGGCCGCATCGCTGAGATCGACCGCCGGTGCGGCGCCGACCGTGGGGATCTTCTGGGTGACGTCGTTCGCGTTCTCGGGTGCGGTCGGCCGTTTGGTCGGCCGGTCGGACGCGGCACCCCGGTCGCGCGACTCGGTTGCACGGTGAGACTCGGATATGCGGGGGATTGCCTCGGTGGGTGCGGAGTCGCCATCCGGCGGCGTGGCCGCGGGGGTCGCCGCGGTTTCTGCCCCGGCGTTCATCTGCTCCATCAGCTCGCGCACGGTCATCCGGTTGCGGCCGCGGACGTAGCGATCGGCGGTGTGGGGTTCACGCAGCCGGCCGTGTGCGGGCACATCGTTGGCGGGCGGGGTGCCGAACATCGCGGTGAAATCGGTGGCGGCGCCCTCGCGTCCCGCACGTCGGGACGGACGCGATCCCCCTGCGCTCGCACCGTCAGCACCAGAACCGGACGGTCGCCGGCCGGTGGAGTCGTCGTCGCCCGGCTTGCGGCCGCGCGGCTTCGGTGTCCAACGACTCACGTGTGCAGTCCTCTACCCCGGAGCATCGCAGACCACCCGTCGGGGCTCAACGGTGCGGCGCGCATCACTATATGGATCCCGCCGAGCGGGATCATTCGGTCATAGTACTGACTGCACCTGAGAACACATCTCAGCCACGTGGCGATCTCCCGGTCGGATCATCCGCCCGAGTGCATCACCTCAGCGCCCGCGGGCACCACGTCCTCGAAGGGGTCGTCGAGCCAACCGTCGGGCAACGCCACCTTGGCGGGTGTTCCCTGCCGGCCCCGAGGGCCGTGACCGTCCTCGGGGAAGGGGGTGTCGGCGGGCAGGCCGGCGACCAGTTCACGCAGTTCGGTGAGTGTGGTGACAAGCGAAAGCCGTTGTCGCAGATCCGATCCTGCGGGAAATCCGCGCAGGTACCAGGCCACGTGTTTGCGGATCTCACGCATGCCCTTGTCCTCGCCGTGGTGCGCCGCCAGCAACTCGCCGTGCCGCACAATGATCTGTGCCACCTCGCCGAGGGTCGGTGCCGCCGGAGTCGGTAGACCGCGCAACTCCGCGGCCAACTCCGCGAACAACCAGGGTCTGCCCAGGCATCCACGGCCGATGACGACGCCGTCGCAGCCGGTTTGTGCCATCATCGCCACCGCGTCGCGCGGCTCGAAGATGTCACCGTTGCCCAGGACGGGAACGTCGGTGACGTGCTCCTTGAGGCGGGCGATCTCACTCCAGTCGGCCTGGCCGGAGTAGCGCTGCGATGCCGTGCGGGCATGCAGTGCAACGGCTTTGGCCCCCTCGGCGGCGGCGATCCGGCCCGCGTCGAGGTGCGTGTGGTGGTCGTCGTCGATGCCGATGCGGAACTTCACGGTCACCGGGATGTCGGTGCCCTCGGTGGCGCGCACCGCGGCGGCGACGATGTTGCGGAACAACGTGCGCTTGTACGGGATCGCCGACCCCCCGCCCTTGCGGGTCACCTTGGGTACCGGGCAGCCGAAGTTCATGTCGATGTGGTCGGCGAGGTTCTCGTCGACGATCATCTTCGCGGCCTCGTAGGTGTAGCGCGGATCGACGGTGTAGAGCTGCATCGACCGCGGGTTCTCGTCGGGTCCGAAGGTGGTCATGTGCATGGTGACCGGATGGCGTTCCACCAGTGCCCGCGCGGTGACCATCTCGCAGACGTAGAGACCCGAGACCGTGCCGGTGCGCGCGAGTTCGAGTTCGCGGCACAGGGTGCGGAACGCGACGTTGGTGACGCCGGCCATCGGCGCGAGCACCACCGGGCTGGCGAGTTCGATCGACCCGATCCGCAGCGGGGCCTGCGACGCCGAACCGGCGCCTCCGTGGAGCTCGGGAGACGCCGGTCGGGTGGTCGGGGTGGTGACGGTGCTCAGGATGCCTGCCGCTCCCGCTTCTTGGCCTCACGGGCGAGAGCGCGGTCGCGCATCTCCTCGAAGCGCAGGGTGTCCTTCTCGAGCTGCTCGAGGAAGGTCGACAGTTCCTCGCGGGTCTGCTCGCCCTCGGGGCCGAAGTCGTCGCGGTTGAACACGTCCCACTTACGCAGCACCGGCATGATGACGTCTTCGAGGTGCTGGCGCAGGTCGTAGATGCCGTGCTTGGCCATCAGCACGCCGTGGCGGCGGAAGTTGGGCATCCCGGCGCCGGGCATCTGGAAGTTGGTCACGATGTCGGTGACCGCGCGCAACGTCTGATCCGGCGACACGTCCATACCCGCTCCGCAGATGTTGCGGTAGAAGATCATGTGCAGGTTCTCGTCGGCGGCGATGCGCTGGAGCATCTTGTCGGCGATGGGGTCGTTGCAGGCCTTGCCGGTGTTGCGGTGGCTCACGCGGGTGGCGAGCTCCTGGAACGTCACGTAGGCGACGGAGTGCAGCAATCCCATGTCGCCGCCCTTGGCCATCATCTCCTCGACGCGGTCGCCGGCGGCGGCCTCCGGCGAATAGCCGTTGGTCATGTGCACCATGCGGTCGGCCTCGAGTGCGGCGGGATCCACACCGCGGGTCACCACGAGGTAGTCGCGCATCACGATGCTGTGGCGGTTCTCCTCGGCCGTCCAGCGGCCCACCCAGTGACCCCACGCCGAATCCATCGAGAAGTTGTCGGCGATCACCCGGTGATAGGACGGCAGGTTGTCCTCGGTCAGCAGGTTGGTGATCATCGCGGCCTTGGCGACCTCGTCGAGCTGCGACTGCTCGGGGTCGTAGTCCACGCCACCGAGGGCGGCGTAGTTGCGGCCCTCGTCCCACGGGACATAGTCGTGCGGGTTCCAGTCCTTGGCGATTTTCAGGTGCCGGTTGACGTTGTCCTCGGCGACCGGTGCCAACTCCTGGAGAAGTTCGAGCTGTGTCAGTTCACGTGCCATTGATGTCCTCCGAAGTTCTCACATGTCATTCGCGGTGTATCGACCGACATGGATTGATCAGTGCTTTAGGTTACGGCACAAGCCATGCAACCCCAAGTGCTCACCTACGGTGTCGTAACCTCGCGCCTCGATGTTACGACCGCAGCCGGTCCCGACCCCTGTTCTCGACGACGTTCTCACCGAACCCGGCCAAATGCTCGGCCGGTGGTCTGCATCCAGGTGTTCGCCGCTTCGTCGAGCGTACCGAGTGCCTGCGCCTTCTGGCACCACCGCATCGCTGCGACGCCGAATTCGAGGGGGTTGTAGACGTCCTCCTCGCACCGCCACAAGCCGTCGCCGGCGTAGGTGAGGATCGTGATGTTGGTGGCGGTGATCACGCTCCCGTCGCCCGGGTCGCGCATCGGATTGTCGATCTCGCAGATCACCCGTGCCGTCGGTGGGTCGACGACGTGCCACAGCGGATCGAACGAGGTCATGTGGCTGCCCGGGAACGTGGTCATGGTGCGGACGATCCACTCGCCGATCTCGGCGCGCCCGTGCATCGTGCCCATCGCGTGCTCGACGTAGACGGCATCGGGGGTGAACAGGTCGGCGAATCGGTCCCAGTTCCTCGACGTCGCGATGCCCGACACGGTGGAGGCGAACTCACCGAACGCCTCTTCGAGCTCGTCTGCCGTGACGTGGGCACCCACGGGGTTCTCGGTCGGCACGAGCCCGATGGTAGAGACCCGACGGGCCGCCGCGATGCGGTTCGCGAGAGATGCGGTTCGCGAGATCGGACGGAACTCGCATGTGCGACCGTGTACTCGGTACCATGCGCGACGAAGCGCGTGGTCGGCGCGGTCGTGGCGGAGAGAGCAGATGTATCAGGTCGGGGATGTGATCGCGGGCTACCGCGTGCTCGCGGTCCTCGGTACCGGGGGCATGGGCGAGGTCTACAAGGTTGCCCACCCGCGACTCCCGCGGGCCGATGCGCTCAAGATCCTGCGCTCCGCGCACGCCACCGACCCGGTGTTTCGTGCGCGGTTCGAGCGCGAGGCCGATCTGGTGGCGCCGCTGCAGCACCCCAACATCGTCGCCGTCTACGACCGGGGAGTGGTCGACGACCAGTTGTGGATCGCGATGGAGTTCGTCCCCGGGACCGACGCCGCGCAGATGGTGGAGGATCACGGCGCCCTCGACCCCCGACTGGCGGTGGCGATCATCGGCGGGGTCGCCGCCGGACTCGACGCCGCACATCGTCGCGGCGTCATGCACCGCGACATCAAACCGGCCAACATCCTGGTCACGCCCGGGGAGAGCCGCTTCCAACCGGACTCGGTGAAACTCACGGACTTCGGCATCGCGCAGGCCTTCGACGAGGCGACCTCGCTGACCGGTACCGGCACCACGGTGGGCACGCTGCGGTACTCCTCGCCCGAACAGATCGAGGGACGACGCCTCGACGCGCGCAGCGACATCTATTCGCTCGGCGCCACGGCCTACGAACTCCTCACCGGGGCGCCGCCGTTCGATGCCCCGACGCTGCATGGCCTGATGAGCGCGCACATCTTCGCCGAGCCGCCCCGGGCGACGACCCGAAACCGAGGGCTGCCGCCCGCGGTCGACGACGTCCTGCGCCGGTCGATCGCCAAGGACCCCGCACACCGGTACGGCAGCGCCCGCGAGTTCGCGTCGGCCCTGCACGGAGCCTTCGACACCCGCGACACCCTCGTGGGCGCCGCCCCGCCGCGCCCGACCACAGCACCACAGACCACGGCACCACAGGCCGCGGCACCACAGACCACGGCACCACCGACCATGCACGGTCCGGGGATGCCGGGTCCGGACACGATCCAGCGGGCGCACCCGATGCCGCAACCGCCGCCCCGGCTGATGCAGCATCCGCCGCGGCACCAGCACGTGCCGAACCCTCACCATGAGCCGGCCACAGTTCAGCCGGCCACAGTTCCTTCCGCCGACCGCCCCCGACCGTGGTATCGGCGCGCCGCGGTTCTCGGACCGGTCTTGGTGCTGCTCGCCGCGCTCGTCGGCGTCGGCGCAGGTCTCCTGCAGAACTCCGGCACGGCGTTGGCCGCGCCCGACCGGCCCGACGCGACGGTGAACAAGCAGGCGGTGGCGCTGGCCTGGAACGCGGTGGACGGCGCCACCGACTACATCGTCAAGCAGAACGACACGGTGATCTACAGCGGTCCGGCCACCTCCTACGCGGTGCCGCTCCCGCTGCCCGGGACGTACTCCTACTCGGTGGCGGCCCGTCGGACGGGAGGTTCCGGTTCGGGCTTCTCACTGGCCTCGGCGCCGGTGACGGTGTTCCTCACATGGCGTGGCCTGCAGTGGATCGCCGACCTCTATCCCGACCTTGTGCCCTCGAGTCCGTTGAGCACCAACGGATTCGACAAGCTAAGCTGCTTCGGCGACAGCGGCTCGCTGTCCTTCGACACCACCCAGCAGTCGATCATCTGCAAGAAGATGGACGGCGATCTCACCACCTACACCGTCACCATCTACGGGTATGCCACCGCCGACGAGACCCGGTCGGCGGCCAAAGTGATGATCGTCGGCAGCAACCCCGGGACGCCGTACACCACCTCGCAGGGCACCGCGGGTACCCGCACCCTGCGCCCGATGGTGCAGAATCCCGCGGGCGCCACCGCGGTCTTCACCTTCTCCACCGGTCCGCGCACCCGCACCTACGTCCAGGTGGACCTGGACAAGGGCACGCCCGCACAGGCCGGCGACATCCTGGCGAGGTTGCCGTTCTGATGAGCCATACCCCTTACCCGTCACCGACGATGACCAGCCCCTCCGCACCGCGTCGTCGGCGCTTGCGGTGGCTGCCGTGGACGCTGATCGCGGCGCTGGCGGTGATCGCCCTGGTGGGCGGGTTCCTGGTGACCCGCAGCCTCGGCGCCGTCGACGCGCCCGCGTCGCCCACCGGACTGCAGCTCACCCGCGGTACCGGCCAGGTGACCGCGACGTGGCAACCCGTCGCCGGGGCCGACGGTTACCAGCTGGTCCGTGGTGACGTCGTGGTCTACGACGGCAAGGACACCAAGGCCGTGGACCAGACGGTCACCGCGGGTGCACACACCTACCGGGTGCAGGCCGTGCGCCGTGACGCCGTGTCGGCGCCCGGGGAGTCGCGCACGATCGACGCCGGGCAGGGATGGGGTCTGTACGCCCCGCTGATCGCCGAGTTCCCCGCATTGCTGCCGCAGGCACCCGACGCCAAGGGCTGGGATGACCTGACGTGTTTGTGGATGCTGAACCCGGTGCGAGGGGAACGTGGCCCCAGCGAATCCGGGGTCGGCGAGGTCTGGACCAAGCTGCGTATCCGGTGCGCCGATCCGGGACTCACGATCGCGATGCATGTGTTCTGGTTCGACGACAAGGACGGCCTCGACGGAGCGCTGTCGCAGTTCGCCGAGACCGGCACACCGATCAAGTGGAACCAGGGCACCGGTTATGTCGTGCCGGGTGATGGATCGATCTACGTCAAGTTCGACGACCCCGCCCGCCGCCTGGCGGTGATCGCGATGAAGGGTGTGACCTCGACAATGACTTCGAAGGAACTTCTCGACCTCGCCAATTCGTTGCCCCGATAGTCTCCTGCGCGGCACCATGGCCGGGAGCATGATGAATGTGTGGGCGATGGCGCGCACATGTCGTGAGGTGGAGGTTCGTCGATGGAGCGGTTGAGTGGGCTGGATGCCTCGTTCCTCTACATGGAGACGCGCTCGCAGCTGATGCACGTCGTGGGACTTCTCGAAGTCGATCCGTCCACGATCCCGGGCGGCTACTCGTTCGGCAGGCTCCGTGATGAGATGGGCCGGCTGGTGCGGGCCACACCGAAGTTCCGGCGCAAGCTCGACAACTCGTTGCTCAACATCGATCACCCGGTGTGGGTCGAGGACACACACTTCGACATCGATCGGCACGTGCACCGGGTGGCCGTACCCGCTCCCGGCGGCACCGCCGAGGTCGACGAGCTCATCGGTCACCTCGCCGGCCAAACCCTCGACCGCGCCAAGCCGCTGTGGGAACTCTGGGTCATCGAAGGACTCGCCAATGGCCGCATCATGGTGATGCTGCGCATGCACCACGCCGCGGTCGACGGTGTCGGCAGCGCGGAGGTGTTGGCTCAGCTGTGCTCCATCTCGCCGACGGAGACCGACCTCGATCCCGAACTGGTCCGCAAGAACGCCGGCGGCGGTTCGCACGCCGCGCTCGCCGTCGCTGGGGCGTTGCACTATTTCCTGCAGCGCCCGGTGGCGATGGCCCGGCTGCTGCCGCCGACCCTGGCGATCCCGTTCGAGTGGGCGCGGCGCGCCCGGTCGCAGTCGGCGATGCCCGCGCCGTTCCAGGCTCCGCGCACACGGTTCAACGGGCCGATCACCCCGCACCGGTCGGTCGCGCTGACGCAGGTGTCGCTGTCGGACGTCAAGCGCGTCAAGAACCGTTTCGGGGTCAAGGTCAACGACGTGGTGCTCGCGATGACCGGCGGGGCGCTGCGCGACTATCTGCTGTCCCACGACGAACTGCCCGAGCGGCCGCTGATCGCGATGGTGCCGGTGTCGGTGCACGGATCCGACGAGACCACGATCATGGTGGAGGGCACCAACAAGGTGTCGGGCATGTTCACCCAATTGCCCTCCGACATCGCCGATCCGGTGGAGCGGGTGGAACGCGCCGCGGAACTCTCCCGGCGTTCCAAGGAACATCACGCCGAGATCGACGCCAACATCATGCGGGCGTGGGCGCAGTTCGCTCCCGGCGCCACCATGTCGTCGTTGATGAAGTTCTACGGCGACCGCAAGTTCGCGCTCAAGCATCCGCCCATTTACAACGTCACCGTCTCCAACGTCGCCGGTGCCGACGTGCCGGTGTATTTCTGCGGGGCCAGGGTCACCGCGATCTATCCGCTCGGTCCGATCTTCCATGGGCTCGGACTCAACATCACGGCGTTCTCCGTCGGCGGCATGCTCAACATCGGAATCCTGTCGTGCACCGACCAGGTTCCCGACGTCTCCGCCATCGCGAACGCGTTCGACGAGCAGCTCAAGACGCTGCTCGAGGTGTGTGGCGACTGACCCGGACCGCATGGCCATCTAGGCTGAGTGGCGTGTCCATCTACGATCACGGATTCGCGCGCGTCGCCGGTGCGGTGCCGGTCGTCTCGATAGCCGATCCGGCGGCCAACGCGCAGGCCACGATCGGCCTGATGCGCAGTGCCGCGGCGGCCGGTGCCGCACTCGTCGTGTTCCCCGAGATGGGACTGAGCGGCTACAGCATCGACGACCTCGTGCAACAGGACGCGATCATCGAGGCGTCGCTGACCGCTCTGGCCGCGGTGGTCGACGCCAGTCGCGGACTGGCCCCGGTGATCGCGGTGGGGCTGCCACTGGTGGTGGGCAACGGTCTGTTCAATTGCGCCGCGGTGATCCACGACGGCGCCGTGCTCGGGGTGGTGCCCAAGGCGTATCTGCCCGAGTACCGCGAGTTCTACGACAAGCGGTACTTCACGGCCGCCCGCGACACCCCGCTCGACACCGTGACGCTCCTGGGCGCAGACGTGCCGTTCGGCACCGACCTGCTGTTCGAGGCGGGCGACATTCCCGGTTTCACCCTGCATGTCGAGATCTGCGAGGACGGGTGGGTGCCGATCCCGCCGAGCACGTGGGCGGCTCTCGGCGGTGCCACCGTCCTGGCCAATCTCTCCGGCAGTCCGGTCACCATCGGCAAAGAGGCCTACCGACGCGACCTGTGTGCCGGGATCTCCGCGCGGTGCATCGCCGCCTACGTGTACGTCGCAGCCGGATACGGGGAATCCACAACGGATCTGGCATGGGACGGCGACGCGCTGATCGCCGAGAACGGGGCCCTGCTCGCACGCAGCGAGCAGTTCGCGCCGAACGAGCAGCTGATCGTCGCCGACGTCGATCTGGATCGCCTACGGCAGGAGCGAATCCGGATGAGCAGCTTCGGTGATCAGGTGGGCGATCATGCGCAGCGGTTGAAGTCGTTGCGCCGCATACACTTCGACTTCGGAAACCTCAGCACCGACGACGAGTTGCGCCGCACGGTACCGCGGTTCCCGTTCGTGCCTGCCGGTGCGGCCGACCGCGACGAACGGTGCCGCGAGGTGCGCAACATCCAGGTGCAGGGACTGGCCGCGCGGTTGCGCGCCATCGGCATCGACAAGGTGGTCATCGGTGTCTCCGGCGGACTCGATTCGACGCTCGCACTGCTGGTGGCGGTGGACACCTTCGATCGCCTCGGCCTGCCACGCGCCAACATCCTCGCCTACACGATGCCCGGATTCGCCACCGGCGGAGCCACTTTGCGCCGTGCGCACGTGCTGATGGATTCGCTGGGGGTCAGCGGCAGCGAACTCGACATCCGTCCGTCGTGCGAGCAGATGCTCGCCGACATCGGGCACCCGTATGCGAACGGGGAGCCGCTCTACGACGTGACCTTCGAGAATGTGCAGGCCGGTGAGCGCACCTCGCATCTGTTCCGTCTCGCCAATCATCACGGCGGCATCGTGCTGGGCACCGGCGACCTGTCCGAACTGGCGTTGGGCTGGTGTACCTACGGTGTGGGCGACCAGATGTCGCACTACAACGTCAACACGTCGGTGCCGAAAACCCTGATCCAGCATCTGATCCGGTGGATGATCACGGTGGGCGAGTACTCCACGGAGACGTCCGATGTGCTCGCCGAGATCCTCGACGACGTGATCACCCCCGAACTCGTGCCACCCGGTGCCGACGGCGTCGTCCAGAGCACCGAGGACGCCGTCGGGCCCTACGAACTACACGATTTCTTCCTGTATCACCTGACGCGCTTCGGTTTCCGGCCCACCAAGGTCGCCTATCTCGCGCGGCAGGCCTGGGGTGATCCGGATCGCGGCCCGTGGTCCGATCTGATCGCCACCGATCGTCGTAACTCCTACGATGCGCAGACCATCGAGCGGTGGCTGTCGGTGTTCCTGAAACGCTTCATGGGCAACCAGTTCAAACGCACCGCCATGCCGAACGGGCCCAAGATCGGTTCGGGTGGTTCGCTGTCGCCGCGCGGTGACTGGCGTTCGCCGTCGGATGCGTCCGCGCGGGCCTGGCTCGATCAGCTGTCCGGGCGGTGAGGCGCGGCGGGGGACTGCTCGGTCCGGATCGACCAGCGCACTGGCACCTCGCCGTGCGACTCGATCACTCCGCGCTCCGCGAGCACGGTGAGGTGGGCGGCGGTCTCCCGCAGCGCCATCCGGCCCAGCCCGATCGACAGTTCCCCGAACGGACGAGACCAGGTGACCGAACGCGTGACCTCCCACGCGGTGGACTCCGGTGACGCGGCGATCGCCTCGGTGATCTCGGTCAGCCGTTCCTCGTGATGGGCCAGTAACGCGCCCACCCGCGTCGCGAGTCCACGGAATCGGTACTCGTGTGACGGCAGTGCCTCGAGGTCGGGCAGATGTTCGGTGTGCGCCAACGAGATCAGGTATTCCGCGAGCGGACTCGGCGAGGAGAACGGGCTCGCCGAGACGTTCGGGCTGATTCGCGGCAGCAGATGATCACCGGTGAACACCACGTTCGCGGCGTCGTCGGCAAAGCAGAGGTGCCCCGCCGTGTGCCCGGGTGTCCACACCGTCCTCAGGTTCCAGCCGGGCAGGTCGAGCGGATCGTCGTCGTCGAGTTCCACGTCGATCCGACGATCCTTGGGAAGCCGGACGAACAGCCGCATGCTGAGGTCGGCCACGTCGGTCGGCGCGCCGAGCATCTCGAGATCGTCAACAGCAGAGGCGATTTCCCGTTCGATCGCGTCGTCGTCACGGTGCTGCAGGTGCCGCGCATCGTTGCGGTGCATGCCCAGGACGGGGTCGGTGTGCTCGAGTAGCCGCGGCACGTTGCCGAAGTGATCGGGATGCAGGTGGGTGATGAACACATGGGAGATGTCGGAGAGGTCGTGACCGGTCGCGTGCACACCGTCGACCAACAGCCGCCAGCCCTCGTCGGTGTTCCATCCGGTGTCGATGAGCGCGAGCGACCCGTCGGGCAGCGCGAGTGCGTAGACGAGGATGTAGCGCAACGGATTTCGCGGCATCGGGACCGGGATCGACCACAGTCCGGGCCGGACCTCCTCGACCGGCGGGAGAACCTTCTGTGCCCACGCCTCGCGCTGGCGGTGTCCGGTGATGTCGATCGCGGCGCTCACCGCCGCACCCACTCGCTCCAGCCCGTCAGGTCGGTCAGCGCGTCGGGGTCGGGGGTGATGCCGATTCCGGGCCCGGTGGGCACCGACATCCGCCCGCCGGCGGCCACGAACGGTGCGGTGATGTCGCGGGCGAAATACCGGTCGGTGCCCGAGATGTCGCCGGGCAGAACGAATCCCGGCATCGCCGCCAATGCGAGATTGGCGGCGCGACCCACCCCGGTCTCCACCATTCCGCCGCACCACACCGGAATGCCGTGTGCCGCACAGACGTCGTGCACGCGGGCCGCCTCGAGGTATCCGCCCACGCGTCCCGGTTTGATGTTCACGATGTCGCAGGCGCCCAGCGTGATGGCCTCGGCCGCCGAGCGCGCGGAGACGATCGATTCGTCCAGGCACACCGGGGTGCGCGACACCTCACGCAGCCGGATGTGGCTGCGGAGGTCCTCCTCGTCGAAGGGCTGCTCGACGAGGAGCAGTTCGAAGTCGTCGAGTCTCGCCAGGTGCCCGATGTCGGCGGGACCATAGGCGGTGTTGGCGTCGACCTGCAGGGCGATCGAGTCGCCGAACCGCTCCCGTACCGCGCGGGTCGGGTCGAGGTCCCATCCGGGTTTGATCTTCAGTTTGATGCGGTGATAACCGTTCTCGATGTGGGTGGAGACCTCGGCGAGCAGGTCGTCGATGCGGTCCTTGATGCCCACCGATACACCCACCGGTACCGATGACGCGGTGGCGCCCAGCCGTGCGGCCAGTGCCATACCGGCCTCTCGCAGTTCGGCGTCGAGGATCGCCGCCTCCAGGGCGGCCTTGGCCATGCGGTGTCCTTTGATGTGTCGCAGCAGCGGGGCCACCTGCGCCGCGGTGATGTCGCCGGCGTCGAATATTGCGGGGAGCAGGAATCGGCGGAGCACGTCGATCGCCCCGTCGGTGTATTCCTCGGAGTAGATCGGATCGTCGATGGCGACGCATTCGCCCCAGCCCTCGGCGGCGTCGGTGACCGCCCGCACCAGCAGCGCGTTGCGGCTGTATTCGATGCCGAACGACGTCCGGAACGGACTGACCAACGGCAGGTCGACGCGGCGCAGTTCGAAGCCGACCGGTTTCATGCCACCGAACCCGCCGTGTCGGTGGCGGCTTCGGGACCGAACACGTAATGGCCCGTGCGCAAGAACCGCACCGGGCGAACACCCGCACCGGCCGGTGCGAGTAGCGGGGAGAGTCCATCTCTCAGCGCACTGCGCCACCGCGACGCCTCGAGCGGATGCCGCCGACGCATCTCCTCGATGTCGGCGGGTACAGCCACCACCACTGTTGTCTCCGGTGCCGCCACCGCGCCGGTGGCCCGCGGGTGCGACGGATCGGTCAGATCGATGGCCTCGGCGGCGCCCTGCGCACGCAGGGTCGAGACATCGGGCGCCTCGGGTTCGCTTGCCGAAGTGTCGTCGAGCTGCCAGTACATCAGCACCCGGTCGGATTCGTCGGTGCCGCCGAGTTCATCGCCGACATCGCCGTAGAAGTCGCGGTAGTAGCGCGTCGGGCGGGCCCCGAGTTTGGCGATGTTGAAGTAGGCGTTGCGGGCGACGAGCGGATCGAAGGTCCAGGTGATCGCACCGATACCGCGGGCACGGGCCCAGTCGCGCTGGTGCATCTTCAGTGCGAACCCGACGCGGTGGCCGCGGCCGAGATGCGACACCCCGGTGATGTGGCTGTGCAGCACCTCGCCCACCGGCGCCGCGAAGAAGGCGACACTGCCGCCGGCCAAACGGCCGCCGACGAACGCGCC
Source organism: Gordonia sp. NPDC003425 (assembly GCF_053588635.1). Classification (NCBI taxonomy): domain Bacteria; kingdom Bacillati; phylum Actinomycetota; class Actinomycetes; order Mycobacteriales; family Gordoniaceae; genus Gordonia; species Gordonia sp. NPDC003425. Next base: position 326,239 of record NZ_JBSFQI010000002.1, on the reverse strand, counting down.
CGCCACGTAGTTGCCCGCATGTGACAGCGCCCGCAGCATGTCGGTGCTCACCGGACGATTACCGGGATCGGGATGCCACACGTCGTCGAAGATCCTGCTCAGCGCGACCAGGTCGTCGTTCGTGGTCAGCTCGCGGATCACCACCTCGGGGGACTCCTGCGTCATGACCTCATTGTGGTCCGCGCTGCTCCACGCCGGCGACCCGACCCTGTTGCCACACCGCGAGCAGTTCGTCGAGCACCTCGGTGGCCATGCCGAACGGGCTGAGGTGGCTTTCCCCGTGCAGCGTGAACAGTTTGGCGTCGGGCAGCAGCGACACCACGTGCTCGCCGTGGGCGAACGGCACGATGTGGTCGTGATCGCCGTGCCACCAGCGCACCGGTGTGCTGACGTCGGCGGCGCGAAATCCCCAGTCCCGGGCGAACACGACGACGTCGGTGAACGGGGCCTCCATCCGGTGGCTGCCGCCGTTGAGCAGGTCGTCGAGAAACATGGCGCGAAACTCTGGGCGGGCGAGGAGTTCGCGGTCGGCGACGGGCGAGAACCGGCCGTAGAGCATGATGCACGGCTCGGCGATGGGTCGGGCGAAACGCAGCGCCGTGCTGATCGTCCGGCCCACCGGGGCACCCGCCACCGACACGAGCGGCGCCAGGTGCCGGGTCACGCCCACCACGCCACCGGCGATGGCCTCCGGTCCGACGGTGGGTGCGACACCCCCGACGACGCCTGCCGCGCAGACGCGTGGGCCCAACGCGTGGGCGGTGGCCAGCGCGTAGGGTCCGCCGCCGGACACGCCGATCACCGCGAACTCGTTGACGCCGAGCGCGTCGACGACCTGCGTGAGGTCGTCGACGAAGTCGTAGACGCGTTGGTATCGGTGGGCGGTGGATGATCCGACCCCGGGCCGGTCGAGGCCGATGAGCCGGATACCGCACGTTTCGGCGTGGCGTCGGGCCTCGGTGGGGATCTGCCGGCGGGCACCCGGGGTGCCGTGCAGCCAGACGAACGGACGCCCCGACGGGCAGCCGTATTCCGCGAAGCCGATCCGCCGGTGACCGCCGCGACCATCCTCGACGGCGATCGAGCCCTCGATCTTGGGGCGATCGACCTCAATCATGTGATCAGCATCTCATGATCTGGATCACACTCGATCCCGGTTCGGCGACAACCGGTGTCGGTGGAGATGACCGTCGCCGCGAAAACCGGCAAGGTGGGACTCACCTCGAACCGACGGGAGCACACATGGCGTCAGCGTGGGAGCCGCTCCGGAACGCAACGTTCCGCAATCTGTTCATCGCGCATCTCGTCTCGAACGTCGGGTTGTGGATGCAGACCGTGGGCGCCCAGTGGTTCCTGGTGGAAAACCACGCCGGGCCGACGGCGATCTCGCTGGTACAGACCGCGAGCCTCCTACCGACCCTGCTGTTCTCTCTGCTCGCCGGGGTGCTCGCCGACATCCTCGACCGCAAGTGGCTGCTGGTGGTGATGTCGGTGTACTCGGCGGTGATCGGTGCGGTGATGGCGGTGCTGGCCTGGACCGGGCACCTCGACACCGCCGGCCTGCTCATCCTGACCTTCTTGCTCGGGTGGGAGCGGCGCTCTCGTCGCCGGCCTTCCAGGCGATCACTCCCGAACTCGTGCCGCGCGAACAGATTCCCGACGCGGCATCGTTGGGCAGCGTGTCGGTGAATGCGGCCCGGGCGATCGGCCCCGCGCTGGCCGGTCTCCTCTTCGCCGCCGGTGGGGCGGGGACCGTGTTCGCGCTCAACGCCGCGTCGTATCTGGCGGTGGTCGTTGCGCTGCTCGCCTGGCACCGGCCGACGGCGCAGTCCCAGGTGGAACCCGAACATCTCGCCGAATCGATGGCGGCGGGTCTGCGGTACGTGGCGGCGGCACCCATCGTGCGCCGCATCCTGCTGCGATCGGCACTGTTCGCGGTGCCCGCGTCGGCGTTGTGGGCGCTGCTGCCGCTGGTGGTCAGCGACTATTTCCATCTCGGATCGACGGGTTACGGCCTGGTCCTGGGTGTGCTGGGGATCGGTGCGCTCGTCGGGGTGGCCCTGATGCCGTGGCTGCGTGACCATCTGGCCCCCAACGTGTTGCTCTCGTCGTCGGCGTTGCTGTTCGGTATCGCCACCATCGGCGCGGTGACCCTTCCGATGTGGGCGGCCCTCGTGCTGTTCGTGCCGGCCGGGATCGCCTGGATCGTCACTCTCACCTCGCTGAACGCGGCCACCCAGCTCACCCTGCCGCAGTGGGTGCGTGCCCGCGGGATGTCGGCGTACCTGCTGGTCTTCATGGGGTCACAGGGCATCGGCGCGCTGCTGTGGGGGGCACTCGGCAGCCACCTCGGAACGCGGTGGGCACTGGTCATCGCGGGTGTCGCGCTGGTGCTCACCGCGGCCAGCGTGCGAGTGCTCCCGTTGCATCCGGCCACCGGCACCCTCGACCGGGAACTGTCGATGGCGTGGCCGGTGCCCACCCTCATCTTCGAGCCGGAGCCGCGCGACGGCCCGGTCGAGGTGATCGCACGCTACGACGTGCCGCCGTCGCGGCAGCCCGACTTCCTCTCGGCGATGCCCGCGGTGGCGCGGTCGCGGCGCCGCACCGGCGCACGCAACTGGCGGCTCTACCGCAGCGCCGATGAGGCGAACAGATTCGTCGAGCAGTTCATCGTGCCGTCGTGGTCGGAGTACCAGCGCCAGCATCAGACGCGGTGGACCGGCTACGACCACGAGAACGTGGCCCGTGTGCTCGCGATGACCGAGACCGGTGTGCCCGACGAACGGCATCTGTTCAGTACCCCGGTCCGCTGAGCCCAGTCGATGTGACGTGGTCGGCGGGCCGATCGGGCCGTTCGACCCAGCCCGCTCTCAGTCGTCTCCCGTACGGTTGACATCGTGGGTAGCGACAGGGACGAGGGCGTAGGAGTGTCGCCGGGTCGACGCGCTCGGCGCGCCATCGGGCACGTGATCAAGCCCTACCCGGTCCGCGATCTGCCGACCGGCGCCATGGTGGAGATCCCCGGCCGCGGACGCACGTTCGTCACCGATTCCGGCCCGCGCGATGCGCCCGCGGTCTTCCTGCTGCACTCGGTGCTCACCACCGGACTGCTCTGCTGGTATCCGGTGATCCCGCAACTCAACTCGCGCTACCGGGTCATCACGCTCGACCATCGGTGGCACGGCCGGGGAATCCAGGTGGGCGGGTTCGATCTGCTCGATTGCGCCGACGACGTGGTGGGGCTGGCCGACGCGCTCGGCATCGAGCGTTTCGCCGCCGCGGGATTCTCGATGGGCGGCGGTATCGCCCAGCTCGTCTGGCAACGTCACCCCGAACGGGTCTCCGGGATGGTGTTGTGCTCTACCGGCCCGTACTTCAGCGAACGTGATCGGCAACGCCGCAGCCGCGACGAGCGCATCGGCCGGGTCCTGCGGCCGATCTACGAAGCGCTGCCGCGACCGTCGGACCGCGCGCTCGACGCGCCCGCATCGCATCCCTCCATCTGGGCGATGCGACAGTTCCTGTCCACTCCGCTGTCGCACGCCGGCGACTTCGGCGCCGGGCTCGGCCGCTTCGATTCGCAACCGTGGCTGGCCGACATCGACGTGCCGACCTCCGTGGTGGTGTCGGTGCACGACCGGGTGGTGGAACCCGAGCGACAGCAGTTGCTGGTCGACGGCATCCCCGGCGCGCGCCGATTCGACGTGGACGGCGGCCACGCCTGCTGCGTGCTGGGCGCGGAGAGGTTCATCCCGCCGTTCATCGAGGCCGTCGACGCATTGGCGCTCCCGGTCGCCGCGTCCACTCCCGCGTCCGTCGTCGACCACTAACACCTCCACCGGCCTGCGCGCGGCAAGGCGCTTCGTCATGCCGGGAGCGTGTGCGGCATGCTGAGACGATGTCGCCCTGGGAGCTGATAGCGGTAGCCGCCGCAGGTTTCGGCGCCGGAGCCATCAACGCGCTCGTCGGCAGCGGCACCCTGATCACCTTCCCCACGCTGGTGGCCTTCGGGGTGCCGCCGGTGTCGGCGACGATCTCCAACGCCATCGGGCTCGTCGCAGGCGGAGTGTCGGGGACGTGGGGGTACCGAAGGGAGCTCGAGGGGCAGTGGCCGCGGCTGCGCTGGCAGATCCCCGCGTCGTTCTTCGGTGCACTCCTCGGGTGCTATCTGCTGCTGAACCTTCCCGAGAAGGTATTCGAGGCGGTGGTTCCGGTGCTGCTGGTGGGCGCGTTGATCCTGGTGGTGGCACAGCCCTACATCCAGCGGTGGGCGCTGCGGCGAGCCCTGGGCGGCAAGTCTGCGGACCCGAACCGGTCACTGGCCGAGGCGTTTCCGTTGACGCCGGCCCGCATCGGGGCGCTGACCCTGGCGACGTTCCTGATCGGCGTGTACGGCGGCTATTTCACCGCCGCCCAGGGAATCCTGCTCATCGCCGCGATCGGGATCATCGCCCCCGACGATCTGCAACGGGTGAACGCCGCAAAGAATCTGCTGTCACTGATCGTGAACGTCGTCGCCGCCGTCACCTACACGATCGTGGCATTCGATCGGATCGTGTGGCCGGCCGCCGCGGTGATCGCGGTGGGCTCGCTCGTCGGCGGCGTGGTGGGCGCGAAGTACGGCCGTCGCCTGTCGCCGACCGCGCTGCGCATCGTGATCGTGGTGGTGGGACTCATCGGCCTGTGGCGGTTGCTGGCCTGACCGATTCGGATGCGGGCACCTCCGGTTGCGTGAATCCGTGACGGCTGCAAGTGGTTACGTCGTACGGTTGGCCAGGGCCGGCGTCGATGCCGGTCACCGGAAGGAGCCACCATGTCCGCTGTGGTCGTCGTCGCCACCATCTCGCCCAAACCCGGACACGAGCAGGAGGTCCGCGACGCCATCCTGGCGGCGATCCCCAAGGTGCACGCCGAACCGGGATGCGAGCTCTACGCCCTGCACGAGGCGACGGGCGATGGCACCGATCTGGTGATGATCGAGAAGTGGGCATCGGCCGACGCCCTCGGTACCCATGGCAAGGGTGCGGCCCTGGCCGAACTCGGCGGTGCCATCGGGTCGCTGCTCGCCGCGCCGCTGGACGTCAAGACGTTCGGCGCGGTGCCCGCCGGCGACGCCGACAAGGGCGCTGTCTGATCCTCGGTATCGGTTGTGCCGTAGATCGGTGTCACCAGGCGACACCGATCTACGGCAGTAGCTGCCCGCACACCGGTCCGTGATTAGACTCGGCAACGTGCCCTCCTTCAGCCCCCTGGAGTGGCCGGTGTTCCGGCAGTTGCGCACCGGCGACAAGTTCGGTCGTGGTCCGGCCGTGCAGTCGGCCCGCACCCGCGCGATCGAACCCCGCACCGCCACCGCCGACCGTGTGGTGCAAAGCGTCTGCCCGTTCTGCGCGGTCGGGTGCGGGCAGAAGGTGTACGTCACCGACGAGAAGGTCGTCGCGATCGAGGGTGACCCCGATTCACCGATCTCACGCGGCAGGCTCTGCCCCAAGGGGGCGTCGAGCGAACAGCTCGTCAACAATCCGTTGCGCCAGAAGAAGATCCGCTATCGGGCGCCCTTTGCCACCGAGTGGACAGACCTGGACCTGGACACCGCGATCGACATGATCGCCGACCGGTTCGTCGAATCCCGCCGCCGTACGTGGCAGGAGGTCGACGACCAGGGCCGCCGGCTACGGCGGACGATGGGGATCGCCTCGCTCGGCGGGGCCACCCTGGACAACGAAGAGAACTACCTGATCAAGAAGCTCTTCACCGCGGCCGGTGCGATCCAGATCGAGAACCAGGCCCGCATATGACACTCCGCAACCGTCCCCAGTCTGGGGGCTTCGTTCGGACGCGGCGGCGCCACGCAATCACTCCAGGACATGGCCAACGCTGATTGCATCGTGCTCATCGGCGGCAACATGGCCGAGGCGCATCCGGTGGGATTCCAGTGGGTTGTCGAGGCACGTGCCCGGGGAGCCCGGGTGATTCACGTCGACCCGCGGTTCACGCGAACGTCGGCCAACGCCGACAAGCACATCTCGATCCGTGCGGGTTCCGACGTCGTGCTGCTCGGCGGGCTGATCAACCACATGCTCACCCACCAGAGGTACTTCCACGACTACGTGGTGGCGTACACCAACGCGGCGACCATCGTCAACGACGACTTCCGCGACACCGAGGATCTCGGTGGCCTGTTCTCCGGCTTCGACCCCGAGACCGGGCAGTACGATCCGTCGACCTGGGCCTACGCCGACGCGCAGGACGGAAACATCGACAGCCCACGAAACGAACACGGTGCGTCGGCCTCCGGTCGCGCGGCGGGCGACGAGCACGGTTCCGGCGGTCCGCCGCTGCAGCACGCCAACGTGCTGCGCGACGAGACCCTGCAGGATCCGCACACCGTGTTCCAGATCCTCACCCGGCACTTCTCGCGCTACACGCCGGAGATGGTGCGCGACATGTGCGGCATCTCCGTCGACGATTTCACCTACCTCGCCGAGTCGATCGCCGACAACTCCGGCCGCGACCGCACCACGTGTTTCGGCTACGCCACCGGCTGGACCCAGCACACCCTGGGCGCACAATTCATCCGCACCGCGGCCGTCCTGCAGTTGCTGATGGGCAACGTCGGGCGTCCCGGCAGCGGCATCATGGCGCTGCGCGGCCACGCGTCCATCCAGGGCTCCACCGACATTCCGACGCTGTTCAACCTGCTTCCCGGCTACCTGCCGATGCCGTCGGTCGGGCAGCACGACACCCTCGCCGACTATCTCGGGGCCGTCGGATCCCCGGCGGAGAAGGCGTACTGGGCGTACGCCGACACGTACATGATCAGCCTGCTCAAGGCGTGGTTCGGTGACGCCGCCACCGCCGGGAACGACTGGTGCTTCGACCATCTGCCACGGCTCGACGGCCCCGCGGGCACCTATCAGACGACGGTGTCGATGCTTGCCGACGAGGTCGAGGGCTACTTCGTGCTCGGCCAGAACCCGGCCGTCGGGTCGGCCAACGGCCGCCAGCAGCGGCTCGCGATGAGTCACCTGAAATGGCTGGTGGTGCGTGATCTGAACATGATCGAGTCGGCCACCTGGTGGAAGGAGGGGCCCGAGATCTCGTCGGGCGAACTGCACACCGAGGACATCGGCACCGAGGTGTTCTTCATGCCCGCGGCCACACACGTGGAAAAGGCCGGATCGTTCACCCAGACCCAGCGGATGGTGCAGTGGCGACACCAGGCCGTCGCCCCGCCCGGGCAGGCGCAGAGCGAACTGGACTTCTTCTACGAACTCGGCCGACGCATCCGGGCACGGCTGGCCGACTCCCCCGACGAGCGCGACCGGCCGCTGCTCGACATGACCTGGGACTATCAGCTTGACGAGCACGGCAATCCCGAACCGGAGTCGGTGCTCGCCGAGATCAACGGATACATCACGTCGGGGCCCGACGCGGGTGACGCACTCACCTCGTACACCCAGATGAAGGCCGACGGCTCGACGGCGGGCGGATGCTGGATCTACACCGGTGTCTACGCCGGCAAGGTCAATCAGGCGGCGCGCCGCGTCCCGCACGGCGGCGATTCGGTCAGTCAGCACGAGTGGGGTTGGGTGTGGCCCGCCGACCGGCGCATCCTCTACAACCGCGCCTCCGCCGACCCGCAGGGACGCCCGTGGAGCGAACGCAAGAAGTACATCTGGTGGGACGCCGACGAGGGCCGCTGGGTGGGCGACGACGTACCCGACTTCCCCGTCGACAAGGCCCCCGACGCGCCAGGGGACCCGAAACTCGGTGGCGCAGAAGCATTGTCGGGCACCGATCCGTTCATCATGATGTCCGACGGTAAGGGGTGGCTGTATGCCCCGAAGGGACTCGTCGACGGCCCGCTGCCCGCACACTACGAGCCACAGGAATCGCCGGTCGCCAACGCGCTCTACCCGCAACAGCAGGCGCCCGCCCGAATCATCTTCGCGCGCAGCGACAATCTCGACGCACCCAGCGCCGGTGCGCCCGGTGCCGACGTCTACCCGTACGTGTTCACCACCTACCGGCTCACCGAACACCACACCGCGGGCGGCATGAGCCGCTGGTCGCCGTACCTGGCCGAACTGCAACCGGAGATGTTCTGCGAGGTGTCGCCCGAACTCGCCGCGCAGCGCGGGCTGGTCAACGAGGGATGGGCCACCATCGTCTCGCCGCGCGCCGCCATCGAGGCGCGCGTGCTGGTCACCGACCGGATGACCGCGCTGCGGATCAACGGACGCGACGTTCACCAGGTGGGTCTGCCCTACCATTGGGGCGTGGGTAGCGACGCCGTGGTCAGTGGTGACGCCGCCAACGATTTGCTCGGCGTCACACTCGATCCCAACGTCCAGATCCAGGAATCCAAGGTGGGCTCGTGCGACGTGATCGCCGGGCGCAGACCGCAGGGGCAGGCACTGCTCGATCTGGTGCGCTCCTATCAGCAGCGCGCCGGGGTGACCGTCGAGACCGACAACATCCGGATCACCGACCCACAGGCCGAGGGGTATACGTGACGAGCCACCAACTGTCGGGACCCACCGACCCCAGCGGCGACGCGCATTGGGGCGATGCCGAACGTCCCCGCAAGGGATTCTTCACCGACACCTCGATCTGCATCGGCTGCAAGGCCTGCGAGGTCGCGTGCAAGGAGTGGAACCACAACCCGCGCGACGGTGATCTGGAACTGACCGGCATGTCCTACGACAACACCGTCGCCCTCGGCGCCAGTACCTGGCGGCACGTGGCCTTCATCGAACAGGGCCGCGAAAGTATCGCCGCGGCACGGGAATCGGGACGCGAGCTCATCGAGCTGGGGATGCCGGGGATGCCGGGGATGCGGGTCGGCGAAGGTGGTCTCGACAAGCTCGACCAGCGGGGGGAGCTCGACCAGCGGGGGGAGCTCGACCAGCGGGGGGAACTCGACCAGCGGGGGGAGCTCGACCAGCGGGGGGAACTCGACCGGCGGGAGGACACCACGCCGCCCGACACCCCCGAGTTCCGGTGGCTGATGTCCTCGGACGTGTGCAAGCACTGCACGCACGCGGGCTGCCTCGACGTCTGCCCCACCGGTGCGTTGTTCCGCACCGAGTTCGGCACCGTGGTGGTGCAACACGACGTGTGCAACGGCTGCGGCACCTGCGTCGCGGGATGCCCGTTCGGCGTCGTCGAACGCCGTTCAGACGGCACCGTCGAACCCACCACCCGGGAGGGGGAGCGCAAGGGCGAGCAGCCGCCCGTGCCCAAACGTGGTGTGGCACAGAAATGTACGCTCTGCTACGACCGCCTCGTCGACGACGAGACGCCCGCCTGCGCCCAGACATGCCCCACCACGTCGATCAAGTTCGGCGACCACGACGGCATGGTGGCCACCGCGCGCGAACGTGTCGCGCAGCTGCACGCGCAGGGCATGACCGAGGCCCGGCTCTACGGCGCCAACCCGAACGACGGTGTGGGCGGCACCGGATCGGTGTTCCTGCTGCTCGACGAACCCGAGGTGTACGGCTTGCCCCCGGACCCGCGGGTGTGCACCGCGGACCTGATGTCGATGTACCGGCGCGCCGGGGTGGCCGCCGCCGGAATGCTTGCCGCCGCGGCGATCTCATTCCTCACCGGACGAGCACGGTGAGGTCGCGATGACGTCCGAGTACGATTCGCTGCGTCCGCCGGAACCGCCCCGGCGTCGCCGCACACGTGGCCGCGGCCGGCGCCGGCCCGGATTTCTGGGCGGTGGCGACGGCAGTCGCGAGATGTCGATGGTGCCCGACGTCGAATTCGAAAGAGTGGAAGGCTATTACGGGCACCCGGTGGTCAAGCCGGCCCCGTGGGGTGACGAGGTGGCCCTCTACCTGTTCCTCGGTGGCGTGGCCGGCGGGTCGGGTATCCTCGCTGCCGGTGCCCAGCTCACCGGGCGGGATGTGTTGCGCCGCAACGCCCGGATCGGTGGACTGGCCGCCACCGGGCTGGGTGCGGTGGCACTCGTCGCCGACCTCGGCCGACCCGACCGCTTCTACAACATGCTGCGCACCTTCAAGATCACCTCGCCGATGAGCGTGGGTTCGTGGATTCTGTCCGCCTTCGGCGGGGGTCTGGGTGTTGCCGCCGCCGCCGATGTCGATCGTCTTCTGCGCGAACGACTTCCACTCGGCCCGTTACGCCCGGTGCTACGTACTGTGGAGCCGGCCGCGGGACTGGCTGCCGGTGCATTCGGATCGCTGCTGGCCGTGTACACCGCGGTACTGCTCAGCGACACCGCCACACCCACCTGGAATGCGATGCACCGCGATCTGCCATTCGTCTTCGTCAGTTCGGCGAGCCTGGCCGCGAGTGGACTCGCACTGGTCACCACCCCGGTGGAGCAGACAGCTCCCGCACGGACATTGGCCGTGCTCGGTGTCGTCGGCGACATCAGCGCCACCCGCCTGATGGAACGCCGGATGGATCCGGTGGCCGCCGAACCGCTGCATCACGGCACGCCCGGCACGCTGATGCGCATGAGCGAAGTGCTCGCGGTCGCCGGGGGAGTGGGTGCGGTGCTGGGGCGACGGTCCCGACTGGCCTCCGCGGCCGCCGGGCTCGCACTGCTCGCGGCGTCGGCATGCACGAGATTCGGTGTGTTCCATGCCGGAATCGAATCGGCAAAGGACCCGCGTTACACGATCGAACCGCAGAAACGGCGTCTCGCACAGCGACGCGCGGCGGGGATCGTCGACGACTCCATCACCACCGCCGAGTGAACCGCGACACTGCTCAGCGCACCCGTATTCCGCTGCCCGACACGGTTTCACCGATCACCGGGTAGCCCGGCACCTCGCCCACCAGCAGCAGTCCGCCCGAGGTCTGGGCGTCGGCGAGCAACAGGAGATCCTCCTCGGTGATGCCCGGGCCGGGGGTGAGGTGATCGCGCACCCAGTCGAGATTGCGCCGCGTGCCACCGGAGACGAATCCGTCACGCAGCGCCTCGCGCGCACCGTCGACCACCGGCGCGGCGCGATGGTCGATCACCGCACCGACTCCGGAGGCGCGCGCCAGCTTGTGCAGGTGACCGAGCAGGCCGAACCCGGTCACGTCGGTGCCCGCCACCACCCCGGCCGACAACGCCGCCGCGGCGGCGTCACGATTGAGCGTGGTCATCAGTTCGATGGCGGCGGCAAACACCTCCCCGGTCCGTTTGTGCCGGTTGTTGAGCAGTCCCACGCCGATCGGCTTGGTCAAGGTGATCGGCAAACCCGGTGCGGCCGCATCATTCCGGATGAGTCGCTGCGGGTCGGCGACGCCGGTCACCGCCATCCCGTACTTGGGTTCCGGGTCGTCGATGCTGTGCCCGCCGATCACCGGGCAGCCCGCCTTCGTCGCCACCGCGAGCCCACCGCGCAGTACCTCGGTCATCAGTTCCATCGGCAGCACGTCGCGCGGCCACCCGACCAGGTTGATCGCCACCACCGGTGTACCGCCCATCGCGTAGATGTCGGACAGGGCGTTGGCAGCGGCGATGCGGCCCCAGTCGTAGGCGTCGTCGACGACGGGGGTGAAGAAGTCGGCGGTCGAGAGCACCGCGAGATCGTCGCGGACGCGCACGGCGGCAGCGTCGTCGCCGTCGTCGAGTCCCACGAGGATGTGCTCCCCGGTCTGGCCGGTCAATCCTGCCACCGCCTGTTCGAGTTCGCCGGGCGGGATCTTGCACGCACAGCCACCACCGTGCGCAAAGGCGGTGAGTCGAAGGGTCTCGGTGCTGTCGACAGTGCTCACCCGCCCGAGCCTAACCATCGCCCCGAGCGCCACCATGCACAGTGGCGTCTCGGGCAGGGTGGACCGCGCTCGACCAGGTTGGATCGCGCTCGGCTAGGTTGGACCGAGCAGGGAGGCGTCTGGGTCCTGGTGGTCCCCCCGGTCTTCAAAACCGAGGAGATCGAGTATCTCGGTCTGGCGGGTTCGATTCCCGTCCGCCTCCGCCATAGCGCCGCCCCACAGTGCCGCGGCGCAGGTCACGGAGACTGTCCGTCGAGCCGAGGAGGTGGAGGTGACGCGCACCGATCCGCGACGCCACATCCCGCGTACCGACCGGCTGCTCGCGGTCGCCGACATCCGCGACGCCACGCACCGGCTCGGGTCGCAGACCGTCCGGTCCGTCATCGTCGACGTACAGGACCGTGCCCGACGCGGCGAACTGGCCCCCGAACGCGTCGAGGCCACCGTGGTGGACGAACTCGCCACCCGCACCGCCGCCAGCGGCCGTCGGGTCCTCAACGCCACCGGGGTGGTGATCCACACCAACCTCGGTCGTGCGCCGTTGTCGGATGCCGCCACCGCCGCGGTGCAGGCCGCCGCCGGGTACGTCGACGTCGAACTCGACCTGCGCAGCGGTGCCCGGTCGCGCCGCGGTGCCACCACCCGGGAGGCCCTGCTGCGCGCATGTCGCGGCGCCGGGGACGCCCTCATGGTGAACAACGGGGCCGCCGCCCTCGTGCTGGCCACCACGGCGCTGGCCGCCGGCCGCGACGTGGTGATCAGCCGTGGGGAGATGATCGAGATCGGCGCCGGGTTCCGGCTCACCGACCTCATCGCGTCCACCGGTGCGCGACTGCGCGAGGTGGGCACCACCAATCGCACCCACCTGCGTGACTACGCCGACGCGATCGCGAGCGGCGACGTCGGCTGCGTACTCAAGGTGCATCCCAGCAACTACCGGATCAGCGGCTTCACCGCGGAGGCCACCATCGCCGAGATCGCCGGGGTGACCAGCGAACACGGCGTGCCGCTCGTTGCCGACCTGGGCAGCGGTCTGCTGGCCGCCGACCCGCTGCTACCCGACGAGCCCGACGCCGCATCCGCGCTCGCCGCGGGCGCCGACCTGGTGATCGCCAGCGGCGACAAACTGCTCGGCGGACCACAGGCGGGCATCCTCCTCGGCGACGCAGACCTCGTCGGGCGGCTCGCCCGACACCCGCTGGCGCGCGCCGTGCGAGCGGACAAGCTGGCGTTGGCGGCGATGGAGGCCACCCTCTCCGGGCCCGTGCCGCCGGTGACCGCCTATCTGCACGCAGACCCGGCGACGTTACGGGCGAGGGCCGAGCGACTCGCCGAATCCGTCGGGGCCATTGCGGTCGGGGCCCCTGCGGTCGGGGTCACAGTGGTGGCGCACGACGGCCGGGTGGGCGGTGGCGGCGCACCCGGCGTACCGCTGCCCGGGTGGGCGGTGGCACTGCCCGAACACGTGGCGCAGCTGCTGCGGACCGGGGATCCCGCGGTGCTGCCGCGGGTGCACGACGGCGCCTGCCTGATCGACCCGCGCTGCGTTCCCGAAGCCGACGACCACCGCCTCGCCGCGGCGATGCGCGCGGCGCTGGCCGCCGGCGGCGAGGTCTCCTAGGTGTACGTCGTCGCCACCGCCGGGCACGTCGACCACGGCAAGAGCGCGCTGGTGCGAACCCTCACCGGGATCGAACCCGACCGGTGGGCCGAGGAACGTCGACGCGGGCTGACCATCGACCTCGGATTCGCCTGGACCACACTGCCTTCCGGTGCCGACGTGGCCTTCGTGGACGTTCCCGGCCACGAACGTTTCCTCGGCAACATGCTCGCCGGGCTGGGTCCGGCACCGGTGGTGATGTTCGTCGTGGCCGCCGACGAGGGATGGCGCCGGCAGTCGTCGGATCACCGGGATGCCGTTGCCGCACTGGGAATCTCGAGTGGCGTACTGGTGATCAGCCGGGCCGATCGGGCCGACGCCGGACGCATCGCCCGGGTCGTCGCGCAAGCGCGCGACGAACTCGGCGGCACCGGACTCGCCGACGCCTCCGTCGTGGTGACCTCGGCGGTCAGCGGCCGCGGTGTCGACGACCTCCGCGCCACCCTCGACCGTGTTCTCGGCGCGTGCTCCGCAGCCGAACCCGCAGCCCCCGTGCGGCTGTGGATCGACCGGTCGTTCTCGGTCACCGGGGCCGGAACCGTGGTCACCGGAACGTTGTCGGCGGGCACCGTGAGTCGCGACGACGTCCTTGACCTGCACACCGCACACGGCATCCGCCCGGTTCGGGTGCGTGGTCTGCAGAGCGAGAACAGCGGCCGTGACAGCGTCGGACCGGTCACCCGGGTGGCGGTCAACCTGCGGGGCGTCACGGCGGCCGAGGTCGTCCGCGGGGATGCCCTGCTGACTCCCGGCATGTGGCACACGGGCGACGTCGTCGACCTGCGCCGAACCGCCGGTCCGGCGTTCACCGAAGTGCCGCAACGGATTTCGGTTCATGTGGGCACCGCGGTGCGGCAGGCCCGGGTGCGGCCGTTCGGCGTCGACCATGCGCGGGTACTCCTCGACGCACCGCTACCGATGGTCGTCGGCGACCGTCTCGTGGTGCGCGATCCCGGCAGCGGGCTGATCGGCGGTGGGTTGGTGCTCGACGTCGAGCCGCCACCGCTGCGACGTCGCGGGGACGCCGTCCGACGCCGAAATGTCCTGGCGGACATGGCTACGCACCGAGATCCCGCGGCGGAGGTGGCCCGTCGCGGCGCCGTCTCCGCCGCCCACCTGCGCCGGCTGGGGGTGATCGACGACGCCTCGACGCCACCTCCCGGCATCCGGGTGGTCGGTGACCTGTGGGTCGACGCGACCGCGCTGCGGCAATGGGCCGTCCGATTGCGCGACGCCGTGGAGGAGTCGCATCGGCGCGATCGGCTGGCCGCCGGACTGCCGAGGGCGGAGGTGGCCGATCGGCTCGATCTGCCCGCCGATGCCCTGCTCGCGCCGGTGATCGAAGAGGCAGGGGTCGAGGACGTCGACGGAATGCTCTCGATGCCCGGTCGCACCCGGGATCTCGGAGATGCCGAGGACGCGGTCAGCGCCCTCGAACAGCGTTTCGCGACAAGGCCATTCGCGGCTCCCGAGGCCGACGACCTCGCCGCGCTCGGGCTCGGTGCCAAGGAACTCGCCGCCGCGGACCACCTGGGCCGCCTGCTGCGCCTCGGGGACGTGGTGCTGGCACCCACCGCACCTGCGGTGGCGATGCGAACCCTCGCGGGCCTGGACCAGCCGTTCACCACCAGCGCCGCACGTCAGGCGCTGGGCACCACCCGGCGTGTGGTCATCCCCTTGCTCGAACACCTCGACTCGCGCGGCTGGACCCGCCGCCTCGACGCCGGACACCGCGAAGTGGTGCGCTGAGCACCGATCGTGGCCGTTGTGGCCGGTCAGCCCCCTGGTTTGCCGTGGGGAGTTCTCCCCATTGGCCGACCGGGATGCGTGCGGTTGACTTCTCCACATCGCAGCAAGCCGGAAAGGCACCAACCCGAACAGGCGTCACGCCCGAACACGGAGGAACGAAGACAATGAGCACCACACTGAAGCGCACGATCGTCGCCGGACTGATGACCGTGGCCGCGGGCGCAGGATTGGCCGGGGTGTCCGCGCCCGCGCAGGCCGTGGCGCCCAACCACTTCGGCGCGATCGCGATCTCCACCGACACCGGAAACACCGCCTACGCGATCAACTACTACAGCCCCGAGGCCGCGCGGGTGGCCGCCGAACGCAAGTGTGGTGCCGCCGACTGCCGCTGGGTCGTCACGATGGACCGGTCGTGCGGTGCGGTGGCACAGCATCCGGTGACCCTGAACTGGGGTTACGCCTACGGGCCCACCAGGGCCGCAGCGCAGCAGGCCGCCCGCAATGAGGCGGGCTTCGGGGCCAACGACATCGTCTGGGCGTGCACCGACCGCTGAGGGGGCGGTACCCGCCGACGAGAGTCGGCGGGTACCGGGTGCGGCCGACGGGTTTCGGATGGGATCGCGGTCAGCGTCCGCCGAACATCTTGCTCAGCCGACCGGGCTCCTTGGGGTGGCCGGGGCATCGGCGCGACGCGGGAACACCGCGCATGACCTCGTCCACGTGGCGGCCGCAGCCCTTCCAGGTCACCTTGCCGCATTGATGGCATGTGGCTTGTTGACACATGTGCTGTCACCTTTCTCGATCAGTTCTTCGGCCCGTGGCCCGAGCCAGGCCAGCAGGGTCAGCATCCCGCCGGACAGATGTGTGGCATCGATCCCCTCGGCGCAGAGCACCCGCGTGGCGAGGTAGGACCGCATGCCCGATTGGCAGTGCACGCGCACGGGCCGGCCGTCGGCCGCCGCCCGGATCTCCGGCATCCGGGCCCGGACCTCGGTGTGCGGAATGTGCAGCGCGCCGGGCAGATGCCCGTCGGCGAACTCGGCCTCGGAACGGACGTCGAGTACCAGGGAGTTCGCCATGACGTCGGCGAGATCGGCGGCCTGCCAGAGGCCCACCACGCCGTCGACGACGTTCTCGCCGATCATGCCCGCCAGGTTCACCGGGTCCTTCGCGGAGCCGTACGGCGGTGCGTAGGCGAGGTCGAGGTCGATGAGATCTGCGGCATGCAAGTGGGTGCGCAGCGCGGTCGCGAGTACGTCGATCCGTTTGTCCACACCGTCGGCACCCACGGCTTGGGCACCCAGGAGCAGTCCGTCGAGCCGGACGTGGAGCATCAGGTGGATCTGCTCGGCCCCGGGGAAGTAGCCCGCGTGACTGCCCGGGTGTAGATGAATGGTCTCGTAGTCGACGCCCGACGCGTCGAGTGCGCGCCGGTTGGCACCGGTGAGCGCGGCGGTGAGGGAACCGACACGGACGATGGCCGTCCCCAGCGGATGCGGAATCGGGCGCGCTGTCTGTGGTCGCAGAATCGCGTCGGCCACCAGACGTCCGGCGCGGTTGGCCGGCCCCGCCAGGGCCACCGGGCGGCGCAGACCGGTCACGGCGTCAGTGCTCACCGTTGCGTCGCCGACCGCCCAGACACCGTCGACGTTGGTGCGGCCGTGCTCGTCGACGATGATGGCGCCGCGCTCACAGGCGATTCCCGCGGCCTCGAAGGGCGCGGTGTCGGGGACAACACCCACCGACAGGACGATGAGGTCGGCCTTCAGGCGGGTTCCGTCACCGAGCACCACCGTGTCGGTATCGGCAGCGTGCTCGATCGCGGTGGCCCCGATGCCGTCGTGCACGGCGATCCCGATCCGGACGAGTTCGTCGCGCACCAGGGAGGCCATCTCGTTCTCCAGCGGTGGGAGCACGTGGTCGGCGAGTTCGACGAGATCGACGTGCAGTCCGCGCAGCCGCAGGGCCTCGGCGGCCTCCACGCCGATGAATCCGGCGCCGAGGACCACCGCGCGTTCCGCACCGTCGAGGACGGTGTCGCGCATGGCCACCGCGTCGCCGACCGTCCGCAGCGTGCTCACTCGCGGCGAGTCGAGGCCGTCGATGGGCGGGCGGAAGGCGCGGGCGCCGGGGGAGAGGACGAGCGCGTCGTAGTCGAAGGTGGTCACGCCGTCGGGTGACACCACCTCGACGGTGCGCGCCGCCGGGTCGACACGGGTGACCTCATGGCGGACTCGGACATCGAGATCAAGTGCAGCTCTGAGCGATTCGGGCGTCTGAACCAGCAACTCGGAGCGTTCTTCGATCTCGCCGCCAACAAAATACGGCAATCCGCAATTGGCGAACGAGGGATGCTCGCCGCGTTCGAAGACGATGATCTCGGCGTTCTCGTCGAGCCGTCGAGCCCGCGCGGCCGCACTCATTCCGCCGGCGACTCCGCCGACCACGATGATTCTCATGCCTGCAGCCTATATACCCCAGGGGGTATATCGCAAACCGGGTTTCGTCACAGGTCGAGCAGGTATCGGAATCAGCTGGGGGTACGCGTCCCGAGGTCGAAGCGTTCCTGCAACCGGCGAATATGGGCACGGGCCTCATAGAGCTCTGCACGACGGCGCGCGAGAGAGGAATCGCGTACGGTCGGCGCCTCGAGTTCCTCCACGATGAGATCGGCCGCGCGTTCGAGTTCGCTCACCAGTTTCGCGGCCTGCGCCCGGGCGACCGGGTCATGCGGAATGTCCACCATTACCCAAGGATCGTAAAACGAATTACACGATCCGCGCACACCGGGCGCGCCCAGATTCTCGTCGAGCGTGCCCAGATTCTCGTCGAGCGTGCCCAGATCCGGGTCGAGCGTGCCCAGATCCGGGCCGAGCGTGCCCTCTGGGCCGCGTGTTACGTGTGGCACAACTAGGTTGTGCACCAGATAAATCATCGCTAGCGTCGTGTCCGTGGGAAGAATCAAGCTCGACGATCACCTCTGTTTTGCGCTGTACACGGCCTCCCGCGCGGTTATCGCCGCCGAGCGTCCGGGTCTGCGCGAATTGGGCCTGACCTACCCGCAATACCTGGTGATGCTGGTGCTCTGGGACGAACGCGAGGTGCCGATCGGGCGCCTGTGCGAACGTCTTCAGCTCGACTCGGGCACGGTGTCGCCGTTGGTCCGACGTCTGGAGACGATGGGGCACGTGGCCCGTCGTCGATCGCCCGACGACGAGCGGTCGACCATCGTGTCACTCACCGCATCGGGTGACGAACTCGGCGCCAAGGCCGACTGTGTTCTCGCCGCCTTCGCCGACGCACTCTTCGGTGATCAGCCGTCAGGCACCTCCGAAGATCCGGCCGTCGGGGGGGATTCCGCCCGCGACGACCCACGGTTCGGTTTCGACGATGTGGTCGACCTCCGCACCGCTCTGCATCACCTCACCAACCAACTGCGGGCCGACGATGCCCGTGCAACCGAAAGGATGCCGTCATGAACGCTCTCTACACCGCAGAAGCCCTGGCCACCGGCGACGGACGCAACGGCCACGGCCGCACCAGCGACGGTCAGCTCGACCTCGATCTGGCCATCCCCAAGGAGCTCGGCGGCGCGGGTGGTGGCACCAATCCCGAGCAGCTCTTCGCCGTCGGATATGCCGCGTGCTTCCACAGCGCCCTCCGTACGGTGGCCCGCGCGGAAAAGGCCGATGTCAGCGACTCCGCGGTGGGATCGCGAGTATCCCTGGGCGCCAATGATTCCGGCGGCTTCGTGATCGGCGTGGAGCTCGAGATCTCCCTGCCGGCGCTGTCTGCCGAGGAGGCCTGGGCGCTCACCGAGAAGGCCCACCAGGTGTGCCCGTACTCCAACGCCACCCGCGGCAACGTTGATGTGAAGCTGTCGCTGGTCGAGGACTGATTTTATTGATCGAGTGCCGCAGACCCGTTTGTGTCCGAGCGGGTCGGCGGCATTCGCGTCGTCAGCGTGACGGGTCGATCGAGACCGAAAGCGCCGTAACCGGTCACAAGCGGAACTGTGGTGGTGTCGGTCTCGAATCGCACTCCGCACAAGTCAAGGACGGCGAAGCGATATCACCCGCCGGGATCGGCGGTGGCGTCTACGACGTCAGAGGGTGACGTGCAGGAGCTGAAGGATCAGCGCGATCCAGGTGCCGGACAGGTCTACCGTCATTGAACCGAGACTCAACATGGAGAGCCTTCCAATCAAGAGGGGCGTCTTATGTTGGAAGGTAACAGCTCGGCAGCGATGTCGCGCGGGGAGTGCACGGACCGTCCGTGGTCGTGGACGGGAGGCGCATCCTGCCGTCTGGCTTGTCAACGGTGCCCCCACCAGGGCTCGAACCTGGGACCTGCGGATTAAAAGTCCGTAGCTCTACCAACTGAGCTATAGGGGCGTGTCCCGCGCGACGGGACGAACGATGAGTTTACAGGTTCGGTTCGAGGAGCGACCGTACGGTCGGCTCCGTCCCTCAGAACGCGGCGCGATTCGGTGAACGCGGGTGGTACAGCCGCCGCGTTTGCCAACTCGCGCCGCGTTTGCGACCACATGCTGACCTGGACGTCTGCGTGCGCGACCAAGCGATTTGTGCTTTGCGCGAGGCGTGTCCTAAGCTGAGTCGGCTCCCAACGGAGAACCGGCCCCCTTCGTCTAGCGGCCTAGGACGCCGCCCTTTCAAGGCGGTAGCGCGGGTTCGAATCCCGTAGGGGGTACGCCTGCCACCTACACGGGGGCAGATAACAGAACAAGGCCCTGTGGCGCAGTTGGTTAGCGCGCCGCCCTGTCACGGCGGAGGTCGCGGGTTCGAGTCCCGTCAGGGTCGCCAATGGTCTCGGTATTCTCACCGGCACCGTCCGGCCAGGTAGCTCAGTTGGTACGAGCGTCCGCCTGAAAAGCGGAAGGTCGCCGGTTCGATCCCGGCCCTGGCCACTCAGAAAACCACCTGGTAGCGGGTGGTTTTTCTCGTATCTGGGCAGGTTGTGGTGAGGCTACGTCGATCCATTGGGTACCCGGCGCGACAAAGATCCTCCGAACTCAGCTGTGCCGGCGCGATAATCAGGCGATGTCGACCCGCAAGACCTCGATCGTCGTGCGCAGCGTGTACGGAAGCGCGTCGGTGGAGTGGTTTCTCATCTTCGCGATCGGCACGATTCTCGTCACCCGCGCGTATCTGCGTCTGACCGGTTACCCGCAGATCGGCAGCGGCACGCTGCACATCGCGCACGCACTCTGGGGCGGGGCACTGATGATGCTGGCGTTGCTCACCGGCTGGCTTTTGCTGGGCAACACCTCGCGCATCATCGCGATCGTCGTGGGCGGCATCGGATTCGGCCTGTTCCTCGATGAGGTGGGCAAGTTCGTCACCAAGGACAACGACTACTTCTATGGCCCGTCGGCCGAGATCATGTACCTGCTCGTCGTGCTCATCCTGGTGATCTCGCGCATCGTGCGTGACCTCAAACGCCCGTCGACGGCCGAGGCGTTGGCCAACGCCGCCACCATCGCCGCCGACGGCGTGGCCCATGGTCTGCCGGACAGCCGGCGGCGTCAGGCAAATGACCTGCTCGCGTTCGCGGAGGCCAACGGCGGCGACGCCACCCTGCTCGCGCATATCCGAGGCGTCCTCGAGACGAGCGTGGGCACGCCCGACAGACTCGTTCGACTGCGCGCCCGGGCCGAATCGTTGATTCCCGAGTTCCTGAAGAGCCCGAGGTGGGTCACCGCGATCGGCTGGCTGCTGGTGATCAGTTCCGCGGTGACCGTGGTGGTCGGCGCGCTGGGGTGGTACCTGGACGGCCGAGACCTCGGCGAGGTCGACGTTTATCTCGAACTCAGCCGTAACGCCACTGCCACCCACATCCTCTTCGTGAGTGGGATCGTGACCCTCGGATTCTCGCTGCCCGCGATGATCGCGCGACGCCGCAGCAACCGGGTGTGGCCGCTGCGCTCACTGCGGATGGCCGCCCTCGTCTTCACCATGACCAACGCTCTCGTCGACTTCGCGCTCGACGGATTCGGCGCCCTCTACAACCTCGCGCTCGGTCTCTTCGCCCTGGCCGTCGTCGGATACCACCTGCGTCTGGACGTGCACGCGGACACCCTGCGCGACCATCATGATCAACTGAGAGTGTGACAACCATCGACCGCGCCCGCGCCGCCGAACGGGTGGCCTCCCTGCCACGACGATCTGCGGCACACCGAGGAACCACCGCCGCCGCGGTCGCGATCGTCATCGGCGCGCGCGATGGCGAGCAGGGCATCTGGATTCTGCGTCGACCCCTGACGATGCGTCGACATGCGGCGCAGTTCGCACTCCCGGGGGGTCGCCTCGACCAGGGGGAGGACGTCGTCACCGCGGCCCTGCGCGAACTGCGCGAAGAACTCGGCATCGCCCTGACACCCGACACGGTGCTCGGCCTGCTCGACGACTATCCGACGCGATCGGGTTTCGTCATCACTCCCGTGGTGTGCTGGGCAGACGAGACCGGCGAACCCGATCCCAATCCGGCCGAGGTGGCCGCACTGTTCTTCACCCCGCTCGAGTCCCTGCTGGTCGCCCCGCGGTTCATCACCATCCCCGAATCCGACCGGCCGGTGATCCAGATGCCGATCGCCGGACTGCACCGCGACCCCGACGATCACTCCGAGTCCGGACGCACTCCGCTGCTGCATGCCCCGACCGCGGCGGTGTTGTATCAGTTCGCCGAAGTGGTGCTGCGCGGTCGGCACACCCGCGTGGACGGCTTCGAACAGCCCGTATTCGCCTGGTCATGAAAAGTTCACAGCCCCGGGAATGAATTCGGACCACGGTCCGTTTAGAGTGGTGTTGGGTCGATACGCGGCCCACGGAGACCAACGAGTAATCGCTTCACCATTCGAGGAGTTGTCATCATGACCACCAGCACCGCCGTCAAGGCACCTATCGCCGCAGGCACCTGGACCATCGACCCGGTTCACTCCACCGTCGGCTTCAGCGTGAAGCACCTGATGGTGAGCAAGGTTCGCGGCAAGTTCGACACGTTCAGCGGCGTCATCACCGTGGCCGAGGACGGCACCCCGTCCGTGCAGGCCGAGATCGACGTCACCTCGATCACCACCGGAAACGAGCAGCGTGACGGCCACATCAAGTCGGCCGACTTCTTCGACGCAGAGACCTACCCCAAGGCCACCTTCGTCTCGACCGCCGTCAAGGCCGACGGTGACGATTACGTCCTCACCGGCGACTTCACCCTCCACGGCGTGACCAAGTCGATCGATCTCAAGCTCGAGTTCCTCGGACAGCACCCGTCGGGCATGGGCCAGGGCCCGGTCGCCGGCTTCGAGGCCGGCACCGTGATCAACCGCAAGGACTTCGGCATCGACATCGAGATGCCCCTCGAAGGCGGCGGTGTCGTGGTGGGCGACAAGGTCACCATCACCCTCGAGATCGAGGCGGGTCAGGGCGCAGCCTGATTCCCACAACCTGGGCAACAGGGTGATCTGACCCTCCAGCGCACATCCGAAGACCGCCACCGCATCACATGCGGTGGCGGTCTTCGTCGTATCCGTCTTGCCCGTGGGGGTGTTCTGTCCGCAGCCCGTGCGCCACGCACGCGGTTCCCCGGACTCGTATGGCACGCCTCACGTCAGTAGTCTCATGAGACGAGCGTCAACCAGGAAGGGTGTACCGTGCGACCGCAGCGTGACCGGGGTGCGGTGACCGACCCCGACTTCGAGCGCTGGTCGCGCGCACGCCGTCGCTTCTCCATACGGTTGTGGGGAGTCGAACGCCCACCGACGCTGCGCGAATGGGAGCTCATCGGCAGCGCCGAACGCAAACGCATGGCGCGCCGCGCGATCGTGATCGGCGGGGCAGCCATCGTCGGCAGCAGCGGCTTGGTGGGAGCCGAGACCTTTCTTCTCGTCCAACTCGCCTACAACGGCGGACAGCTGACATTCGCTAGCACGCTCGGCGCCCCCAATTTCCCGGCCGTGGTGACGGCGATCCTCGTCGGCATGGTGATCAACCTGATCCTCGCGCTCGCGCTCCTTCGGCCCCACGTGGTGTGGTTCGTGGGCGGTTCGCATGCCGACCAGAAGCGACGACGGGCAGTGCAACGCATCCCGATCATGCAGGCGATGGCCAGTCTCGTCGCCTGGTTGCTGGCGGTGGTCTGCTACGTGGCACTCTCGTTGCCCGGCCTCGACGGACAGGTTGCGTTTGGTGTTGCAGTGGCCTTCGCGATGGCCGCCGTGTCGCTGGGCTGCCTGACGTACCTCTTCGCCGAACGAGGCGCGCGACCGCTGTCGATCATCGCGCTGCACGATTACCCCGCAACACATGTCATGCACGGCGTTCGTGGTCGTATGGCCGCGGTCTGGGCCGTCAGTTCCGCGGTCCCGATGGTGGGACTGCTCATCATGAACATCGGTCGCTGGGCCGGGTTGTTGCCGCCTGTGGCCGGCCGGATCGATTGGGCCACGGTGGTTCTCGCGCTGGTGGGACTGGCTGCCGGTGCGCGTGTGGTGGCCCTGGTGGGTCAGGCCCTGATCGATCCGCTGACCGAACTGCGGTTCGCGGTGCAGCGGGTGCAGGACGGTGACATGACCACGCACGTCGACGTCTACGACTCGTCGGAGATCGGGGTGCTGCAGCACGGATTCAACGAGATGGTCGCCGGGCTCGGCGAACGCGAACGGATGCGCGAACTGTTCGCCCGCCACGTCGGCGACACGGTCGCGGCAATGGCCATCGAACGTGGTCTGGGCATGCACGGTGCCAACACCTCGGTGGGTGTGCTGTTCGTCGACATCGTCGGGTCGACGGCGGTCGCGGAGCAGCAGTCGCCCGAAGACACCGCCGAACTACTCAACGCGTTCTTCTCGATCGTCGCCGACGTCGTCGATCAGCACGGCGGTTTCGTCAACAAGTTCGAGGGCGATGCGGCACTGGCCGTGTTCGGCGCCCCGGTGCAGGTGGACGATCCGGCCGGTGCCGCGCTGGGCGCCGCGCGTGACCTGGCCCGCGGACTGACCGAGGCGCTCGACATCAGCTGGGGGATCGGCGTGTCGTTCGGCACCGTGTTCGCCGGCAACATCGGCGCCGAACAGCGGTACGAGTACACCGTGATCGGCGATCCGGTGAACGAATGTGCGCGGCTGTCCGAGATCGCCAAGGGTGGCCGGTACCCGGTGCTGGCCAGTGGTGCCGCACTCGAACCAGCCGGTGATGAATCGGCCAACTGGACCGGGGTGGGACGCCGGGTGGTCCGCGGGCGCAGCGAGGTCACCGAGATGTTCGCGCCCATCGGCCTCGACGGGCAAACCCCGCTGTCGATCGGCGGGCTGATCGCGGGGCTGCTGGGACCGGCCAAACGGATCGCGGCCGGTGCGACCCGCCCGCCGCTGCGCTGACCTCGCTACGGTTGGTGCATGCTCAATCAGGTCCACCTGATCACCTACGCGGATCGGCTGGGCGGCACCATCCCGGGGTTGACCGCACTGCTGCGAACGAAGTTCGAGGGGGTGTTCGCCGGTGTGCACGTGCTGCCCTTCTACACGCCCTACGACGGGGCGGACGCGGGTTTCGATCCCGTCGACCACACCAAAGTCGATCCCCGGCTCGGTGACTGGGGGGACATCGCCGAACTGGCGACCACCCACGAGGTGATGTCCGACCTCATCGTCAACCACGTCTCGGCGGCGTCGGCCCAGTTTCGCGACGTGATGGACAACGGATCCGAATCCCGTTGGGCGTCGATGTTTCTCACCCTGTCGTCGGTGTTCCCGCGGGGTGCCACCGAGCGGCAGCTCACCGCGATCTTCCGGCCGCGGCACGGGTTGCCGTTCACCGCGATGCGCCTCGGCGATCGGCTGCGGTACGTGTGGACCACCTTCACCCCGCACCAGGTGGACATCGACGTGCGGTCCGAACCCGGGGGCGCGTACCTGCAGTCGATCCTGCATGCCGTGACCGGCGCCGGGGTGTCGGCGGTACGTCTCGACGCGGTGGGGTACGCCATCAAGACAAAGGGCACCTCGTGCTTCATGACGCCGCAGACCTTCGACTTCATCGCCGACTTCACCGCGCAAGCCCGTGCCACCGGAGCCGAGGTCCTCGTCGAGGTGCGCTCCCATTTCGCCCGCCAGGTGGAGATCGCCCGCCTCGTTGACCTCGTCTACGATTTCGCGCTACCCGCGCTGATCCTGCACGCGCTCTACACCGGCGACGGCACACCCTTCCTGCACTGGCTGAGGGTACGACCCAACAACGCGATCACCGTGCTCGACACCCACGACGGCATCGGCGTGGTGGATGTGGGTCCCGACGAACACGAGGGCCGTGGTCTGCTGACAAGCGATCAGCTCTTCCACCTGGTGCAGACGATGCACCGCAAAACCAAGGGCACCAGCGTGTCGGCGACTGGTGTGGCCGCGTCGAATGTCGATCTCTACCAGGTCAATACGACCTACTACGACGCACTCGGCGGTGACGATGCCTGCTACCTGGCGGCGCGGACCCTGCAGTTCTTCACCCCCGGCATCCCGCAGGTCTACTACGTGGGCGCGCTCGCGGGTTCCAACGACGTCGACCTGCTCTCGCGCAGCGGCGTGGGACGCGACATCAACCGCCACCACTACACGTCCGCCGAGATCGATGCCGCGCTCAAGCGGCCGGTGGTGCGGGAACTGTTCGCGCTCTGTCGTTTTCGCAACACCCACCCGGCCTTCGACGGTCCGTGCCGGGCGGATCTGCGTGGGACGACGCTCACGCTCTCGCGCCGCGGCATCTCCCAACCGCAGGCGTGGGCACGCGCCGAGGTCAATCTGGCGAAAGGCCACACGGTGATCTCGTGGGGCGAGGGCGAGGTGCAGCACCGGGCGGCGGTCACCGAGTTGTCGACCCATTGGGCCGACCCGGACCAGACGTCGAACGCGGTGCCCGGTGGGTAGGCTGAACGGATGAGTGAATGGTCCGCCGCCGACATACCCGATCAGACGGACCGCACCTTCATCGTCACCGGGGCCAACAGCGGATTGGGGGAGCAGACCGCGCGCGCACTGGCCGCCGCCGGTGCGTCGGTCATCCTGGCGTGCCGCAACACGACGAAAGCGCAGGCGGTCGCCGACGACATCGGGAACCTCGCCTCGGTGGCCCCGCTCGACCTCGCCGACCTCTCCTCGGTCCGAGACTTTGCCGAATCCTTCGGCGGTGCAGATGTTCTCGTGAACAACGCGGGTGTGATGGCGCCTCCGCTACGCCGCACCGCCGACGGCTTCGAGATGCAGATGGGAACCAATCACCTCGGACACTTCGCGCTCACCGGACTGATCCTGCCGCGCATCCGGGAACGGGTGGTCACCGTGTCGTCGGGGATGCATCACGCCGGCCGGCTCGACCTCGACGACATCAACTGGCAACGGCGGCGATACCGTCGATGGCGCGCCTACGGGGATTCGAAGTTGGCGAATCTCATGTTCGGGAAGGATCTTGCCGATCGACTCGCCGAGGCGGGTTCGCCGGCAAGCTCGTTCGTCGTGCACCCGGGCTTCGCGTCGAGCGAACTCGGTCAAAACGAAGCCACCGGCGATCTGCTGTTCCGGTTGGGGGCGTCGCTTCCGATCGCGCAGTCGGCCGCCGACGGTGCGCTGCCGACGCTGTTCGCCGCCACCTCTCCGGACGCGGTGAACGGCACGTATTACGGTCCCACCAAGCTGTTCGGGACACGCGGAGCACCGGGTGCCTGCGGGTTCAGTCGCCGGGCCGACGACACCACCGTGCGCCGCGGACTGTGGGATCTGTCGGAGCAACTGACCGGCGTGCGTTTCGAGATCTGACTGCGTTCGAGGTCTGACTGCGCTTCGAGGTCTGACGGGCGGCGCCTCACCAGACACCGCGCGGACGGAACTGGATACTCATCCTGGCCCCCACGCCGCGTGCCTTCGGCACGGCGTGCTCCCAGGTGCGCTGGCAACTCCCGCCCATCACCAGCAGGTCACCGGCGCACAGCGTGAACTTCAGCGATCGACCGCCGCCGCGCGGTCGGAGCATCAGCGGGCGCGGCGAGCCGAGCGAGCAGATCGCCACCAGCGTGTCGTGCGTGGCGCCGCGCCCGAACCGATCACCGTGCCAGGCAACCGAATCCGCGCCGTCGCGGTAGAGGCACAGGCCCGCGGTGGCGAATCCCTCGGGCAGTTCGGCGCGGTAGTGCCGTGAGAGGGCGGCACGCGCATCGCCCAGCAGCGGGTCGGGCAGTGGCTCGTCGGCGCCGTAATGACAGACCAGGCGCGGCACGTCGACCACGCGGTCATACATTCGGCGGCGCTCGGCACGCCACGGCACGTCGGCGTGCAACCGGTCGAAGAGGGTTTCCGACGCCCCGATCCATCCCGGCCTCAGATCCACCCATGCACCGTTGGTGAGGATGCGGCGCTGCACCCGCGAACCCAGCTCGCCGAGCACCGCGCCCGACCCCCAATCGCCGGGCTCATCGGGGACGTCGAAGATCGAGCCCTGAATTCCCGCAGTCACCCGCACCACCATACGCGGGATCGAACAATCGTTCTATTTCGACGAGGTGGTGACCGTCTCGTCGGTGCGTGCGCCGATGGCCCGGGCAGCGCGCAGCGAGTCGGCGGCCGCGTCGAGGATGTCGCTCGACGCGGACTGGTCGACGCGCGCCATGCTCAGCGCGGCGATGATCGCGGCCACCGTCAGCGTCGTATGACGATCGACCGCGGCGGGCCCGGCCTCGGGCAGCATCGCCGCGACACCGCGACGCACGGCCGCCGACTGTTCTGTCCGATAGGCATCGATCACGGCGTGGACAGCCTTGTCGGTGCCGATCGGCGTGGCCGCGCACCCCAGAAGCAGGCACCCGGCCGGACCGCCGGCCGATGACATCGATGCGACGGCGTCGCGCAGTCCGGCGAGATAGTCCACGAGCGCTTCGGGGGTGACGTCCGCGGCGGTCAGCGGGCGCAAACGTGGTCGGACCACCTCGGTCAGATAGTCGTCCACCGCGGCGTCGAAGAGGCCACGCATGCTGCCGTAGGCATGGTAGATACTCGATCGACGCACGCCTGTGGCAGCTTCCATGTCGGCCACCGACACGGTGTCGAACCCGTTGCGCCAGAACAGGTCACGCGCGTCACGAATCAGCTGCGCGGCGTCGTAGCCCGCGGTGCGCCCCATGGTGTCCACCTCCCCGCCATTTTGTAACGATCATTCTACTATGGTGTGGTGGAGGTGTCCGCACCTGCGTCGGCCGGGACACCCCCGCCGCCGACTGCGCCGGACACGACAACAGAACGAGGAGTGACATGACCGATCAGAGCACCCAGATCCAACTGGTCTCGCGACCCGTCGGCTGGCCCGAGGAGTCCGACTTCCGCACCGTGCAGATTCCGCTCGACGATCTCGCACCCGGTGAGGTCCGCGTGGCCAACGAGTTCATCTCCGTCGACCCCTACATGCGTGGCCGCATGATCGACGTCCGCAGCTACGTCCCGCCCTTCCAACTCGGCGAGACCATGACCGGCGGCGCGGTGGGGCGTGTGGTCGCCTCGGCCTCCGACGACCTGCCGGAGGGCTCGTTGGTGCTGCACCAACTCGGGTGGCGTGACATCGCGCAGGCACCCGCGAAGGCGTTCACCCGGCTGCCCGAACCGCCCCGCACACCCGAGGGAGATGCCGGGTTCGCGTCGTCGGTGTATCTCGGCGTGCTGGGCATGACGGGACTGACCGCCTACGTCGGACTGACCACCATCGCCCGGATGCAACCCGGTGACATCGTGTTCATCTCCGGCGCGGCCGGGGCGGTGGGAACCGCCGCAGGACAGATCGCGCGTCTGCTCGGCGCCGGGTCGGTGATCGGCTCGGCCGGCAGCGACGCCAAGGTGGAGTTGCTCACCTCACGCTACGGCTACGACCGGGCGATCAACTACAAGAACGGCCCCATCCGCAAGCAGTTGCGCGCGGCAGCCCCCGACGGCATCGACGTCTATTTCGACAACGTCGGCGGAGATCATCTCGAGGCGGCACTCGATTCGTTCAACGACGACGGCCGTGCCGCCCTGTGCGGCGCGATCGTGGGGTACAACGCCACCGAACGGGTGCCGGGGCCGTCGAACATGTCGAACATCATCACCCGGTCACTCACCCTGCGCGGTTTCACCGTCGGCCATCATTTCGATCAGGGACCGGAGTTCACCGCGCGCATGTCGGAGTGGCTCACCGCCGGCGACGTGGTCTACGACGAGACCGTGGTCGACGGCGTCGACCACGCCGTCGACGCCTTCCTGGGCATGATGCGCGGAGAGAACACCGGCAAGATGGTCGTGCGTATCTAGCCGGAACCGAGGCGCCGCAACCGCTGCGCGGCCTCGGCGATCACGTCGTCACGCTTGGCGAACGCAAACCGCACCATGTGTCGCCAAGGATCCTTGTGGTCGGCGAACACGCTCACCGGCACCGCGGCCACCCCGATGCGTTCGGGCAGCATGCGGCAGAACTGTTCGCCGTCGTCGAAGCCCAGCGGCCGCGGGTCGGCACACACGAAATACGTTGCCTCGCTGCGATGTACCCCGAAACCCGCATCGGCCAGCGCGCTCGACAGCAGGTCGCGTTTGGCCTCGAGTCCGGCCGCCGATTTCGCCACCCACTCCATCTCGGTATCGAGCGCCAGCGCCACCGCGGGCTGGAAGGGACCCGACCCCACGTAGGTCATGAACTGCTTGGCCGCGCGGGCGGCGGCCACCAACTCGGCCGGACCGCTGATCCATCCGACCTTCCACCCGGTGCAGTTGAATGTCTTGGCCGCACTCGAGATCCGCAGCGTGCGTTCCCGCATGCCGGGCAACGTGGCCAGCGGCGTGTGGGTGCGGCCGTCGAAGAGCAGGTGCTCGTACACCTCGTCGGTGACCGCGATGACGTCGTGCTCGATGCACAGGCGCGCGATCTCGGCCAGATCGTCGTCGTGCAGCACCGTGCCGGTCGGATTGTGCGGTGAGTTGACCAGGATCAGTGCGGTGTCGGGACCGAAGGCGTGTGCGAGGCGGTCGCGGTCGAGGCGGAATCCGTCGCCGTCGGCGATCAGCGGAACGGTGCGCCGGATGCCGCCGGCCATCGCCACCGTGGCCGCATACGAGTCGTAGTAGGGCTCCACCATCACCACTTCGCGGCCGGGTTCGGTGAGTCCGACCACCGCCCCGGCGATCGCCTCGGTGGCCCCGACGGTGACGAGGATCTCGGTGTCCGGGTCGTAGTCGAGGCCGTAGTGCTCGCGTTGGTGCCGGGCCACCGCGGCCCGCAGCTCCGGCACACCCAGGCCGGGCGGGTACTGGTTGCGGCCCGAAAAGATCGCGTCGCGTGCGGCGTCGAGCATCGCGGCGGGGCCGTCGGTGTCGGGGAAACCCTGGCCCAGGTTGACCGCGTCGTGGGCCACCGCCAGCGCCGACATCTCGGCGAAGATCGTGCTCGAGAACGGACGCAGGCGCGAGACGGTCATGCGATCCAGGCTGTCACAGGGCTTCGGCCGTCACCACGTCGGTCATCGGCGGCGACGCCCGATCGCCGCGCCCCAAGTCGATCGCAAGCCGGGTGCAAGCGGCGGCGGTCAGTCTGTCCCCGCCGGCGTGACCTGCGTCGGACATCACCGAGAGGACACGACATGAACACCGATTTCACGCTCATCGATCCAGATCACGACCACCCGGGCTGTCCCGGACCGGCCACCGCCTCGCGGGCACCGCTGTGGCGCATCGGCTGGCGGGTTGTCGCCGTCGCCGCGTGCCTGGGCATCGTGGTGCTCACCGGCTGCAGCGTCGCACTGGGCAGCGACACCATCGACGAGGCCTCCGACATCGACCTGGGGCAATGCCTGCAGATCGGTGCCGAGGTCGATTCCGACGGCAAGGTCGACGCCGCCAAGGCCGAGTGCGGTGCCGAGGGACTCACGTTCTACGCCGCATCCAAGGTTCCCGCCGACGGGGAATGCGCCAGCGACAACACCGCCACCCTCTCTTTCGGCTCGGGATCGGAAAAGCTGTGCATGACACCCAATTTCGTCGACGGCAAGTGCTACCAGATCCCGCTGAACGGTGGCGAACTCGTCGACTACAAGCAGCTGGCATGCGAGGCGACGGCCGCCGACAACACCGTGCTCGCCCAGACGGTCACCCGCTCGGATGCGTCGGTCACCTGCAGCGACGA
Organism: Gordonia sp. NPDC003425; assembly: GCF_053588635.1. Classification (NCBI taxonomy): domain Bacteria; kingdom Bacillati; phylum Actinomycetota; class Actinomycetes; order Mycobacteriales; family Gordoniaceae; genus Gordonia; species Gordonia sp. NPDC003425. Next base: position 294,886 of record NZ_JBSFQI010000002.1, on the reverse strand, counting down.
GCAGACGAAGTGGGAATACAGCGAACCCAAGTCGATCGGCTACTGCCTGCGCGAGGTCGTGTGACCGCAGACATCATTCGTAGCGCCGACGCGTCATGGCTCCGCATTGGCCACGCCACTCTCGGGGTGGTAATCAGTACACGGACCATGTCGTGTCGGCGTCGATGACTGCGCCTCGGCCCCGAGAGGATCAGGCAATGCCGTACAACCCCGGCGACACCTTCGCCGGCTACACCATCGTCGCGCTCATCGGCCGGGGCGGTATGGGTGAGGTCTACCTGGCCAAACACCCGACATTGCCCCGCAACGAGGCACTCAAGATCCTCCCCACCGAACTGAGCCAGGACCCGATGTTCCGGCAGCGGTTCACCCGCGAAGCCGAATTGGCGTCGAGCATCGCGCATCCGTCGATCGTCACCATCTACAACTCCGGTGAGTCCGACGGGCACCTGTGGATAGCGATGGAATACATCGACGGCGTGGACGCCGGTGAACTGCTCAGGCGCAGCCCCGCCGGACTCGACGTGGCCACCGCATCGGCGATCGCCCGGTCGGTGGGCTCGGCGCTCGACGCGGCACACGCCCGGGGAATGCTGCACCGCGACGTCAAACCCGCCAACATCCTGGTCCAGGGTGCGGGGACCGCCAACCCCCGTGTGATGCTGGCCGACTTCGGGATCGCCAAGTCGAAGCAGGATGCCACCAACCTCACCTCCACCAACATGTTCCTGGGGACCGTCGCCTACGTGGCGCCCGAACAGTTGCTCGGTAACGAGGTCGATGGCCGTGCCGACGAGTACGGACTCGCGGCCACGATGTTCCAGCTGCTCAGCGGACGGCCCCCGTTCGAGAGCGGCAACTCGGCGAACGTGGTGGCCCAGCACCTCAACAGCACGCCACCGGCGCTGAGCAGCCGCAGGCCGGGGACCTCACCGGCGGTCGACGCCGTGATCGCCCGTGCCCTGGCCAAGTCGCCCGATCAGCGATATCCCACGGCATCGGCGTTCGCGAGCGAGCTCGACCGGGCGTTCAGTGCACCCGGCGGCGCATTCTCGCCGACGCAGGTGGCCCAGGTGCCCCGGGTCGTCGCGCCGCCCCCATCCGCGCCGTCGCAACCCGGATTCACACCGCAGGGTGGGGGACCGTCACAGCCCGGCTTCACACCGCAGGGTGGGGGACCGTCACAGCCGGGGTTCGCGTCGCAACCCGGGTTCGCCCAGCAGGGTGGGGGTCCGTCGCACGGGGGTCCTGCACAGCCCGGTTTCGGCGGGCCGCCGCAGTCCGGATATGTGCCGCCGGGCACCGCCGGTGCGGGCGGTTACCCCGCGTACGGTGCGCCGCCGCCGAAGAAGAAGTCGAACACCGGCCTGATCGTGGCCGGCGCCGCTGTTGTCGTGGTGATCCTGCTCGTCATCGGCGGTGTGGCGCTGCTCGCGTCCGGATCGGGTTCGGATTCCAACCAGGCCGAGACCACCACCACGACGACCACCGCCACCGACACCACGTCGGAGGTCACCGAGCCGTCGACGGTCACCCGGCCACCGGTGACCCAGCAACCGAGGCAGGTGTCGAGTGCCAGTGAGGTCACGGTGGGTGACTGCGTGCAGTTCGCCAAACAGGCGGACGCGCAGGGCAACGTCAACACCAGCGTCGTCGACTGCAACACTCCTGCGCTGACCTTCTACGCGGCGAGCTTCGTGCCGGGCGCGTCGTCGTGTCCGTCGGAACAGAACGCGTCGCTCTCGTTCTCCGACACCACCCAAAAACTCTGTCTCACACCCAATTTCACACAGGGCGAGTGCTACCAGATTCCCCGCACCGGCGGATCGCTGGCCGACTACTTCCAGGAGGACTGCACCGCGACGCCGAAGGTGAACACCGTACTGGCCCAGGTCACTTCGGCGACGACCGCCGAGGACGTCTCGTGTAGTTCCGACGAGATCAAGTGGACGTTCTCCCAGCCGAAGTCGCTCGGCTACTGCCTCAAGGAGACGTAGCCGAGCGCCCGACTCGTGATCAGCCGGGGGACTCCTCACCAATCGCCGGACCGAGCAGATCGTCGGCATCGGTGATGCGATACGCGTAGCCCTGCTCGGCGAGGAAGCGCTGGCGGTGGGCGGCATAGTCGGCGTCGAGGGTGTCGCGGGAGACCACCGAATAGAAGTGCGCCTGCCCACCGTCCTTCTTGGGCCGCAGCAGCCGGCCGAGGCGCTGGGCCTCCTCCTGGCGTGACCCGAACGTCCCCGACACCTGCACGGCCACCGACGCCTCGGGCAGGTCGATGGAGAAGTTGGCCACCTTGGAAACCACCAGCGTCTGCAGTTCGCCGGCGCGGAAGCGGTCGAAGAGCGCCTCACGCTCCTTGTTCTTGGTGGATCCCTGGATCACCGGGGCGTCGAGTTCACGGCCGAGCTCTTCGAGTTGATCGATGTACGCGCCGATCACCAGCGTCTGCGAGTCGGCGTGACGAGCCAGGATCGACTTCACCACGTTGACCTTGGTGTGTGCGGTGGAGCAGAGCTTGTACTTCTCGTCGTTCTCGGCCACGGCGTACTGCAGGCGTTCCTCGTCGGTGAGTGTCACCCGCACCTCGATGCACTCGGCGGGCGCGATCCACCCCTGAGCCTCGATGTCCTTCCACGGGGCGTCGTAACGTTTGGGGCCAATGAGGCTGAACACGTCGCCCTCGCGGCCGTCCTCGCGCACCAGCGTCGCGGTGAGGCCGAGTCGGCGTCGGGACTGCAGGTCGGCGGTCATGCGGAACACCGGCGCGGGCAGCAGATGCACCTCGTCGTAGATGATCAGGCCCCAGTCGCGGGAGTCGAACAGATCAAGATTGCGGTACTCGCCCTTCGACTTTCGCGTCATCACCTGGTACGTGGCGATGGTGACGGGACGGATCTCCTTGCGCTCGCCGGAGTATTCGCCGATCTCCTCCTCGGTGAGCGAGGTGCGCGCGATGAGTTCGCGCTTCCACTGCCTGCCGGCCACCGTGTTGGTCACCAGGATCAGCGTGGTGGCCCGCGCCTTGGCCATCGCGGCCGCACCCACCATCGTCTTGCCCGCCCCGCAGGGCAGCACCACCACGCCGGAGCCGCCCGCCCAGAACGAGTCGGCGGCCATCTCCTGATAGTCCCGCAGGTGCCATTCGTCCTGCTGCAGGTCGATGGGATGCGCCTCACCGTCGACGTAGCCGGCGAGATCCTCGGCGGGCCAGCCGACCTTGAGGAGTACCTGCTTGAGTCGTCCGCGTTCGGAGGGATGCACGATCACGGTGTCGTCGTCGATGCGCGCGCCGAGCATCGGGGCGATCTTCTTGTTGCGCATCACCTCCTCGAGCACCGCGCGGTCGAGGCTTACCAGGGTCAGCCCGTGTGCGGGGCTTTTCACCAGTTGCAGCCGCCCGAACCGGCCCATGGTGTCGACGATGTCCATCAGCAGTGGCTGTGGCACCGCGTAGCGCGAATAGGTGACCAGCGCGTCGACCACCTGCTCGGCGTCGTGGCCGGCGGCGCGCGCGTTCCACAGCGCGAGCGGTGTCACCCGATAGGTGTGCACATGTTCGGGGGCGCGTTCGAGTTCGGCGAAGGGGGCGATCGCGCCACGCGCCGCCGCGGCGTCGGGGTGATCCACCTCGAGCAGCAGCGTCTTGTCGGATTGCACGATCAGGGGTCCGTCGGTCATTCCATCCATTGTCCAGACGGGCGCGCCTCCCGTCGAGCGTGCCCGGTTTGCGGTCGAGCGTGCCCTGTTCGCTGGTTGAGCGTGCCCGGTTTGCGGTTGAGCGTGCCCTGTTTGCGGTCGAGCGTGCCCTGTTTCGCTGGTCGAGCGTGCTCTGTTCGCTGGTTGAGCTTGTCGAAACCACCCGAGCGTGCCCTGTTTCGCTGGTCGAGCGTGTCCTGTTCGCTGGTTGAGCTTGTCGAAACCACCCGAGCGTGCCCACCACTCCGACGTCAGGTGTCGAGGAGTTCCACGCTGGTGATCCGATGCAGCGTGAAGCGCTGTTCGTCGTCGCCGCCGTCCTCGACGCCGACCAACTGCCCGGCACCCAGGATCCGCGGGGTCACCACGTGCCTGCTCGCCGAACCGTGCGCGTCGACATATCCGATGCGCAGTCGACGATTCGCCCGCAGCGCCAACTGGATCAGCGCGGTGGCCGATTCGCCACCGCCGACCGCGCGGACCGGTGCGGACCGAGTGCCCGCGGTGGGTGCCGCACGGGTGGCGCGGTCGTGGGATCGCATGCGCGACACCACCGATCGCAGCTGTTCGGCGGTCGGTGCGCTCCGCCGCGGCACCGGATGTCGCCGACCACGCGCGGCGCTCACCCGACTCCCGCGGTCACGCAGATCCACCAGGGCACCCGACGAATCCTCCCCGGCGGGGGCAAAACCCGCCTCGCGCAGACGGTCGATCACGTCACGGACCTCCGACGGCGACACCGCCACGGTGGGTGCCAGGGCGCGCAGCGCGAGGTGGTCGGCGGCATCGCTGCGCAGGACCGCGGCGAGCATGGTGGGGTCTTCGCAGCGGATGAACGACGACGCGATGCCGACCCGCAGTTGCCCATGCCTCCGCGCGACATCCTCGACGAGATAGGTCAGCGACTGCGGCACCGGGGTGCGCGAACGGGTGGTGAACAGGGTCAACAGTTCGCTGCTGGTGCGCCCCGCGTCGAGCGCACGGCGCACGCTCGACTCCGACACCCGGTACACCGAGGCCGCGCCACCGGACTCGAGGTCGGCCACCAATTCGACCTGCTCGGCCAGATCGGCCGCCATGGGCCCGGGCACCGTCAGGGTGAGATCGGCCTGGGTGAGGAAATGATCCACCGGCTCGGGCAGGGCCTTGCGCATCGCCGCGACGAGTGCCGAGTCGCCCTCGGCCTCGGTGTGGCTGGACGCGAGCCGGCCCACCGACGTCAGGCAGTGATGCGCCACAACCCCGAGATGCCTTGCCTCCGAGAGTGTCTCGTCGATGAGGTGGGTGGTGAGCCGACGCATCTGATGTGGGTGAAGCCATGCGAGCAGCGCGCTCACGGTGGCGATCGAGAATGGCGCAGCGGGAGCCGAACCGGCGAGGGTGGCCAGCACGAGGTGGCGCTGGCCGGCGGCGGTGGCGTCGTAGAGTTCCGACGACAGCGCCGGATACGCGTTCCCGTCGCGGTCGGGTTCGCCGACCTGCCAGGCGCGCCGCGGCATGGTGAGCCAGGCGTCGAGCAGCGTGGCCCACTGTCGTTCCGGAGCGGAGTGCAGCCACGCGTCGGCGGCGTTCGTCGGCGCGAACGCCTGTTCCCCGCGGTCGCCGGGCGGCGGCGGTTCGGGGAAGCCGATGTCGATGAGCCGTGCGTGTCCGAGGATCTCGATGAGGAACGCCAGCCGCTTCTGATCCAGGCCGGTCACTTTGGCCAGGCGCCGCAGCTCGCGCACCCCGAGCGCACCGGAGCGGAGCACCGCGGCAGGAGTGGCGGCCAACGCCCCGAGGATCGACGTCGCGTGCCGGATCGCCTCGAGGGCCTCGCCGCCCGCGGCCTCGTCGACCTCGCGTGCGGAGAACCGGCGCGACACGGTCTCGTCGACCAGCGGGGGCCGCGACAGCTCGTCGGTGCGCAACGGGGGTTCCTCGCGCAGTAGCCGACCGACCATGGGCGGTAGCTCCACGGTCTGGTCGTCGATGCGGGCGAGTAATCCGAGTGCGATCAGCCGGGCCACCGGGCTGTCGGGGTCGGCGCCGGGCGCGGCGTCGCGGCTGCGTCCCAGTGCCGGACCGCGCGCCAGGGTGGTCAGCAACTCGCGCTGCCGGTCGTCGACGCTGTCGATCAGGGCGCGTAGCTCCGCCGGGGAGGTGTGTGCCAGCGGTCCGGTCAGGTGCAACGCCTTCCACGGGAGCGTCGCCCCGAGGTGCGCACCCCACACCAGCGCCTCGTGCTCGCCCCAGAGCAGCGCACGGGCCAGCAGCAGTTCGATGCGGTCGGTGATCTCGGCGGCGTCGGCCCGATCCGAGAGTGCGTCGACGATGTCCGCCGCGGTCGTGGTCGCGGGCAGCGGCCCGCGACCTGCTGCGCCGGCCACCGCCATCACCTGCTCGACAACGGCCAGAGTCAGCAGGTCGAGTCCCTCGCCGGCCAGAGTCATCGACGCCGCGGTGAGGGCGCGCTGTGCCAGCACCGCGGTGCCCTGCGGGGGTGGCGACGCCAGATCGGGTCGCTGCGCGAGCAGGTCCGCCAGGGCGTCGTCGGAGCGGGCGGCCAGATCGTCGGCCAGGCCGAGCGGCTGGTCATCCGAACTCATTCGATCAAGTCTAGTGGTCCCGGGTGTGCATCCGGGGCGCCGCCGACCGCGTGCACGCCACCGAAGGTGACGACAGGGCGGGTGACGCCAAACACGGTGCTCGACTCCCGCCCATGGCACAATGTTCGCGTGGCTGAGAAGAAAGAGCACTACGTCGACAACGGTTGGCCCCGCGACGAGGACGGTTCGGTCCCCGAGCACGTGGTGTCGGAGTTCGCGACCGACATTGCCGGTGCACTGTCGCCCTTCGGCGACGTGGAGTTCCCCCTGCCCGCCGACAAGGTTCCCTACGTGCACTCGAAGACGGAAGTCAACCGCTGACCGGTTCGGGTTTCTCGCACCTCGACGGGTCCGGCCGGGCCCGCATGGTGGATGTGGGCGACAAGCCCACCACACGTCGCCGAGCCGTGGCCGCCGGCACCTTTCACACCTCGACACAGGTGATCGACCTGCTGCGCGATGCGGCGCTGCCCAAGGGTGACGTGCTCGCCACCGCGCGCATCGCCGGCATCATGGCCGCAAAGCGCACGGATTCGCTCATCCCGCTCTGCCATCAGCTCGCGCTCAGCGCGGTCGACGTCGACTTCGTCGTGGGCGACGGGCAGATCGACATCACCGTCGCGGTGGAAACGGCAGGCCCCACCGGCGTCGAGATGGAAGCGCTCACCGCCGTGGCCGTCGCCGGCCTCACGCTGCACGACATGACCAAAGCCGTAGACCGCACCGGCCGGCTCGACGACGTCCGCCTGCTGGAGAAGAGCGGTGGCCGTTCGGGTGCGTGGCATCGCGACGACGAGATCGGCGAGCAGGCATGACCGATCGGCCACGGGTGGCGCGGGTGGTGGTGGCCTCGACCAGGGCCAGCAAGGGCGTCTACGTCGATCGCAGCGGGCCAATTATCGTCGAATGGCTTGTGGCGCACGGATTCTCGGTTGACGAGGTCGATGTTGTCGCCGATGGCGAGCCGGTCGGCGCCGCGATCCGCGCCGGGGTCTACGCGGGCGACGACGTGGTGATCACCACCGGCGGCACCGGGCTCGCGCCGACCGACCGGACGCCGGAGCAGACCCGTGCGGTGCTCGACGTCGAGATCCCCGGACTCGCCGATGCGATCCGCGGCGCGGGGTTGCCACAGGTGCCCACCGCTGTCCTCTCCCGGGGAATCGCCGGGGTGGCCGGCACGACGCTGGTGATCAACCTGCCCGGCTCCACCGGCGGGGTCCGCGACGGGCTCACGGTGCTCGACGGCGTCCTCGACCACGCGCTCGACCAGATCCGTGGCGGGGACCACTGACGTGGTTTCCGGTAGACCGGTCGGTATGAGCTCGGACTCCGGTGCCGTCATCGCGGGCGCCCATCTGTCGCCGCACCCGATCGATCTGGCCACCCACGAAGCGCTGGTGACGCGTGCGTCCGGCGGCGGCGCGGGCGCGATCGTCGGATTCGCGGGCGCGGTGCGCAATCACGACGGGGGGCACGAGGCCGCGGTCACGATGCTGTCCTATTCGTCGCATCCGTCGGCGCCCGCGGTACTGGCGGAGGTGGTGGCCGAGGTGATCGACGGCGTCGCGGGCGTGCGGGCCGTCGCGGTGTCGCACCGGGTCGGCGACCTGCAGGTGGGCGACATCGCCTTCGTCGTCGCCGTGGCGGCCGATCACCGCGGCGAGGCGTTCGGACTGTGCATGCGGCTCGTCGACGAGGTCAAGGCGCGGCTACCGGTATGGAAGCACCAGTACTTCGCCGACGGCACCGACGAGTGGGTGGGATCGGCCTGACGACGCGTCCCGACGCCCGACAGCACCCTCACCGGAGCCGACAAGAGAATTGGAAAAGGGCCCCGCACGGATGAACATCGTGCGGGGCCCTTCGTCTGGGGCCCGGGACCGGGTCAGGCCGGCCGGAGCGTTGGTGACACCGCTCAGGGGAGCGGGATCAGGCCCTTGTTCTGGTTGTAGAGCTTCAGCTGGTCCGGGGTGAGCTCGTAACCGCTGTCCTTGGCCGCCTTCCACAGGTTCTTGACCTCGGGGCTGACGTTGGCCTCGTCGAGTGCGCCGTCGACCTGCTTCTCCACATCAGCGGTGTTCTTGGCCTCCGGGGTCTTCTCCAGCGGCGTCTGCGGCTGCTCCTCGACCTTCGGCGGCTTCGGGGCCTCGGGGGCCTTCAGCGTCTTCGGGGAGTCTGTGGGCGCGGTGCGGGGGGTGGAGCCGGACAATCCGGTGCCGCACACCGGCCAGGCGCCCTTGCCCTGCGTGGCCAGCACGTTCTCGGCCACCGCGATCTGCTGCTCCTTGGTGGCCTGGTCGGCCGACGGAGCGTACTGGGTGCCGCCGTTGGCGGCCCAGGTGCTCGGGCTGAACTGCAGTCCGCCCTGGTAGCCGTTGCCGGTGTTGATCGCCCAGTTGCCACCGGACTCGCACTGCGCGACCTGATCCCATTCGGAGTCGGATGCGGCGTGTGCGGAACCGGTGCCCATCAGGGCTGCGCCGCCGCCGAGGACTGCGCCGGTGAGGGCGACCTTGGCGAAGGTCTTGGTGGTCGTGTTGGTCGTCGGCTTGCGATGACGTCCGGCCATGAGTTGTCTTTCCTCTCTCCACGCGCCTACGAAGTCAGCTGTCGGGTTCGGGCGAGAGGTGCCCGGTCCGTGGCCGTGCGGCCGGTGGACTTAACCCCGAGGACATCGGTGTCGATGCCCGGTTCTCTGGGGGAGAGTTGGGTCCCCCGTCCTCGTTCCTAGATGTTGCTTGTCATTCCACCGATGGAACGAGGCTCGGCGCGATCGGCGAAATGCTGGGTTCTTGTTTGCTGTCCTGTGACCTCCCGGAGGCGGTCGAGTAGTACGGTACGACGTCTCGCCCGCCGAATCACGCCCTCGCGCAACCCTATTTCCGTGCCGAGAGTGGGCCTTTCGACCCAATGTCGGCGTCTTTGCTGCTCACGCACGTGATGGTCGGTTTGTGGCCGTCCTGTTATCGACCTGTTATGTGATTAAGGTCACACAGCCAACGTGATGTCAACCACCGGCGAACGGGGGCAACACGTCCAGCGTGGAACATGCGCCCAGCCGCCGGTCGCGGTCGCAGAAGGCTGCCGCGTCGCGCAGATACGAGCAGCGGGCCAGGACCGGGGCGAGTCGGGGATGCCGCTCGCCGAGCAGGGTCTCGAGTTCGCCCAGGGTCACGGTGTCGTCGACATCGAGCACGACGCCGTCGGTGCCTGCCGCCGCCCGCGCGGCGGCAAAGTAACGCACGGTGAGAACCATCGGCGCCTCAACCACCGATCGCCGACATCGGGCGGTCGGGCTGCCGGAAGTCGCTCGAGTTCACCGCGTGCCCTGCCTTCTTGCGCCAGACGTCGGCGCGCCACAGACGGGCGATCTCACCGTCGTGCCCACCGCCGCGCAGAGCGTCCATCAGCGACGTCTCGGTGTCGGCGAACAGACAGTTGCGCAGCGCCCCGTCGGCGGTGAGTCGGGTGCGGTCGCAGTCGCCGCAGAACGGCCGGGTGACCGAGGCGATGACCCCCACCCGGGCCGGGTCGCCGGCCGGATCGGTATGACCGCGGACGATCCAGGTGTCGGCCGGGGCGCTGCCGCGCGCCCGCGTGTCGTCGGCGAGGTCGAATGCTTCTCGCAGCACCGCGAGGATCTCGTCGGCGGTGACCAGCGCCGAGCGGTCCCAGCGGTGATCGGCGTCGAGCGGCATCTGTTCGATCACCCGCAGCTGATAGCCGTTGTCGAGGCAGAACCGCAGCAACTGCGGCAACCGCTGCAGATCGGCGCGGGCGGGCAATACGGCGTTGATCTTGATGGGCGCGAGTCCGCAGGCACGCGCCACGGCGAGGCCGTCGACGACGTCGTGCAGGCGGTCGCGCCGGGTGATCTCGGCGAAACGGGCGCGGTCGACGGTGTCGAGCGAGACGTTGATGCGATCGAGTCCGGCGGCGACCAATCCGGGTGCCCGGTGAGCAAGCCCGAGGCCATTGGTGGTGAGTGCGATCTCGGGGCGCCGGGGCAACGCGGCGACGCCGGCGATCACGTCCTCCAGGTCGCGCCGCAGCAGCGGTTCGCCGCCGGTGAACCGGATGCGTCGTACGCCGAGGTCGCGCACGGCCACGGTGATCACCCGGATGAACTCGTCTGTCGTCAACAGGTCGGCGCCGGGCAGCCAGTCCAGGCCGTCGGCGGGCATGCAGTAGGTGCAGCGCAGATTGCACCGGTCGGTCACCGAGACGCGCAGGTCGGTGGCCACGCGTCCGTAGGTGTCGAGCAGCGGCCCGGACGCGGGCACATCGGCGGTGTCGCGCGGCAGCGTGGGCAGTCCCAGTGCGACGACGGTCATCGTGCCTCCGCAGGAGCCGCCGGGCGTGCCTCGAGAGCGCGGAAGGTGCTCGCGTGAAACACCAGCGGCTCGACGTCGGGGTCGCTGCGCAACGCATCGATCTCGAGTAGGACGACGGTGTGGTCACCCGCGGGGACCTCACCACGCAGGTGGCAGGACAGATGTGCGCTGGCGTCCGGGATGAACAGGGCGCCCGCGTCGGTGCCGTAGGGCTCGATGGCATCGAACCGGTGATCGGCGGGCCCGGCGAGCTGGCGGCACAGTGCGCCCTGATGATGGGCGAAGACGCTGACGCCGATGGCCGGGGCATCGCGCAGTCGCGGCCATGTGGACGACGAATTCTGCACGCATACCGAAACCAGCGGCGGATCGAGCGAGACGGTGGTGAATGCGCTGGCCGCCATGCCGATCGGCTCGGCGGTGTGGTCGGAACGGCAGCACACGGCGACCACCCCGGTCGGAAAACAGCTGTAGGCGCGGCGTAGCGCGCCGGCATCGGAGACCGGAGCCAGTTCGACGTGCCGAGACGTCACCTCGCCCGCCGGCCCGATCGCAGCGCGAACACGATGCCGAGCAGGAATCCCAGCGGTGCGCACATCGTCAGCAGGTACACGAATGTGGGTGCCGTCGCGCCGTGGGCGACGATCGGCGTGACGAAAAGCGCGATCAGGGCGACGAGGCCGATCACGAACACGAGTCCGGCGACCTGCAGCAGACGCGTGGACGAATTCTTGCGCATATGTCCACGGTAGATGACCCGTCCGGGTGGGTGCGCGGTGTCGTCGCCCGCGACGGGGGTAATGCCGGTGACCGCTCGAATGGCGGTTGGCTAGAATGGTGAACAGCGGACGCCTTGCTCATTGCTTCCTGGCTTGTTTGGTGCAGTCATGGGTGGGCGTCTTTTTGTTGTGATGGTCCGACGAAGATGAAGGTGAGCACGGTGCCGACCGGCAAGGTGAAGTGGTACGACGCGGAGAAGGGCTTCGGGTTCCTCTCCCAGGAGAGCGGTGAGGACGTCTACGTCCGATCGTCTGCGCTGCCCGAGGGTGTCGAGTCACTCAAGCCCGGCCAGCGCGTGGAGTTCGGAATCGCCGCGGGACGCCGGGGTCCGCAGGCGCTGACTGTCACCGTGCTCGAACCGGCGCCGAGCGTCGCGAAGAACGTTCGTGAGGCCGCCCGCAAGGATGCCAAGCGGCACACCCCCGACGAATTGCACGGGATGGTCGCCGACCTCATCACGCTGCTCGAGGGCAAGGTCCAGCCGGACCTGCGTCAGGGTCGTTACCCGGATCGTAAGACCGCGCAGCGGATCTCCGAGGTCGTGCGCGCGGTGACCCGCGAACTCGATCGCTGAGCGTTCGGGCCGCTCACCGGGCTGCCCGTCTCGCGCCAGCGGACTGCGGCAGCACGACTCACGCCACCGGAGGCCCTACGAGTTCGAAGCCCTCCGGTGTGGTGTCCACAGCGAAAACCGCCCGGAACGGTAGCGCCGTCGCCGTGGTCTGCGCCGAGATGACCTTGACCTCGATCTTGACCAGCACATGGTCGTGGGTGGAGGGCAGGGTCACGGTGTAGGTGGCGCCGCTCTTCTTGTACACGGGTTCGGGATCGGGGTCGGTGATCACACCGCGAGCGTCGGCGTACTGCGTGACCAGTGTCCACGGCTGTCGTGCGATGTCGGCGGAAACCGACATCAGCACGGATTCTCCGACGGGCACCGGGACGTGGCCGAAAGTGGCCTGCGACAAGTCTTTCGGCTCGCAGTTGTTGCCGAACACGTCGCAACGGATGGACGGTTCGACCCGCACCAGGCGGTCACCGACCGCGAGTTGGAGGTGGGGGCCCTCGTCATGATGTCTGCCGACGGTCAGCGCTGCCACCGTGCCGCCGACCACCGCCACGAACAGCACCGCCACCACCACGATGATGGCGATGGCCTTCTTCTCCCCGCTTCGCAGTTGCACGGTCTAATGATGGCTTGTGGTGTTCGGTGGCCGATGGGGTGGTCCCGGCGGGTTCGATGATTCCGGCGGCCGGTGCGGACCGAGGTGATGGTGCCGTCTGGGCTCGCGGTGGGTCGGCTGCGGCCGGGTGGGTGCGGTCGCGGGCGTGTGCGGTGACGCGGCGCCGGTGCCCGGCCGGGTCGACGATCGCTGCGTCGGGTGGGTGAACGGGGTGGTCGCGGCTGCGGAGAACGCCACCGTCGGGGCGGCATGGTCGGGACGCCGACCTCCCATTCCGGGAATCAGCGACGACCCGCGGGTGGTCAGCACGGTCTGGACCAGTCCGAGGCCCAGGAAGACGGCGACCACGGTGAACCCGATCCACAGCGCCGTCGGCAGCAACACCCCCAGCGATGCGCCGAACACCCAGCACAGCTGCAGCACCGTCTCCGACCGCCCGAACGCCGACGCCCGGGACCGCTCGGGCAGGTCGTCCTGGATCGACGAGTCCAGGCATACCTTGCCGATGGCGCTGGTGCCCGAGGCCACCAGCGCTGCAACAGCGGCCACCAGGATGTTGCCGAAAATGGCGGTCAGCACCGCCACCACGAAGCACGCGGCAGTCGCCCACACGACGATCCGCGGCGGATTCGACAGTTCGAGTCGGGTACCCACGCCGTTGCCGATCATGTTGCCCACGCCCGCCGCCGCACCCACGAGACCGAGAAGTGCCAGCTGCATCCAGCTGTTGTGGGTCGCGTCTTGCGCCTTGGCGTAGAACGCGATGTAGAGCGTCAGGAACCCGGTGAGAATCCGGATGGTCCCGTTGCCCCAGAGTCCGGCCACCACGGTCCGGCCCAACGGCTGCCGGATGGTCTGGGCGATCGCCCGTGCGCCGAGGCGGGCACGGGCGGCGGCCTTCGCGCCGCGGCCGTCGGTGGCGGCCTCTCCCGGCACCGGCGCAGGGGGCGTGTCGACGGGACCGTGGTAACTGATGGTGGTCGGCACCTCACCTTCGGTGACCTCCACCCAGGACGGAATCCGTAGGCAGAGGTACGCGCCGACCGCCGAGATCACCGCAAGCCACGCGAGTGCGCCGGGAATGTGGATCGGCAACACCTTGCCCAGCAGCAATTCGAACAGTGCGGCCACCGCACCGCCGACGATGGTGCCGCCGATCAGGCCGAAGGTGGTCAGCCGTGAATTCACCCGCGGCAGATCGATGCTCGGCGGCACCACCCGTGGCGTGACCGCCGACTTGAGCACGCCGAACGACTTCGACAACACCAGCAGACCCAGCGCGCAGGGATAGAGCACCCACGGGTCGTACTGGAGTTGGCCGGTCACCGAATTCCAGCTGGCATTGCTCATGATCAGCAGCGCCAGGACGGTCCGCAGGCCGAAGGTGGTGGCCATGGCGATGCGCCGGCCGTGCTGCAGCCGGTCGAGCAGCGGGCCGATCAGCGGTGCGATCAGCGCGAACGGCGCGATCGTGAGCGCCAGGTAGAGGGCCACGTTCGTCTTCGATTCGCCGGTGGCCGCCGCGAAGAACAACGTGTTGGCCAAGGCGACGGCCATCGCGGCGTCGACCGCGAAGTTCACGATCACCGGAAGCGTCAGCGCGGTGAGTCCCGATTTGTCGGCGCCGTCGGCGGTGGCCGCCGAATAGATCATGTCCACGCCGCGCCCGGTGAGCTGTCGACTGCGCATCGCGGCCACGCGCATCACCGTGATCTTCTTCGGACCACCCGCTTGCGTCGCATGCCGATCGGTCTCGGGTTCCGACGGCATCGCCCGCGTGCTACGCGCACCGATGGTCTCGGTCTGGTCGTCGAGCGGCGGCAGGTGCGGGTTGCGGGTCGGCGGCGGCAGATAGGCATCACCGGCTGCGCCCCGCCCCGGATGGCTCCGGCGCCCGGAGTGGGAATCACCGGGCGGATAGTTGGCCGTGCCGGGATGCGCGGCCGCCCGGCGCCGGGTGCGGTCGTCGGTGTGCCCCGGCCCCACGTCATGCGCGTATCCGGCGTCTGCCGGGCGCGTGGAGGCGTCCCCGGAGTCGCCGGTGGGCGAATGCATGCGGTCGGTGTCCCCGTTTCCCCGCCTCCATCGGATCACCTCATCGATTGTTCCTCATCGAAGGCGCCGGGTGGGGTAGGGGCGCGGGGCGGTGATGCGGCACACTGGTGGGGTGAGTGCAGCAACCGGAAACCAGGCGTTGATCGACGCGGCCGAGGTGGCCCGGGCGGCTCTGGTGGCCGACGGAGCGCAGCCCGGCGCACATCGCGCGGCTGTTCCCGAGGGCGAGTGGGCCGTCGCCCACTACTTCGACGCCGACCTCGTCGGCTACCGAGGCTGGCAGTGGTGCGCGGTGGTCGCCGCTTCACCCGACGCCGACCACGTCACCGTCAGCGAGACGGCGTTGCTCCCGGGGCAGGGCGCACTGCTCGCCCCCGACTGGATCCCGTGGGCCGACCGGGTGGCCGGCGGCGACCTGGCACCGGGGGACGTGCTGGCCACCGACCCCGACGACGTGCGCCTGGTGCCGAATCAGATCGACACCGGTGACGAGTTCCGTACCGAGTCGGAGGAGACCGACCCCGACGACATCGCGCAGGCCGGCGGTGAACTCGGACTCGGTCGCAAGCGTGTGTTGAGCCGCGAAGGCC
This sequence comes from Gordonia sp. NPDC003425, assembly GCF_053588635.1. Classification (NCBI taxonomy): domain Bacteria; kingdom Bacillati; phylum Actinomycetota; class Actinomycetes; order Mycobacteriales; family Gordoniaceae; genus Gordonia; species Gordonia sp. NPDC003425. The sequence goes on along the minus strand of NZ_JBSFQI010000002.1, from coordinate 279,650 downwards.
GCGACGAGGCGGCGCAACGCTGGTACGACGGTGATTTCGGACCGGGATCGGAGATGGCCCAGGCCGCGCCGTTCTGTTGCGACAGTTGCGGCTTCTACATCCCGCTGTCGGGGTCGTTGCGCGCGGCCTTCGGTGCGTGCGCCAACGAATATGCCGCCGACGCGCGGGTGGTGTCCGCCGAATACGGGTGCGGTGCACATTCCGACGTCGAAGCGCCCAAGAGCGACAGTTCGCCGATCTACGAGGCCTACGACGACGGCATTCTCGAGATCGTCGCACCCTCCTGAGCGCGTGACACCCGGGCCGGCCGATGACGGCCGATCCCACGACCCCTTCGGTACGCGCGCCCTTCGCGAGTCCACCCTGCGTGCGTGGGTGTCCTCGCCCACCCGTTTGCGTGAGGACCACACCGCCGAGGCGGACCTCACCACCATCGGGTATCGCGACCGCATGTTCACCGAACTCGCGGCGAACGCGGCCGACGCCGCCGCGGCGGCCGACCCCGGATCGGGTGGGCGGATGGCCGTCTGGCTCGACGAGCGCGACCTCCACGTCGCCAACACGGGTGAACCACTGACCCCTGAAGGAGTCAGATCGCTTGTCGCGCTGCGTGTCTCGGCAAAGAAGCCCGCGCGCGACCAGATCGGCCGCTTCGGTGTCGGATTCACGTCGACGGCCACGGTCGCCGACGGGGTGGAGATCCGTTCGACGAGTGGATCGATCCGGTTCGATCTCGCCGCGACCGAGGACGCCGTGCGCGCCGCCGGAATCGAGCGGGATCGGACCGGTGGGGCGGTGCCGTTGCTGCGGCTGGCATGGCCCGTCGACGCCGGCCCGGTGGAGGGTTTCGCCACCGAGGTCGTGCTGCACCTCCGCCCCGATGTCGATGCCGATGCGCTTCTCGAGACGATCACCACGCAGGTGCCCGATCTGCTGGTAGCGCTCGATGCGCTCGACGGGATCACGGTAGGCGACGGTGCGGCCGCACGGGTGTTCACGGTGGAGCAGGAACCGATCACGCTGCCGCGCAACGATCGTCGCGTCACCGCCCGACGGCTCGTGGTTCGCGAGACCTCCCCGCAGGGTTCCGCGCGCACCGTGCGGTCGTGGCGCGAGGTGTCCGACGGCACCACCCGTTGGCTGGTGGCCGAGGCCGACGAGTCCGACGGAGCTGCGCGCATGCTCGGCGACCTGCGGCCCCACCACATCGCCCCGTCCGGCCCGGATGTGCTCTACGCGCCCACCGCCACCGACATCGAACTGGGACTGCCGTGCCGCGTCATCACGACGCTGCCATTGACCCCCGATCGCCGGCACTTGCATCCGAGTGCCGACATCACCGACGCCGCTTCGGGTTACGTCGAGCTGATGCAGATCGTCGAACAGGGCGACCGGGTGTTCCTCATCCCGTCGCCGCAACGGGTCCGCAACGCCGACGACGCGCGACTGACCGAGGCGATCCTCGAGCAACTGCGTGACTCGGTGTGGTTACCGGGCGCCGACGGTGGTGATCTGGTGCCCGCGCGCGCCGTGTGCGTCGCCGGTCTGGGCACCGAACTCGCCGAAATTCTCAGTGACGCGTTCGCCGACCTGGTACACCCTGATATTTCTGCACCGCAACATCTTCCGGCTCTCGAACGGGTCGGGGTCACCCCGCTGTCGCTTGCGCAGGTGGCCGAGCGCCTCATCGGGGTCGATCGCCCCGCACGCTGGTGGCATCGACTCTACGCAGCGCTCGGCCCGCTCGTGCCCACCGCGCGTGAGGCCGAGGAACTCTCCGCACTGCCCGTGCCACGCGCCGACGGCCGGATGTCGGTGGGCGCACGGGGTTTGGTGAGCATCGCCACGCCCATGCCGCTCCGGTGGCTGCCGACCGTCGATCCCGACGCCGATCATCCGCTGCTCGACCGACTCGGGTTGCAGCGCATCGAGGTGTCCGACGCACTGGCCGACGCGGGCCTTCGCGAGATGGTGTCGTCGCTCGACGAGAGTCTCGACAGCATCGACGACGATCCCGATGACTCCGGGACCGCCGGCTCGGACATGCGTGCGCTCGTCGACGAGATCCTGGGTGCGGTACGCGCAGACCCGCACGCCACCGTGCCGGACTGGTTGCGCGGCTTACCCATTCCCGACGCGGACGGCGGTTGGCGGCCGGCCGACGAACTGCTCCTGCCGAACAGCCCACTGCTCTCGGTCCTGGTCGACGACCATCCTTTCGGCCTCGTCTCCGACGATCTGATCGAGGAGGCCGGGGCCGACGCGCTGCGCCGGATCGGCGTGGGGTGGGGCTTCATGACCGTCACCGACGACCTGCCCACCGCCCCCGACCACGACCTGCCCGACGAGGAGCAGTGGTGGGACGAGCGCCCCGAGCCACCCGAAACCCTTGCCGCGGTGCGTGATCTGGATCTCGTCGACGAGGATCGCTGGGCCGATGCGCTCACGCTGCTCGCCACCGACGAGGCGCTGGCGCCACTGCTCGCACGGCGCGACGGATACACCTGTTGGTGGTTGCGTCAGCACGCGTGGATCGACGGCCATCGGCTCGGCTGGTATCGCGCCCCGGCCGACACCGCGTTCGACGGCGTCCGCGACGTCCTCGACCATCCGCACGCTGATGCGTTGCGCCACGCACTCGGCGGCTCGGCGGTCGAATTGGTAGCCGACGTCGACGATCTCCTCCGCAACCTCGGCGACCCGCAGCGGACGGTGAGCGCCGGAACCGCCGCAGAGGTCTATGCGGTGATCGTCGCGGCCGCACGACGCGGCGTGTTCGATCCTGCGGATCTCGCTGTCCCCGAACGGATTCGCGTCGTGTCGGGTGGCACGTCGGAGGCCGCCGTCGTGATCGACGAACCGTGGTGGGTGCAGGTGTTCGACCCCGGCGAGATGGTGGTGATGGGCGCGACGGAGCATGCGGACGCCGAACTGCTCGCCGAGATCCTCGACGTGCCGATCGCTTCCGAGGCAGCCGCAGCCGAGGTGGACGGCGAGGGGTCCGCGGCCACGGGATCGGTGACCGAGGCGGTGTTGTTCGGGGTGCTCACCGGACGGCGTCCGCAGCGCGGCGAGGTGCGGTTGCACGACATCCTGACCGTGCGGGTCCGGCACGGCGACGACGAACGCACCGTCCCCGTCGACTGGTGGGTCGACGACCGGGGCATCACGCATTTGCGCCGCCGCGGGACGGCCGTCGGCCACACACTCTGACCCTTCCCGCGGACCGTCTCTGCTCCCGCGGTCCGTCGACCACTCGCGGGAACCGAGACGGGCCGCGGGAAGCGCTGCGGCGCTGGCAAATCACCGAGAACTCGCGGGTCAGGCAGCGCAGTTCTGCTCCGCGTCGATCCCGTGCATGAGGATCGACGCGAGCTGCCGGTAGGCGTGCGCGTCGTCGAGCCCGGTGGTCGCGGCGACCTCGCGTCGTTGGATTCGGCTCATCATCGTGGCGGCCAGATCCCCGGCGAATGCGGCGTCCACGTCGCGGAATTCGCCCGCGGCCACGCCGGCGACGATCAGTTCACGCACCCGCCGTGCGGCAGCCGCGGTGTTCTGGGCGTAGAGCTCACGGGTCGGGGTGAACGCGTTCAGATCGGTCATGAACTGTTCGGAGGCGGGGGTGAGCGCGTCGCCGACCGTGGTGAGGTAGGTGAGTACGGCAGCGCGGGCATCGTCGGCTCTGGACACCTGCGCTTCCACCCGCTCAGTGGCGGTGCGGAAGAAGTGGGTCACCGTCCTGGTGACGAGTTGTTCCTTGCTGTCGGCGAGCGTGTACAGCGTCGATTTGGAGCAGTGCAGGCGCGCGGCGAGGTCGGCGATGCCGAGATGGGCGAAACCTTCGGCCAGTATCAGCGCCAGAAGCTCGTCGAAGAGGTCGCTTTGGCGTTGCGTGGCGAATCCGCTGCTCATGGGCCACATCCCGGGTTGTCTCTGGTGCGCGAACACCGGTGATAGTACTATCTGGCATACTCCAGTACCAAGGAAGTTACTCGTTCGGAGGAACGTCATGCCCGTCGACCGATTGCTGCCCACCGATGAGGCGCACGATCTCATTGCTCTGGCCAGGGACTTCGCCGACAAGCGGTTCCTGCCGATCGTCGACGAGTACGAGAAGGCCGAGCGCTATCCCGACGGACTGTTCGCGGAGATGGGTGAGGCCGGACTGCTCGGTCTGCCGTATCCGGAGGAGTGGGGAGGCGGCGGACAGCCGTACGAGGTCTATCTGCAGGTGCTCGAAGAACTCGGCGCCCGCTGGGCGTCGGTCGCGGTGGCGACCAGTGTGCACGGACTCGCCTGTCATCCGCTGTTCTCCTTCGGCACCGAAGAGCAGAAGCAGCAATGGCTTCCAGACCTGCTGGAGGGCAAGCTGATCGGCGCGTACAGCTTGTCCGAGCCGCAGGCCGGCTCCGACGCCGCCGCCCTGGGTTGCAAGGCGTCACCAGTCGAGGGCGGCTATTCGGTCAACGGTGCCAAGGCCTGGATCACGCACGGGGGCATCGCCGACGTCTACAACCTGTTCGCACGGTCGGGTGACGGCTCGAAGGGCATCTCGTGTTTCCTGGTGGCCCGCGACACCCCAGGCCTGAGCTTCGGCAAGCCCGAGGAGAAGATGGGGCTGGCCGCCGTGCCCACGACGTCGGCGACCTACGACGACGCATTCGTCGACGCGAAGCGCCGACTCGGCGACGAAGGCCAAGGTCTCCAAATCGCCTTCTCCGCACTCGATTCCGGCCGACTCGGCATCGCCGCCGTGGCCACCGGGCTGGCACAGGCGGCACTCGACGCCGCGGTGGACTACGCGCAGCAACGAACCACGTTCGGCCGCAAGATCATCGACCATCAGGGCCTCGGTTTTCTGCTCGCCGACATGGCCGCCGCCGTCGACTCGGCGCGGGCCACCTACCTCGACGCCGCCCGGCGCCGCGACGCCGGTCGTCCGTACTCGCGCGCGGCGGCCACCACGAAACTCGTCGCCACCGACGCCGCGATGAAGGTCACCACCGACGCCGTGCAGGTGTTCGGCGGGTACGGGTACACACGTGACTACCGGGTGGAGCGCTTCATGCGGGAGGCCAAGATCACGCAGATCTTCGAGGGCACCAACCAGATTCAGCGTCTGGTGATCAGCCGGGCCCTGGCCGCGCGATAGTCGACGTGTGCAGCAGGCGATGATCGTCCCTATCGTCGGGGCAGACCGTGCCGTCACCGACTGGGTGGTGGACCACCGCGCCGAGCCGTGGACCACCCTGGCGCATGTCGGCACGCTGTTGGGCAACACGGTGACCCTGGCCGTTGTGGTGGCTGTGGTCGCGGTGGCCCTCGGTATCCGGCGCCACCGTGTGGAGTCGGTGTTCCTCGTGGTGGGGTCGCTCGTCGGCTACGGCCTCATGGTGGCGCTCAAACACCTTGTCGCGCGGGCCCGACCGCCGCGCGACGACCGTCTGCTGCACATCGAGACCTACTCGTTTCCCTCCGGGCACGCGATGATGACGATGGTCGTGTTCGGCTTGCTGGCGGTGGTGGCCTATCGGCTCGTCGACGGGGTACGCGAGCATCCGTGGTGGCTCGCCCTGGCGCCGGTGCTCTCGGTGTTCGTCGGACTCACGCGTATCTACCTCGGGGTGCACTGGATGACCGACGTGATCGCCGGGTGGGTGTTGGGTGCGCTTTTCGTGGCGCTGTGCGCCGCGGTGCCGGCCCGGTGGTGGCCCCGATCGTCGACTCGTTCGGTCGACAATTGATCCGTTCGGGTGACATCTGACGCCGCTGCGCGTCGGATGTAATTGAGCGATGGTGAACCCCGGTCCGCCCTCCGGGGGCTGGCAATACAGTCCCCGCCCCGGCGATCCCGCATATCAGCCGACGATGGCGGGGATTCCGATGCAGCGGGGGGAGATGCCCGGTTACGGACCCGCGCTTTCCTCCCCATCGCCATCATCCGGGCCTCCGCGCCGGCGCGGGATCGTTCCGTGGATTCTCGGTGCCGTGGCGGTGCTGCTGGTGATCGCGATCGTCGCGGTGGCGGGAGTGTGGTGGACGCATCGTTCGTCCGACGAGTCCTCGGCGGGCAAGCTGCTCGCCGGGCAGCTGAGCGGGGCGTTTCCGACGGCCCCGACTGCCGGGTGGAAGGTGTCGGCGACGCAGTTCGGCGGCGACCGCTTCATCTCCGTCGATCCCTCGCGAAATCAGTACCTCAGCGCAGGAACGGTCCGTGACGACGCCATGATCCTCACCATGGTGGGCCAGATGGGTGCAGGTGGCACCGGTGGCCACCAGCTGGTCGGCATTGACGCGCACAACGGCAACACCTGGAGGGCGCAGAAACAGTTCAAGGGATGTGCCGACACGATCGTCGACCATCGCATCGCCTGTTACGACGACACTTCGGTGACCTTTGTCGACACCACCGACGGCCACGCGCTGGCGAACGTGCCGGCGTCCTCGGGGAGTTACGCAGTTGCCTACAACGGTGATGCGGCGTTCTTGCGGTCATTCACCGACGGCAGCCTGAGTATCACCAAGCTGACACCCAAGGGCGTCGAATGGACCAAGCGGTTCACCCTTCCCGACGGCATGCCCGCCGGTGATTCCTCCGCGGTGACCGCGACCCCGGCACTGTATGCCAGTGGCGGCGGCAACGTGGTGGTGATCTCTGCCCGTGACGGCCACGAGATCCTCAACAGGCCCGGCTCGGCAACTCTGGAACGGTTGCCCGACGGCTCGATCGCGGTGGTCGTCGGAGATCCGGACGGCGTCGGTGGACCCACGTACGGGCCGGTCACCGTTGTCCACCCCGACGGGTCCACCACCGAGATCGCCGGGCGGGAAGTCTCCGCGCCGGAGATCGCGAGTCCCGACCAGAGCCAACTCGTACTGGTCGGCGGCCGACTCGTGTCGGCGACAACCGGTTCCTCGACATGGACGGCGACCCCACTCGGCTCCGAGGGTGGTGCGTCGCTGAGCGTGGTGGACCAGACGCAGACGGTGGTGCGCCTCAACGACCGTGTGGTCGCGGCCGACACCGCCACCGGCAGACAGTTGTGGACCGCCCCGGTGAACTCCGGATACAGCGGCAGCGGGACCACCGACGGCACGAGGTTCGTCGTCGGCACCGGCGACGGTGGCGTGACCGCGCTCGACCTGCGCACCGGCACTCCGGCATGGGCACTCGCCGCCGGCGACATCGGCAATACGGGGCTGGACGGATCCACCTCATTATTGCCGCCCCAAGTCGTCGCTTCCGGCGGCAACCTCGTCGCCGCGTCGGGAGCCGCCATCACGGGACTGACGCCCACCGGCGGCCCGGCCACCGTTCCCGGAGCACCGACCGCGTCGTCGGGCGGCACCAAGGGAGGCGATTCGTATGTGACCCGCTGCGGTACGCCGCCCATCTTCACTCCGCAGCAGTTCCGTACCTCGACCGGCGGCCTGGTGGTCACGATGAAGGTGACCGCCAAGTGTCCACATGGCGATGTGCTGTCCGGGCCGCAAACGAGCATCTCCATCAGCGACGCCGGGCACCTGGTGGCAGCCGGTGTGTTCGACTTCTCCCGCACACCCGCGGCGATCCCGGAGCCGTCGTCGGGTGACGGCGGGTCCATCACCATGGACCTCACCTATCCGCCCGGCAGCTTCTTCCGGCTGCCCGACACGCTGGGGACGCAGACTGGCGGCACCGCGTCGACCGGGCACACCTATGTGGTGGAGTGCGATCCAGGGCCGCAGACCGGAACAGACCGGCTGCCCAGCCCGGCACCCGGCAGCCCCGCCCCGGCACAAGTCGCCGCGCGCGCAGCGTTACCTCCCGGTACCGATCTCGCCGCGACCACCGGCGATGCTCTCCGGCAACAGGCCGACGCCGACCGCGCCTTCATTCTCGCCAACCTGAACAATCATTGGGTGGCCCAGCTCAGTTCGAAACGACCGGGACTCGTCGCCGACGGCAGAACGTGGGATGACGCCGCGATCCTCGACGAATTCCTGCGCCTGCGACTGAGATTCAACGATGTCCGGCTGCTGTGGAGCGACGAGTGGAGCGTGTTCAGCGAGAAGGGTTGGTGGGTCACGGTGGCCGCCGCCACGTTCCCCGGACCCGCCGAAGCGAACAGCTGGTGTGCCGCACAGGGATTCGACGGTGACCACTGCTTCGCCAAACTGATCAGCACCACCGCGCCGCCGGACGGGTCGACGGTCTATCGCCGGTGATCTGCCAGGTAGTGGTTGAGCTTGTCGGGCACCACGATGGCGGGCAACGCAAACCGGAGCTGGGCGTCGACGTACTGGGCGAGCGAGCGGTCCCCTGCGAAGTGCCAGTGTTTGAGCGCCCAGCCGTGCGCGAGCATCATCAGGTCGAAAACCACGAGGTCGGCGTCGACGTCGGCCTGCATCACACCATCGGCGATGCCGGCGGTGATCGCGTCGCGCATCGGTGCCGACGTCTCCACCTCGAGTTGTTTGATGCGGTCGCGTCCCGCGGAGTCGAGGGTGCGGCTCTCCCGGTAGGTCAGCACCACAGCGTCGCGGTTCTCATCGACGATCTGCGCGTACTGGCGGAAACCCGCGATGAGTTGTTCCACCGGATCGTCGCCGGCGAGGTCCATGGCGGGCTGCAGTTGGTCGCGGAAGGTTTCCAGGATGTCGACGATGGCGGCGAGCAGGATGTCTTCCTTGGAGCCGAAGTACTTGTAGAACAGGCCCACGCTGACCTGTGCCTCCTCGGCGAGTGCCTGCATCGACATCTGGTGGAAGCCGGTACGTTCCATCACCGCGACCGCCGCGTCGAGGAGCTGCCTGCGGCGCGAGGAGACGCGGACCGCGCGCACCGCGTCCTCGACCGCGAGATCCGACGTCGATCGCGCCGCCGCCGTTTTCGCCACTGTTCCTCCTGAAAGCTGCCCGGTGAATTGTCGTTCACCGCTGTTGTGGGTCAACTGTAGTGGGTCAGATGCCGAGATCCTTGGCGACGATCGTCTTCATGATTTCGGTGGTGCCGCCGTAGATGGTCTGAATCCGCGCGTCGATGAACGCGCGTGACACCGGATACTCGCGCATGTACCCGTATCCGCCGTGCAGTTGCAGGCACCGGTCGGCGGTGCGGACCTGCAGTTCGGTGGCCCACCACTTCAACCGCGCAGCGCGCGCCGCGGTCAGCTCGCCCCGGACGTGTTCGGCGATGCAGTCGTCGAGAAAGGTTCGGGCGATGTCGAGTTCGGTGGCCACCTCGGCGAGTACGAACCGGGTGTTCTGGAACGACGAGATGGGTGAGCCGAAAGCGGTGCGTTCCCTGACGTACTCCAGGGTGGCAGCGAGCACGCCCTCGGCAGCGGCCACCGCGCCGATCGACAGCGACAGCCGTTCCTGCGGCAGGTTGCGCACGAGTTGATAGAAACCCTGCCCCTCCTCACCGAGGCGGTTGGTCACCGGAACCCGCATGTTCTCGAAGGACAGTTCGCTGGTGTCCTGGGCGTGCAACCCGATCTTGTCCAGCTTGCGGCCGCGATGGAATCCGGGTGTGTCCGCCTCGACGACGAGCAGGGTCAGACCCTTGTGCTTGTCGGGGCCGGTGCGGGTGGCCACCACGAAGAGGTCGCCGCTGCGGCCGTTGGAGATGAACGTCTTGGAGCCGTTGACCACGTAGTGGTCGCCGTCGCGGACCGCCGACGTCCGGATGCCGGTCAGGTCGCTGCCCGCGCCCGGTTCGGTCATCGCGATACCGAGCACCGTCTCGCCGGCCACCACGCCCGGCAACCAGCGGGCCTTCTGCTCGTCGGTGGTCAGTTCGGTGAGATACGGGAGCACCACGTCGTTCTGCAGAGAGAACGCGATCGCCTCGGCCGCCGCGCCGGTGCGTGCGATCTCGTCGATGAGGATCGCGTTGTACCGGAAGTCGTCGACGCCGGGACCGCCGAACTCCTCGGCCACCTCGAACCCGAGGAGTCCGTTCTTGCCGGCCTCGGTGAACAGGGTGCGGTCCCACTGACCGGACTCCTCCCACGCCTCGTGCGCGGGCGTGATCTGTTCGGCGACGAAACGTGCTGCGGTGTCGCGGAATTGACGGTGTTCGATGTCGTGTGTGAGTGAGCTCATTGTTCCTCTTGTCGCTGGTCGAGTAGCGGGCGAGCGGAGCGAGTCCGCGTATTGTCGCTGGTCGAGTGGCGGGCGAGCGGAGCGAGTCCGCGTATCGAGACCTTCAGCGAAACGCGTTCTGACCGGTGAATGCCTGGCCGAGCACGAGTTGATGCATTTCGGGAGTGCCCTCGTAGGTCAGCACCGACTCCAGGTTCACCATATGCCGGATCACCGGATACTCCAGGGAGATCCCGTTGCCGCCCAGAATGGTACGGGCCGTACGGCAGATCTTGATGGCTTCGCGGGTGTTGTTGAGTTTGCCGAAGCTCACCTGATCCGGACGCAGCCCGACCGAATCCTTCAGCCGGCCCAGGTGATAGGCGAGCAGTTGTCCCTTCTGCAGTTCGACGGCCATGTCGGCGATCTTCGCCTGTGTCAGTTGGAAACCGGCGATGGGCCGACCGAACTGGGTGCGCGCTGAGGCGTAGTCGACCGCGGCCTGCCAAGCGGTGCGGGCGGCGCCGATCGATCCCCAGATGATCCCGTAGCGAGCCTCGGTGAGGCTCGACAGCGGGGCCTTGATGCCGTTGCCCTTGTGCAGGTCGGCGTTGCCGGGCATCAGTGCGTCGGCCGGAAGCCGAACGTTGTCCAGCACGATCTCACCGGTGGTCGACGCCCGCAGCGACAGCTTGTGCTTGATTTCCGGGGTGGTCACACCCGGTGTGTCGGTGGGCACGATGAAACCCCGCACACCGTCATCGGTGTGCGCCCACACCACCGCAACATCGGCGATGGGGGAGTTGGTGATCCACATCTTGCGGCCGTCGAGAATCCAGTCGCTGCCGTCGCGTCGGGCCCTGGTCTTCATCGACGCCGGATCCGACCCGGCATCGGGCTCGGTGAGGCCGAAGCATCCGATGGTGGTGCCCTCGGCCATCGACGGCAGCCAGTGGGTCTTCTGTTCCTCGCTGCCGTTGTTGTAGATGGAGAACATGGCCAGCGAGCCCTGCACCGACACCATCGAGCGGATGCCCGAGTCGCAGGCCTCGAGTTCCAGGCTGGCCAGGCCGTAGTGCACCGATGACGAACCGCCGCAACCGTATCCGTCGAGATGCATCCCGAGCACACCGAGCTGCCCGAACTGTTTGAACAGGTCGCGGGCGATCGGGATGCTGCCGGCCTCGAACCAGTCGGCGATGTGCGGGGTGACGTGGTCGCCCAGGAACCCGCGGACGGCATCGCGGACGGCGAGTTCGTCGTCGGAGTAGCCGAGGTCGATGTTGAGGGGGTCGATGGCGGAGAAGGCGGCGGTCGAGGTGGTGGTGCTCATCGGGCGGCTCCCTGGGAGGTGGAGGTGGACAGGTGCTCGGGAGAGGTGAACGCACCGGCGGCCATATCGGCCGCGGCGTTCTGACTGGCCTTGTAGTGCAGCTTCTTTCCGGTGGCCGATACGGGAAGCGAGGTGACGAACCGGTAGGCGCGCGGTCGCTTGAAGTGCGACAGCATCGGATGATCGCGGCAGTAGTCGTCGAGTTCCTCGGCGGTGGCCGGGGCGGCCTCGTCGGTGACGATGTAGGCCACCACGATCTGACCCCACCGTTCGTCGGGGACGCCGACCACCAGCGAGTCGATCACCGACGGGTGTCCGTTGAGGGCTTCCTCGACCTGGACCGGGTGGACGTTCTCGCCGCCGGAGATCAGCATGTCGTCCTTGCGTCCGACGATCGTGACGAACTCCTGGGCGTCCCAGGTCGCCAGATCGCCGATGTGCAGCCAGCTGCCGTGATACTTCGCCTTCTCCTGGTCGGGTGAGTCGAAGTACGCCGCAGCGCATTTGGGTGATCGGATGATCACCTCGCCCACCTCGTCGCCGTCGCGGGCCACCACCTCGTCGGGGTCGGCGAGATGACCGTCGTCGTGCACGCGCACCACACGGACGTCGTCGTCGATGCAGGCGCGTCCGGCGGTACCCGCGTGCTCGGGCAGGTCGGTGGGCCGCAGGAAGGTGTTCCAAAATCCCTCGGTGCTGCCGTAGCCGTTGAAGATCCGCGGGGTCAGCACCTCCTGGTACAGCAGCGCCGCGTCGCGTTCGAGCGGAGCCCCCATCGTGACGATGCCGCGCAGGCTCGACAAGTCGCGGGGGCGTTGCCGCTGCGCTGCCGCGAGCATCGCCAGGTTGGTGGGCGCACCGATCAGGAAGGTGAGACGGTGGAGCTCCACCCAGTCCAGGGTGGTGTCGGCGTCGAAGGTGCGCATCGGTACCAGCGAGGAACCCAGGTAGAACGTGGGATTGGGCCCGGCACAATAGAGTCCGCCGCGGTGGAACCACGGGGTCATGTTGAGCGTGCGGTCCTCGGGCGTCAGCGGGAAGTGCATGATGACGTCGTGCGCGGAGAAGATCTCGATCGCACTGTTCATCGGTACCGCCTTGGGCATGCCGGTGGTGCCCGACGTGTAGAGGCGGGTGGTCTCGTCGAAGATGCCGCGCTCGGTCGACGGAACCGGGGCAGAGGCGTCGGGGAGCTCGTCGAACCGAATGGACGCCGGGTGGTCCACCAGGTCTCCGGTGCCCACCCCCACCAACAATGCCGGGGTGTGATCGGCGCGGGTGATGGCCTCGGTGACCATCGGTGTCAGGTCGGTGTCGTAGACGTAGACCCGCGGCCGGCTGACGTCGAGAATGACGGCGGTCTCGCCCGCTGCGAGGCGGAAGTTGACGGGTGAGCCCACCGCGCCCGCCACCTGGGTGGCCAGGTAGAGCTTGGCGAACTCGGTGCCGTTGAACAGTTGGTAGCCCACCACGTCGCCATCGGCGACGCCGCGCTGCACGAGACCCGCGGCGATGGCGTCCACCGCACGGCCCAGTTCGGCGTAGGTGCATTCGGTTCCGGTGTCGGGATCGATGATCGCGATCGCGTCGGCATACCGGGACACGTTGCGGCGGAAGCCGTTCAGGTAGGTGAACTCGCGGGTGAAGAACTCGCGGTACTGGTGTGCGTCGTAGACGTCACTCATGACACACCTCATCCCGCCATGGTGAGGCCGCCGCTGACGCTGATCACCTGTCCGGTGATGAACGACGCCGCGGGCGAGGCGAAGAACAGGACGGGGGCGGCCACTTCGTCGGGCCGTGCGAGCCGGCGGAACGGAATCGCCTTGACCAGAGCTTCTTTCAGCTTGTCGGGCTGGGCCTGGAACAACGGTGTGTCGGTGGGCCCGGGGCAGACGGCGTTCACGGTGATCTGGTGCCGCGCCATCTCGCGTGCGAGGGACTTGCTCAGTGCGATGACGCCGCCCTTGGCGCCCGCGTAGATGCTCTCGCCGGCGCTGCCCACCCGGCCGGCGTCGGAGGCGAGGTTGATCACCCGGCCGCCCCGCCAGCCGTCGGTCTTGGCGGCCTCCACCATGCCCGGCAGGAATGCGCTGGCCATGTGCACGGGTCCGAGGTAGTTGATCGCGACCACTTTCTCCGCGAATTCGGTGGTGGCGTTGAGGAACTGGTCGGTGCGGTCCCACCCGGCGGCGTTGACCAGGATGTCGGGGACGCCGACCTCGGCGTTCACCGCGTCGCGCAGCGCGTCGACGGTGACGCGGTCGGCGACGTCGACGGCCATCGGCACGATGGCGGGACTCGATTCGGCGGTGCGCTTGGCGGCGTCGAGGTCGAGGTCGGCGGCCACGACGGTGGTGCCCTGCTCGGCGAAGGCGAGGGTGATGGCCTTGCCGATGCCCGATCCGGCGCCGGTGACGACGGCGATGCTGTTGCTGCTCATGGATTCTCCTCGGTGGTCGGGTGCGGGTCGGCTCAGACGCCGACGTACTGGTTGAACTGCGGGGCGCGCTTCTCGGCGAACGCGGTGGCGCCCTCGAGTCCCTCGGGGGAGTGGGTGAACAGGTCGAGAGCGCTCATCGCCATGTTGGAGAGTCCGGCCTGATGATCGGTGTCGGCGTTGAAGCTCTGCTTGAGGAAACGCAGTGTGGTGGGCGACTTCTCGGCGATCTCCGCGGCGATCTTCTTCGCCTCGTCGAGGAGGTTGGCGGCCGGAACCACCCAGTTCACCAGGCCCCATCGCTCGGCGGTCTCCGCGTCGTACTGCCGGCACAGGTACCAGATCTCGCGCGCCCGCTTCTCACCCACGATGCGGGCGAGAAAGGCCGACCCGAAGCCGGCGTCGAACGAGCCGACCTTGGGCCCCGACTGACCGAATCGCGCGGTGTCGGCGGCGATCGTGAGATCGCAGAGCACGTGCAGCACGTGTCCACCGCCGATGGCCAGTCCGTTAACCGCCGCGATCACGGGTTTGGGGATGTCGCGGATGGTCTTGTGCAGGTTGCCGATCTCGAACATGCCGCTCTCGCTGGGTCCGTAGTCGCCGGTCTCGGCGCGCTGCTTGACGTCGCCGCCGGTGCAGAACGCCTTCTCCCCGGCACCGGTGAGGATCACCGCCTGCACGCCGGGATCTGCCCATGCGCGGCGGAAGGCGTTGATCATCTCTTCGACCGTCTTCGCCCGGAACGCGTTGTAGCGGTGCGGCCGGTTCATCGTGATGATCGCGGTCGGTCCCTCGACGGTGTAGTCGATGTCCTCGTAGTCCATGTCGCTGCCTTCCTTGCTCTACTCCGCGACGGTGATCGTCGCCTCATGGTGAATGAACGTACATTCACTGCGGCCGATGTGTCAACGGCCTGGCGCTGACGGTGTCTGAAAGAGCCAGTCTCTGAAAGAGCCGATGTCTTGACAAAGGTAGTACAACTGCTCCGTGCGCATGATCACCAAGCGCGAACTCAACCAGCAGACCGCGGCCGTTCTCGACCAGGTCACCGACACCGAGGATGTCGTGGTGACCGAGCGGGGCAGGCCGCGGTGGCGGCTCAGCGCAGTCGTCGACGGGGAGGCGATGCTGGCCCGGCTCGAACGTGAAGGGCGCTACACGCCAACGGCCGCCGATCCTGCTCCGTGGCCCGAGCGTCCGGGCGGGCCAACGTATACAGCTGCCGAGGTCGATGCGCTTCTCGACGAGATGCGTGGAGATCACTGATCCGTGGCAGCAGCATTGGTGTACCTCGACTCGTCGGTGGCGCTGCGCACGATCCTGGATGTGCCCGATCGTGAGAGGCTGCAATCGTGGATGCAGTCGCCGGGGACGACATTCGTCTCGTCACGGCTGCTGCGCACCGAGGTGATCGGGGTCTTGCGGCGCGACGGCAGGCCGCCCGCGGATGCGACACCGCTGCTCGATCGCGTTGGGTTGCTTGACATCACCCGGACAACGCACGTCGTCGCCGAGTCCATCGAGCGGCACGTCAAGACCCTTGATGCACTGCACCTGTCCACTGCACTGCTGATCGGGGAGCCGGTGACGGTGGCCACACACGACGCGAGGATGAAGAACGTCGCCGAACACCTGGGCTTGCAGGTCACCGATCCCGTTGGGGCGCCTCGGTAGCGGTAGGCGTAAGGCATTTGTGTTCTGTCGCCCATCAGTCGCCGGGCGGGTCGGTGTGCGCCCGTGCGCGGCGGCGTTGGTCGAGATGGATGATGTTGGACTGCAACGTTTTCTGTGCCGGTGTGTCTGATGTTGGGGGTGCCTTGCAACCACGCCACAAGAGGCCACCGACAAAGCTCGTTCTCGCATTTCATCCGGGCCGACGAACGATCACGCCCGCGTTCTCGTCCGAGATGCGCCGGGCTTGTCGTCACGTCATGCCAGGTAGTCTTCGTCGGTCACGTGCTCAAGCCACGTGGTTGTCGAGGCAGGGTCGTCGGTGCAGGTGTCGAGCATTGCCAGGTGCTCCATGAACGAGTCGTTGCTTGCGCCATGCCAATGTTCCTCACCGGGAGGGCAATACACGGTCTGCCCGGGGAGGACGTGGACCTTTTCGCCGCCGCGGGACTGCACCCACGCCACTCCCCGCAAGATGTGCAGGGTCTGACCCAATGCATGGCTATGCCAGGCGGTGCGGGCGCCGGGAGCGAACAGCACCTTGGCGACAACCATCTTCTGGCCCGGATCGCGGGGCGAGGCGATGGGATCGAGCCACACATCTCCGGTGAACTGCTCTGCGGGATTCTTCGTGGTCGGGTGACGCTTGTCGAGGATCATGTCGTGTTCTCCTGGTCGTGGGTAGTGCTGCTGCCGGGAACCAACGCTATTCCCGGGTGCCGCCACGGCGGCGAGCACTCGGGGTGAGTTCGACAGCGCCGTAACTGTTGTCGTCGGGATTGACCGTCACGCCGGGTGCGACGAGTTCGTCGATTCGGTCGAGCACGTCGGTCGAGAGTGTGACGTCCGCAGCCGGCAGGTAGGCGTCGAGTTGCGCCATGGTGCGTGGACCGACGATCGCCGCGGTGACGCCGGGATGATTGAGCACGAACGCAATCGCCAAGTCGATCAACGTGATTCCGCTCTGCTCCGCGAGGTGGGCGAGCTCGTCGACGATGTCGAGCTTGCGCTGGTTCTTCGCCACCGACATGTCGAAACGTGCGCTCGGGCGGGCAGACGAGGTGGGTGCCGACGACGTCCCCTTACGCCATCGTCCCGACAACCATCCACCGGCCAGGGGACTGTAGGTCAGCGTTCCCATGCCGTGGCGACCGACGGCGGGCAACACATCCTCCTCGATGCCGCGGACCAGAATCGAATACGGAGGTTGCTCGGTCACGAACCGGGACAGCCGGTTGTCCGCGGCGACCCACTGGGCCTCCACGATCTGCGAACCCGAGAACGACGACGATCCGATATAGCGCACCTTGCCCTGATGGACCAGGTCGGTGAGCGCGCCCAGGGTTTCGTCGATGTCGGTGTCGGCACTGGGCCGATGCACCTGGTACAGGTCGATGTGGTCGGTGTGCAGGCGCCGCAACGAATCCTCGACGGCCCGCATGATCCACCGGCGAGAGCCTCCACCGTGGTTCGGGTCATCGCCCATGGGCATGAAGAACTTCGTCGCCAGGAACACGTCGTCGCGCCGACCGGCGAGCGCCTTCCCGACAATCTCTTCGGACACCCCCGCGGAGTAGACATCGGCCGTGTCGACGAAGTTGATGCCCGCGTCCAGGGCGGCCCGGATGATGCGAATGGAGTCCTCTTCGTCGTCGTTTCCCCAGGGGCCGAACATCATTGCGCCCAGGCACAGCGGACTGACCTGAACACCGGTACGACCGAGTGGTCGGTATTTCATCGCAAGATCCTCTCTGTTGTCTCTGCTTCAGACGTCGCTGCTCACGGGCGTACGGCCACCTTGAGGGCGTCGCGGGCATCCATCGCCGCGTATGCCTTCGGGGTGTCGGCCAGCGACACCGTCCGGTCGAACACCTCACCAGGCGTGACCGTGCCATCGAGCACGGCGGGAAGGAGGCCATCGATGTAGGCCCGCACCGGTGCCGGGCCGCCGGTGAGCGTGACGTTGGGTCCGAAAAGCGAGCCGAAACCGATTGGCGCGTCGGCGTATTGCGGTACCCCGACGCGGCTGATGACACCTCCGGCACGTACGATGCCAACGGCTTGGTCGTAGGCCGGTCGATGTCCGACGGCCTCTATCACCACGGGGCTGCCCAGGCCTCCGGTGAGTTCGCGGACCCGCGCGATGCCCTCGTCGCCGCGCTCCGCCACGACCTCGGTGGCACCGAACCGCCGGCCCAGGTCGGTCCGGGCTCGGTGCCGGCCCATCAGGATGATGCGCTGCGCACCGAGTTGGCGAGCCGAGAGAACTGCCAGCAGTCCCACGGCCCCGTCGCCGATCACGGTGACCACGCTCCCGGTTGTCACACCGCCGCGCACCGCGGCGTGCCAGCCGGTGCCGTAGACGTCGGAGAGGGTCAGCAGTGAGGCGAGTAGCGCATCGTCGGCGCTCTCGTCCACCGGTACGGGCACCAGCGTTCCGTCGGCGAACGGCACCCGAACGGCCTCGGCCTGCGCACCGGCGGTGCCCAGGGCTGCGTCGTTCCAGAATCCCCCACGCAGACACGACGTCTGCAGGCCTTCGCGGCAGAACTCGCACGTCCCGCACGAGACGGCGAACGGCGCGATGACGAAGTCGCCGACACTCAGCGTGGAGACGTCGGCGCCCACCTCCTCCACCACGCCGATGAACTCGTGGCCCATGGACGCCCCCTCCGGGGTATCGGGCATGCTGTGGAACGGGTGGAGGTCGCTGCCGCACACACAGGCGCGGACCACGCGCACCAGCGCGTCGTTTGGCTGTTCGATGCGGGGATCGGGGACGTCGATGACCCGGACATCACCGGCGCCGTACATGTAGATGGCTTTCATGACTTCAGTTCACCGCAGCCGCGGCCCGAGGGGGAGTCACTGCTGTTCCAGGTACTGGCAGTGCCTCCCGCGCGCCGGGTTCGGTGCCTACCCTGGATTTCATGGTGAGCGCAGACCTTCGCATCCAGATCCGCGAGTTCCTCAGCTCGCGACGGGCGAGGATCACGCCGGATCAGGCGGGATTGCCCGCCTACGGCGGCAACCGCCGCGTCAAGGGACTGCGGCGCGAGGAGGTCGCGCTGCTGGCCGGGGTGTCGGTGGACTATTACGTCCGGATGGAACGGGGAAGTCTGGCAGGCGCATCGGACGGTGTCCTGGCCGCGCTCGCCGACGCGCTGCAACTCGACGACGCCGAACGTGAACACCTGCACGCCCTGGCGCGACAATCGGACTCCGGCTCCCGACGCCGACGTTCACGGACGGCCAACGCGACCATCCGCCCACCGCTGCGGCAACTCCTCGACGCCATCACCGATGCCCCGGCCTGGATCCGGAACGGCCGACACGACATCATTGCCATGAATCAGCTTGCCCGAGCACTCTATTCGCCGATACTTGCCGATCCGCGACGCCCGGCCAACACCACCCGATTCATCTATCTGCACCCAGCCGAGGCAGCAGAGTTCTTCGTCGACTACGACAGAATCGCCGCCGATGCGGCGGCGATGCTGCGTCTGGAGGCCGGACGCGACCCGCACGATCAAGAGCTGATCCAACTCGTCGGCGAGTTGTCCACTCGAAGCGAGGTCTTCCGCCGTCGATGGGCCTCCCAGGACGTCCGGTTCCATCGGAGCGGCCGCAAACGGCTCCGCCACCCCGCCGTCGGGCAACTCGACCTGGACTTCGAGGGCATGGAACTGCCATCGGAACCCGGGCTGCAGCTCAACGTCTACACGGCCGCGGCCGGCACACCCACCGCGGACGGACTCAGACTGCTCGCGTCGTGGGCGGCCAGCGAAGAACACCTCGACACCGAACTGGCCGCGCCCCACCGACCTCGCGGGGCCGCCGACCTGCCCGGGACCCACTGACCGGGACCCACTGACCGGGTCGGCCGATCGGCTGCGTCGGGTCTCGAACAGCCCGTGCGCTCAGTCCAGCCCGCGCTGTGCGGTGCGATCACCCCGCCTTGCCGCGGCGCGCTGGACGAGAAAGATCGTCGTGCCCAGCACACCCACGGCGAGGCCCACCAGGCAGACCGCGAGCGTGCGGTCATCACCCCAGCCGGTGATCCACACGACGATCGTGGCCACCAGCCAGGCCATCATCCCGACCGCGATCACCGGCTCGGGTGCGCGCAGGGCGCGGGGGAGTTGCGGAATGTCGGCTGCGTCGGCCATGGCCTCAGGGTAGCTTTCCGGTGTGCCCAACGATTCGTCGAGTGAGCCCACCAAGCCGGCCACCGAGGCCGACGCCACCGCCCCCGCGTCCGGCTCCGTGGGCGGCGGTGCCCTCGATCGGTTCTTCCGCATCAGCGAGCGCGGCTCCACCGTCGGCCGGGAGTTCCGCGGGGGCCTCGTCACGTTCTTCACGATGGCCTACATCGTGGTGCTCAATCCGATTGTCATCGGCGGCATTCCGGGCGAACCGAAGAACGCCGACGTAGTAGGCAACGTACTTCCGCTCGTACAGGTCGCCGCGGTCACCGCGCTGGTGGCCGGGGTCATGTCGATCATCTTCGGGCTCGTCGCCAACTATCCCTTCGCGATCGCGACCGGTCTGGGCATCAACAGCCTGCTGGCGGTGACCATCGCACCCGAGGTCACCTGGCCCGAGGCGATGGGGCTGGTGGTGATCGACGGCATCATCATCGTGCTACTCGCCGTCACCGGCTTCCGCACAGCCGTTTTCAACGCCGTTCCGGCCGAGCTCAAGGCGGCCATCGCCGCCGGTATCGGATGCTTCATCGCCTTCATCGGCTTCGTCGACGCGGGATTCGTCAAACGCGTTCCCGACGCGGCCGGCACCACCGTGCCCGTCCAGTTGGGCACCGACAATTCCATCACCACGGTCCCCACCCTCATCTTCGTCATCGGGGTGCTCCTGATGGGCGTCCTGGTGGTCCGCAAGGTGCCCGGCGGTCTGCTCATCGGCATCGTGCTCACCACCGTCGCCTCGATCATCTGCGAATCCGTGCTCCACCTCGGCTCGAGCGCCAAGAATCCGAGCGGGTGGTCGCTGTCGGTACCGCAGATGCCCGATTCGCTGGGCGGACTGCCCAATCTCAGTCTGGTCGGCGACGTCGACCTGTTCGGCGCGTTCACCCGGATCGGGGTACTGGCTGCCTCGGTGTTCGTCTTCGCGCTGGTGCTGTCGAACTTCTTCGACGCCATGGGCACCATGACCGGCCTGGGCCGCGAAGCCGGACTTGCCGACGAGAAGGGCAACCTGCCGGGCATCGGCAGGGCGCTGGTGGTGGAGGGGACAGGAGCGATCGCCGGTGGCGTCGCGTCGTCGTCGTCGAACACCGTCTTCGTCGAGTCGGCGTCCGGTATCGCCGAGGGCGCCCGCACCGGCCTGGCCAATGTCGTGACCGGCGTGCTGTTCCTGATCGCGATGTTCCTCACCCCGCTCTACGAGGTGATCCCGTCCGAGGCCGTCTCGCCCGCCCTGGTCATCGTCGGAGCGCTGATGATCTCGCAGGTCCGCACCATCGACTTCATGAAGTTCGAGTACGCCCTGCCCACCTTCCTGACGATCGTCACGATGCCGTTCACCTATTCGATCGCCAACGGCATCGGCGTCGGATTCATCACCTGGGTGGTGATGGCCACCGCCGCGGGCAAGGCGCGATCGGTCCACCCGCTGCTGTGGGGAGTGGCCGCGGTGTTCGTCGCCTACTTCGCACGGGCGCCCATCTCCCACCTGGTGGGTTGATGATCGGGAAGAATCCGGCGCGCGTGTAGTCCGAACGTCCTCATCTCCGAGCAAGACCGCCAATTTATTGCTTCGAGCAAACTACTCTTTATCTGTGACCTCTCCGAGTGACAACGATGGACTCGCCGGCGCCCTGTCGTTGATCGTCGTGCGTCTGTCCCGCCGCCTGCGCCTTCAGCGGAACAATGAGTTGGTGTCGCTGACCCAGCTGTCGGCGTTGTCGACGCTGCATCTCGAGGGTCCGATGACGCCCGGCGGGCTTGCCGCTGCCGAGCGCGTCAAGCCGCCGTCGATGACGCGGGTGATCGCATCGCTGGCAGATCTGGGCATGATCGAGCGCGCCCCGCATCCCACCGATGGTCGTCAGGCGATCGTTACGCTGTCGGAGGAGGGCGAGAAGGTGATCGTCAACGAGCACGCCGCCCGGCGGGCGTGGCTCTCCGACCGCATCGACGCGTTGTCGGCGCATGAGCGGGAGTGTCTCCGCGCCGCGCTACCCGTGCTCGCCAAACTGGTCAACGCACCCGAGACCAGGTAGTCGCCGCGCTCGTCGCTCGCCGGAAAACGGCATCTCCCGCGCCTAGAAGAACGTGCCCGCGAAGGGTGCGAGTTCGGCGGCGAACGCCTGGTCGAGCGCGGTCACGGTGTCTGCGGAATCGGCCCACAGGCGTCCCGCCGCGGCGAAACCGCGTGCGCTCATGCCGCCGAGAAACAGGCTGGACAGAACCGAAATGCTGAGTCGCACTGTGGGTTTCGCCGTCGATGGCGCCACGATGGCGCCGCCCCCGCGGATGGACACGTCGAAGATGCCGTTACGCATGCGGAACCCGTCGGTCACCTCGATCACCACGTCGAGGTCGGCCGCGTAATGACGGGAGCCGAGCGCGGCGGGCACGTCGAGCAGCGTCAGCCACATGTTGTCGCTGCGTCCGGTGACCGACACCGCGCGCAGGTCGGTGAGCTTGGCGGGCAGCGGGTCGTCGACCGGCACCGAGGCACTCAACGTCGGGATCAGGTCGAGGCCGCACAGCACCCGCCACAGTTCGGTGTGCGCCTCGTCGGTCACCGCGACCACCTCGTCCACCTCGGCGCGCACGTCGCCGTCGCTGTCCTTGAGGATGCGGTAGGCGGCGTAGCCGTCGTCGTGCAGGAGATAGTGCAGCCCGCTGCCGGTGGGAGGTCGTTGCGACTCGCGGTCGGCGAGGATCGGCGCCCACCAATCGGCGTCACGACTGAGCGCCCCCGGACGGGTGCGGGTCCACCGTGCGTGGATGTCGGGGACGGCGGCCGCCACCTGATCGGGCGTGGCGAAATACACCGGTGCCGTGTGGGGGTGCGGCTCACGGAACACCGGGCGACCCGGGACGATGCGGGTCGAGTCGGCGAAACAGGCCGGGCCGAAACCGAATCGCTCGTAGATGGTGCCCTCCGAGGCGGTGAGGATCGCGACGGCGTAGTGCTCGGATTCCCACTGCCCGTAGAGATCGGTGATCATCTGCCGCAGGATTCCCCGTCGCCGGTGTGTCGACGCCACCGACACCCACGACAACGCCGCGGCGTCCAACGCGTGGCCACCCGGAACCGACATCTGCATGCGATAGAACATCGACACACCCACCAGCGGCGCCGGCGCGCGCCCGGTGTCACGGACCACGACGACGTCACCGTCGCGCACCTTGGCGCGCAGGTCGGCCCGTTCGTCGTCGGGCAACGGGTTGCGCATGGCGAATGCCCGGGCGTCGGTGACGATGATCTCGTCCCAGTCGGTATCGGTGGCTCGCGACAGCTGCAGCGTGGGGGCTTTGGCAGAGGTGGTCACCCTCTCACCGTGTCACAACCCGAGCTGTCGGGGCATGGCGGTATAGGTGCACCTGGAACTTCACCGATCCGTGCCGACACGAGATCGAGAAGCTCGACGACGAGGGCGGCGACGATGCAGTCCTCGGCTTCTTTGACGCGTTGATCGAGATGTCGGGTACCACGGCGCTTACGGCTCTTCTCGGGTGGAAGTCGGCATCCGACATGCGGACCGAGTCGCGGTCAGCGAGCCAGGGGTCCCGACGGTCCGGTTCACGAGCCCACCACAAGCAGACCAAGCAGATCGAACAGTCGCGGCAGATTGTTGCGCGGTGGGCACGGGAGATGTCCGTCGGATGTCGTAAGCTGCGTCGATAGACGATTCGTTGCAGAGTGTGCAACAGTCGGGGTTGCGGGCAGTCGGGGTTGCGGGCAGTCGGGGTTGTGGCAGTCGAGGAGGTTCCGGTGGGTGGACGTCGCACACTGGCGAAGCAGAGTGCCCGCAACGAGTTCGCGTTCAAACGCGCGCTCGTCGAGGCACGTAACGAGGCAGGGCTCAGCCAGACCGATCTCGCACGCCGCATGGACGTCAACCGCAGCACGATCAGTCGCTTCGAGAAGATCGACAGCGACCCCCGTCTGTCCGAGATTGTCGAGTACGCGATGCACGTCGGCCGTGTGGTCGAGATGAGGCTGCAGGGATCGACCCCGATCGCCGATCACGATGGCAACGATCTCGCGTTGGCCGGCCTGAACGAGCAGGTGTTCGTCGCGAGCGTATTGGCCGACGCGGCCGCGGCAACATACCGCCTTGGGCTACCAGCGTCGGAGCAGGTCATCGGGCTGATGCACGGTTTCCTCGACGCGGTCGAGCGCACCCGGGACGAGGTCGGCGCGCGCGCTGCCGTAGCGCCGTCGACCGGCGTCGTCCGGTACCTGCTGAACGCATGGAGGGCATTGAGCGAGAACTACGTTGCCGTTACACGTCAGTCTGCGGCCGCGCTCGACCCGGACCCCTACGCAACATCGGTCGCACTCGTCGACGCGCTGGCGATTGTCGAACAGCTGCGTCATGCCCGGATCTCCGACCCGGATCTGGGAGCTCGCACGGCCGCCTTGCTGAGGGCATGCGACGCCGCTGCGGCGACGCTGCGTAAACGGTCTGCGATCCGGCAGACCAGCGACGACTACATTCTGGCGATCCGACGCAGTGACTTGGCGGTGCGTGAACTCGATCCGGACAACCCGGCGTCTTTGCGCGCATTCGCCACGGCCGTCGACGACTATGCCGGCGCGTCGGAGCGACTCGTCGAGTTCGCCGAAAACGCCATCGCCGCGCTGCCCGACGACGGAACGTTCTTCGAGATGACCTTCGACCAACTCGAGTCGACCGAGTCGCATCATGCCGAGTGGATGGAGTTCCTCACCCCGTTGGCGCAGCACCTTCCAGCGGTCGCCGACGAGATCAACGCCGTGCTCGCCGCGACGATCCAGAGATCCAGAAGTCTGCGTCGACGTATCGCGAGGGAGCGGCTGACCACGAGAACGGTGGGCGTCTTCTGGGAGGACGTGACGCGCTTCGATCCCGCCGAACTTCGGGTCGTCGAATCGGTGGAGGCGTCCGCGTGAGCAGTCGCGTCGCTTTGGCACACTGATCGACGTGTCCGATCCCATCTCCGTTCCGCCGCTAGCGGTGCAGGTCATCGACATCGACGATGCCGACGACCCGCGGGTCGACGACTTTCGCGACCTCAACTCGGTGGACCGGCGCCCCGATCTGCCGGCCTTACCCGGCGGTCGCAAGGGCAAGGGCCTGGTGATCGCCGAGGGTGTGCTGGTGGCGCAGCGGATGGTCGCATCCCGATTCACCCCGCACGCCTTCCTCGGCGTCGACAAACGGCTCGCCGAACTGTCCGCGGACCTCGCCGCGCCCGCATTGTCCGGGGTGCCGTTCTTCCGGACCACGGCCGAGGTGATGGCCGACATCGTCGGCTTCCACCTGAATAGGGGAGTGCTCGCCGACGCACGCAGGCCCGCGCCCCTCGACGCGGATGAGGTCCTGGCCGCAGCCACAACCATCGCGGTGCTCGAAGGCGTCAACGATCACGAGAACATCGGCAGCATCTTCCGCAACGCGGCCGGTCTCGGCGTCGACGCGGTGCTGTTCGGCGCCGGTTGCGCCGACCCGCTCTACCGCCGATGCGTGCGCGTCTCGATGGGTCACGCCCTGCTGGTGCCCTTCGCGAAGTTCGACGATTGGCCCCGCGATCTCGGCATGCTCACCGACCACGGGTTCACGTCGGTGGCGCTCACCCCTCGGCCCGATGCGGTGGCGCTGGCCGACGCGGTGGCCGCACCGCGAATCGCGTTCCTGGTGGGCGCCGAGGGGCCCGGTTTGAGCAACACGGTGATCCGCAGGGCCGATGTGGCCGCGCGGATACCGATGAGCCGCGGCACCGATTCGCTCAATGTGGCGACCGCGGCCGCGATCGCCTTCTATGAGCGGGTGCGGTCGGGCACGATGAACGGGTGAGCGCACTCGACGTCGAGCCGGGACACGGCGAACCGACGCCATGGGCCACCGGCCTCACGGTGGGCACCTTCTGCGCGCTGTTCGGCGCGCTGCTCCTCGTCGGCCTCTACTCGCTCATCGCCGCGATGATCCCGCAGCCGACGTTGGCCCGATGGGTGGGAGTGGCGGCGGCGCTGTTCGTCGCGGGCGGCCTCGGGTGGACTTTGTGGGCGATGCGGGACCGGCCGGTGTGGCGCTGGATCGTCTGGGGTGCCCTGATCGGATTCCTCGCCGGCGTCGGTTCCTCGGTGGCGTTGCTCGCGCTGGGACGATGACGTCCGGTTCGAGTCAGTTCTTGCCGAAACCGAAGTAGCGCGCGATACGTCCCAGACCGTGCGCCTCCGTGTCGGCGCCGCCGTCGACCTGCCCTTCGATCTGTCCGTGGGCCGAGGGCGCCTCCTCACGCGCCCGTGCGGACTCGGTCGCGGAGTGGTAGCGCTCGGTGTCGGCGGCGGTGGGCTCATAGTCGGCCGGGTGGATGCTGAAGCCGGTCACCGGTATCAGCGCGGGGTCGAGATCGGTGGGCGCCAGCGGCCGGGTGAAGCGGAAACCCAGCCACTGCCTATTGGATTCCTCGGCGAGTTGCTGCGGGTGGAATGGTAGGGCCAGCGGATCCGGTGCCACGCCGGGCGCATAGCGCAGCGGATGTTCCCCCGCCCAGAAGGGACGTTCGAACGGGAACGGCAGCCCCTCGTCCTCGATGATGTCCACCGGGTCGGCCGCGAAAGCCCGCTGCAGCGTGCCGTTCTCCCATCGGGCGAACGCCCCCGTCGCCGAGGTGGGATCGGTGTGCAGCAACGTGGCCGTCGCCGACTCCGGGATCGCGGCGCGCTCGCGGAGCGAGTCGACGGTGCGCGTCAGCGTGGACGGCCGTGACGTGGCGAACAGCGAGCAGGACAGCACGCTCAGCCGGCCGTAATAGCCTGCGTACACGTGGCTGTCGGCGGATTCGGCCGCCGCTGCCAGGGTGGTGTCGACCGAGGGGAGCAGGACGCTGTCGCCGTAGATGGCCGCGGCCAGGCGGTGTGCGGCGGTGACGTCGTTGGCCACGCCGGCGCGCAGTAGCCCCGCGGCGTCGTCGGTGTCGATGAACCAGAGTGTGACCGCTCGTGCTGACATCAGACCCGCGGCTCAGCTGTTGCCATTGCTGCGGACACCGAGCAGAACGTCTTCCCACGCCGGAACCGCCGGCTTGCGCGATTTGCGGCGCCGATGAGCCGCCGGGGTGGCGGGGTCGTTGTGCGTCGAGGGGTCGTTGTGAGTCGAGGGATCCGCGAGGTCCGGGGTCGGCGACCCGGAGTCGTCGGCCAGTGTGTGCTCGCCCTGGTTCGCCTCGCCGGGACCGGCGGGCTCCTCTGCGCCGGGTTCGGCCGGAACGTCGAGGTCGGCGTCGAAGTCGAGCGTGTAGGCGTCGTGGTCGGCGCGACCGATGTGGCGGGTGCGCTGGGCGCCGATCAGTGCGTCGGCATCCAGGGTCACCTCCTCCCGGCCGTCGGTGTCCACCTCGACCGCGGGCACGATCGGCGGAGTACTCACCGGGGTGAGACGGCGACGGGGCTCGATCAGATCGGGGTGGGTCAGCTCCTCGGCGAGATCGTCGAGCGGGTCGGCGGTACCGCCGTGCGAACCGGGCTGGAAACGCCAGTGTGCGTGGTGGTCGGTGTGGCCGAGCTGCCAGTTGACCTGGACCACCCAGAAACCGTCCTCGCCCTTCCACGCGTCCCAGTCGGCCTCCGATGGGTTGTAGCCGTAGGCAACGAGGCTCTCGGTGACCACGTCTCCGAGGTTCGACGCCGACGGCCCGTCATGCCGGATGGGGTGGGCCAGCGCCGCGAGCTCGGTGGCACGGGTGCGTTCGAGGAGAACCGGGTGGGCGAATCGTTCGATCTTCTCCACCGGAACCCCGGCGACTGCCGCGACCTCCGCGACGCTGGCACCGGCCCGGATGCGGGCCTGGATCTCACGGGGACGCAGGGAGGAGTCCATTTCGATCTCGATCTGTCCGAGGCGGGAGAGGTCACCGCGCGCGGCCGCACGCAGCCGTTCGTCGGCGTCGAGCGAGAAACGCTCACCGGACTCGGTGTCCTGGCAGATGACATGCGTTCCGTCGACGTCTACGCCGACGACTCGAAGCTCACGCATCTGCTCCTCCTCCGGTGACGATGGGTGCGGGCATTGGGGTCAGGTTAGACCACCGATACCGGCGCAGCCGTCGGGACACGCGGCAAATCCGCAGGTCGACAAGGCTGGGGCCCTCGGGGTTGATGATACGGAAGGCGCGGGGGTGGCGCGTGTGACTGTTGGTGTGATTTCGGGGGTTGAGGGCGAAAGGAGACCGGGTGGAACCCTCAGAGCCGCTCGACGACGAAATCGATGCACTGGGTGAGCTTGGTGACGTCCTCGGGATCGATGGCCGGGAACATGCCCACGCGCAGCTGATTGCGGCCGAGCTTGCGATAGGGCTCGGTGTCCACGACGCCGTTGGCGCGCAACGTCTTCGCGACGGCCGCCGCGTCGACGTCATCGGTGAAGTCGATCGTGCCCACCACCTGGCTGCGTAGCGCGGGGTCGACGACGAACGGCGTCGCGAACTCGCTGGCCTGCGCCCAGGAGTACAGGCGCGAGCTGGAGTCGGCGGTGCGCGAGACGCACCAGTCCAGCCCGCCGTTGCCGAGCATCCACTGGATCTGGTTGTCCAGCAGCAGCAGTGTGGCGAGTGCGGGCGTGTTGTAGGTCTGGTTCTTCGCGCTGTTGTCCACCGCGGTCGGCAGCGAGAGGAACTCCGGGCACCAGCGGTCGGAGTGGGCGATCTGATCGGTGCGCTCGAGTGCGGCCGGGCTCATCAGCGCGATCCACAGACCGCCGTCGGAGGCGAAGCACTTCTGCGGGGCGAAGTAGTAGACGTCGGCGTCGGCCACCGACACCGGCAGCCCGCCCGCACCCGAGGTGGCGTCGATGGCCACCAGTGCGTCGTCGGAGCCCGCGGGGCGGGTCACCGGGACGGCGACACCCGTCGAGGTCTCGTTGTGGGCCCAGCCGATGAGGTCGACGCCGCCGAAGTCGTCGGCGGTCAGGGCGGTCGGATCGGGTGCGGTGCCCGGGTCGGTGGCGATCACCGACGGGGCGTCGAGGAACGGGGCCTTCTTCGCGACCGTCGCGAACTTCGACGAGAACTCGCCGTACGTGAGGTGCAGCGAGCGCTGCTTGATCAGGCCGAATGCGGCGGCGTCCCAGAACGCGGTGGTGCCGCCATTGGACAGCACCACCTGATACCCGTCGGGCAGCGAGAACAGGTCGGCGAGCCCGGCGCGGATGGAGCCGACGACGTTCTTGACCGGTGCCTGGCGGTGGCTGGTCCCGAACACCGACGCCCCGGTGTCGACCAGGGACTGCAACTGCTCGGGACGCACCTTGGACGGTCCGCAGCCGAAGCGCCCGTCGGTGGGCAGCAGGTCGGCGGGGATGGTGATCGGTGCGGTGGCGGTGTCGCTCATGGCCGCAAGTCTAAGGATGTGGCCGCCGCCACTGCGTTCCGGCCCCGGGCTCTTGTGGCTCGCTGAACGGGCGTTTAGAGTGCTGAACATGCGTTCAGCGCACCAGCGGCCGCTCCCTGCCGACGACCTCACGACGCGAGCCCGCATCCGCGACGCGGCCGTCCTCGTCTTCGCCCGGGACGGTTTCGGGGCGACCGTGCGTGCCGTGGCCGCCGCCGCCGGGGTGAGTCCGGGCCTGGTGATACATCACTTCGGCAGCAAGGCCGGGCTTCGCGCGGCCTGCGACGAGCACGTGCTGCGGGTGACCCGGGACGCCAACCGCGACGCGGTGGCCCCGCCCGCCCCCGCGTCGCCGATCGAGCGGATTCTCGCGCAGATGGACGATCTGGGGTCCGGCGCCGAACGGCTCCTCTACCTGCTGCGCAGCCTGCAGGACTCCGGACCGGCGACGCGCGACCTGCTCGATCATCTGGTTGCCGACGCCGAGGTCACCCTGCGGTCGGGAGTGGCGGCCGGCACCGTCGTACCGTCGCGCGACGAGGCGGCGCGCGCACGGTTCCTGGTGGCACAGTCGCTGGGCACGATGCTGGTGGACCTCGTGATGCACCCGCCCGCCGAATGGTCCGACGCCGGCGCCGTCGTCGGAGGCCACGTGGCCCGAATGCTGGTTCCCGCAACCGAATACGCGGTCCACGGGGTGATGGCCGACGAATCGCTACTCGACGCGGTGCTGGCCTGGCGCGAGGAACACGGTGAAGCCCATGCGTGAACTATCCGAAAGCAACTCGCGCGCAGACGATCTCGTCATCGACGTCTCCGGCCTCACCAAGCACTTCGGCAGCTTTCGCGCACTCGACGGCCTCGACCTGTCCGTGCGGCCCGGCGAAGTCGCCGGCTTCCTCGGTCCCAACGGGGCGGGAAAGTCAACGACGATCCGAGTGCTGCTCGGCATGTACCGCTACGACGCCGGACGTGTGCGCGTGTTCGGTGCCGATCCGCTCGCCGACGCGGTGGCGATCCACACCCGGCTGGCCTACGTTCCCGGTGACGTGAACCTGTGGCCGCAGCTCACCGGGGGCGAATGCATCGACCTGCTCCTCGGACTGCGTGGGGTGCGTGCCCAGGGGCTGCGCGGCAAGAACGAACTGATCGACCGCTTCGAACTCGATCCGACGAAGAAGGCGTCGACCTACTCCAAGGGAAACCGGCAGAAGATCGCCCTGATCGCGGCACTGGCGGTCGAGACCGAGTTGCTCGTCCTCGACGAGCCCACGTCCGGGCTCGATCCGCTGATGACCCACGAGTTCACCGAATGTGTGCGGGAGCGGGCCGCGGACGGGTCGGCGGTGCTGATGTCGAGTCACCTGCTCGCCGAGGTCGAGCAGCTCTGCGACACGGTCACGATCATCCGCGACGGACGAACCGTGGAGTCCGGAACGCTGGCCCACCTGCGGCACCTGCGCCGATCCCGGGTGCGGGCCACGGTTGCCGACGACGCGTCGGATCTCGCGACCCTCGACGGCGTGCACGACTTCAGCTACGACGACGGCGAGGTCACCTTCACCGTGGAGGACTCCGGATTGTCGGCGGTCACCCGGACACTGGCCACCCACGACGTGCGTTCGCTCGCGGTGACGCCGCCGAGCCTCGAGGAAATGTTCCTGCACGCGTACGGCACGAACACCGATCGGTGACGAGCATGGCGACAACAACGACCGAACGCGGACCGACGCGCATCCGAAGTTCCTTCAGCGCACGGTATTTCACGCGGCTCCCGATGCTGCTGTGGCTCACGGCGCGACGCGAGCGGATCACTGTCCCGGTGACCGTGCTCGTGTTCGTGCTGCTCAATCTCGCCACCGCGGGATCGATCGCCGCCGCATACGGCACACCGGAGAAACGTCGTGAACTCGCGGCCGGGCCGGGATCGAACGCGACGTTTCGGTTTCTGCTCGGCGACACCGTCCACCTCGACTCGACGGCGTCGGCGGCGGTGTGGCGGGCGGGACTGTTCATGGTCGCCGCCCTCGGGGTGTGTGCGGTGCTGATGGTGGTGCGCCAGACCCGCAAGGAAGAAGAACTCGGCAGGACGGAGATGGTCCGCGCCGCGGCGGTGGGCCCGTTGGCCGCGCCGGTGGCCGCCGCAACGGTGGCCGTTGCCTTCAGCGTCGTTGTCGGACTGGCCATGTCGCTCACCCTGATCCCGTTCGGCGCCCGAGGTCTCGACCTGTTCGTGGTGTTCGCGCAGTACGCGGGGGCCGGGGTCGCGGCCGTGGGGCTGGGTATGGTCACCGCCCAGATCGCGGCCACCAGCCATATCGCCAACCTGTGTGGGTCGTCGATCGTCGTCGCCGGATATCTGTTGCGTGGCATCCCCGACGCCACCGGCGGGTGGGGCTGGCTGCGCTGGGTGAGTCCGGTCGGATGGGCCGAACTGGCCGATCCCTTCGGCGCCAACCGCCTGTGGCCGCTGCTCGCCTCGGTTGCGGTGTGCCTCGCGGGTGTCGGCATCGCCTGCGCGGTGGCGGTCCGACGCGATCTTGGTGCCGGGCTCATCGCGCCGCGACCCGGACCCGCGGGTAGCGCGCGACTCGGCTCGATGGGGGCTGTGGCGGTGCGCCTTTCGATGCCGCTGCTCACCTCGTGGCTGGGCGGGCTGGCGGTCTACGCGTTCATCGTCGGCGTCATGGAACCGTCGGTGGAGCAGCTGGCCGAGGGCAACGAGCTGGTGGAGAGGGTGCTGCGTGCGCGGCTCGGCGACATCGGGCTCGGCACGGTATTCGCCGTGACGATGCTCTCGATCCTTGCGGTGGTCGCGTGCGCGTGGGCGGTGACATTGGCCGAACGGTTGCGTGCCGAGGAGTCGGCGGCGCGAACCGAGGTGGTGCTCGCGACTCCGACCTCGCGTTCGCGGTACTACTTTGCCTATGTCGCGGTCGCCCTCGGCGGTCTGATCTGCGCGGTGTTCACGGCGGCGGCGGGAATGGTGCTGGGCAACGGCGTCGCCGGCGGGGGATGGGTGGGTCCGGCGGGACATGTGGCAAGGACCGCCGGCGTGTTGCTCAGCGCGGCTCTGGTACCGGGCACGCTGATGGTGGCGCTGTACGCCGTTCGCCCCGTGCTGGTTCACCTCGGCTGGCCGCTGGTGGTGGCGGCGTTGTTCCTGGGCCCGTTGTCGGGGATGTTCGACCTGCCGCAGTGGGCGATGGACATTTCGCCCTTCACCCACGTGCCACTGGTTCCGGTGGAACCGATGCGGTGGCTGCCGGTGATCGTGATGATCTGTGTGGCAGCGGCTTTCGTGGTGGTCGGATGGTGGGGGTTCCGTCGCCGGGACGTGGGCTGAGGGCGCACGGCCCGGCGACGTGGCTCACCCGGCGATGCGGTGCTTGATTCCTCCGGCGACGTCGGCGGCATGATCCTTGGCCTTGATGCCGAGCTTCGCCACCACCGCTGCGCGGGCCGCGGGGTCGAGATCGTCGATGGTGTCCTCGATCTTGCGCGTCGCGGCATCCACGACGGTCTTCTCCCGCTTGAGGATGATCAGGAGGGCGACGAGCAGCCCCAGGCTCAGCACGATCAAGGCGATCTTCACGTTCTTCGACATGGTCCTAACGCTTCCTTTCGGGATGCACTGCGGTGTGATCTCACTCCAGCATGCCCGCCGGAGGGGCGTTGTCGAGGGATCTGGCCCGGGTTGGTCGGCGATCCGTCACATGCCTGGTTTCACCAGCTCGCCCCAACCCTCGACGTCCTCCGGGCGCCGTGGACCCGGGCCGGTGTAGATCGCGGCCGGACGAACCAGCTTGCCGAGGCGTTTCTGTTCGAGGATGTGTGCGCACCAGCCGGCAGTGCGCCCGCAGGTGAACATCGCGGGCATCATGTGCGTCGGTACCTCGGCGAAGTCGAGGATGACCGCCGCCCAGAACTCGACGTTGGTCTCGATGGCACGGTCGGGCCGGCGTTCGCGCAACTCGGTGAGCGCGGCCTGCTCGAGCGCGGCGGCCACCTCGAAGCGCGGCACGCCGAGTTCTTGCGCGGTGCGCCGCAGCACCCGGGCCCGTGGGTCTTCGGCCCGGTAGACCCGATGCCCGAAGCCCATCAGCTTCTCCTTGCGGTCCAGAATGCCGCGGACCAGCGCGCGGGGATCGCCGGTCTCCTCGACCTCGGTGATCATCGGCAGCACGCGGGCCGGTGCGCCACCGTGCAGCGGCCCCGACATCGCGCCGATCGCGCCCGACAGGGCGGCGGCGACGTCGGCACCGGTGGACGCGATCACCCGGGCGGTGAAGGTGGATGCGTTGAGGCCGTGTTCGGCCGCGCTGACCCAGTAGGCGTCGATGGCGGCGACGTGTCGCGGATCGGGATCGCCCTTCCAGCGGGTCATGAAACGACCGGTCACGGTGTCGCATTCGTCGATGACGCGTTGCGGGACGGCCGGCTGATGGATGCCGCGCGCCGACTGCGCCACGTACGACAGTGCCATCACCGAGGCGCGTGCGAGGTTCGCGCGGGCGGTTTCGTCGTCGATGTCGAGCAGTGGGCGATATCCCCAGATCGGGGCGAGCATCGCCAGGGCGGCCTGGACGTCGACCCGCACGTCGCCGGTGTGGATGGGCAGTGGGAACGGTTCGGCCGGGGGCAGGCCGTCGCCGAATTTCCCGTCCACCAGCAGCGCCCAGACGTCGGCGAAGGTCACTCTGTTCTCGACGAGATCCTCGATGTCGACACCCCTGTAGCGCAGGTTGCCGCCGTTCTTGTCGGGTTCGGCGAT
This sequence comes from Gordonia sp. NPDC003425, assembly GCF_053588635.1. Taxonomy (NCBI): domain Bacteria; kingdom Bacillati; phylum Actinomycetota; class Actinomycetes; order Mycobacteriales; family Gordoniaceae; genus Gordonia; species Gordonia sp. NPDC003425. The sequence goes on along the minus strand of NZ_JBSFQI010000002.1, from coordinate 245,792 downwards.
CTCGGTGGTGAAGGCCACCACGCCCTCGAGACCGGGCGTGAAGTCGTCGGGCACAGCGTTCGCCATCGCAGACCACCTATCTCCACACGACGTCGTGGGTGGGGTTCGTCGGCGCCGGGCCGGGCGCCTCTCTCAGCACTGTAAGACACCCGACTTCATGCGTCATTACGGCCGGTGTGGTCGGGGTCGGCAGGGTAGCGTCTGATCGGTGGACAGTCAGCCCATCGACCTACCCAACGAGCAGCCCATCGATCTGCCCAACATGCGTGTCGGATACGGCGGGGGCATCCCGCCCAATGTCGGCGACGGTGACCGCGCCGCCGGTGCCGACGGTGTGCGGGAGAACCTCGATCCCAGCTGGCTACGCGGCGATCCGCCCTGGCTCGACCTGTTCATGGTGTGGCTGCGTGAGGCGATCGATGCGCGGATCGCCGAACCCAATGCGATGGTCCTCGGCACCGTCGACGTGAACGGACTGCCCGCCACCCGCACCGTGCTGTGCAAGGGCGCCGACGCCGACGGTGTGGTGTTCTTCACCGGCTACGACTCCGACAAGGGCCGCGATCTTGCGACCAATCCCTTTGCCGCGGTGACATTTCCGTGGATCGCACTGGAACGTCAGGTGCATTTCCGGGGGCCGGTGAGCCGGGTGAGTGTCGACGAGACGCAGGAGTATTGGGCGAGTAGACCCCGTGGATCGCAGTTGTCGGGGTACGCGTCGGAGCAGTCGCAACCCATCGGGAGCCGCCACGAACTGGAGGAGAAAGCCGCCGCGGTGGCCGCCGAGTTCGGAGTCGACGATGACACGCCCGTGCCGGTCCCGCCGACGTGGGGCGGATTCCGTATCGAGCCGGTGTTCGTCGAGTTCTGGCAGGGGCGTGCCAACCGGCTCCACAACCGGGTGCGGCTGGAGATGATCGACGGCTTGTGGCAGGTGCAGCGGCTGCAGCCGTAGATTTCGCCCCACTCGTGTAGTTGAGGATGGCGCCGGGTGTGTGGACCGGGTCATGGCAAGTTCGTGAGAAGCGCCCGGGTTTCCTTGATGGCCTCGGTTACCGTCCGTAGCGTGGGCTTCGCCGGCAAAGAAATCCAAATCCGCTACACGAGAGGGGAATTCACATGCCCGAACCGCATCCGATCCTGAGGCGTCACCGTCGTCGAGTCTGGGACCGCCACCTGCGCCGCTGGGTGTGGGTCTGGAGCTGATCCCACGCTGACCACAGCGCGTCCCGGGTGCGTCGATCACGGCGGACCCGGGACGCCGTTGTGATCGGCCCTGGTGATCGATGGAAGAGGAACATGTCATGACCCTCCTCGGCTCGTATCGGCGGTTCGCCCCCGCCGTACATGGCGAGGGCCGACGATTCGCACTCGCCGGCACACTGCTCGTCGTGGCCGCAGCATGCGAGGTGCTGGCGGTCTTCGTTCTCGCAGACGTCATCGACGGTGCTCTCAGCGCCCGCGGCCTCACCGACTTCGCGCGCATGGCGTCGCTCTGGTTGCTCGTCACCGCGGTGTCCACCGCGGCGGACTACGGTGGTCAACTCGTGTCGGTCGGAATCTCCGAACGCGTGGTGCTCCGGCTTCGCGACCAGCTGTTCGCGCATGTGCAGACACTGCATCCGGTTCAGCTCCGGCGCCTGGGGATCGGCAACCTCGTCAGCCGCCACACCGGCGACCTCGAAGCGGTGGAGTATCTGATCGGCACGGGCGCAATGCAGTTCGTGGTCGCACTTGCACATGTCGCGGGGTTGATGACCGCAGCGCTGTTGATGAACTGGCAAGCGTCACTCATCGCCATCGGCGCCGTTCCCGCGCTGTGGGTGCTCTCGTCGATCTTTGCCCGCCTGCAGGCCTCGGCGACGCATGACGAGCGCGGCGCGAACGGTCACATCGCCGACTCGGTGGAATCGACCCTGATGGGGCACGAGACCACGATCGCCTACAACCAGCAGGGGCGTGAGCATCGCACCCTGCACGACCACGGTGTGGCATGGATGCGTGCCCGCCTCGAACAGACGAGGGTGGAAGCAGGCTTCGGCGCCATCCTCGGCATGGGTCAACTCGTCGTGACCCTGGCCATCGCACTCGCCGGCCTGTGGCAGGTGCGCGAGGGCAACCTCACCGTAGGCCAGTTACTCGCCCTCACCGGATACCTGGGGATGCTGTACCCCAAGATGCAGGAGATCGCCGACGTGCGGCTCGCGGTGTCCTCCGCCCTGGTCAGCGCCGAGCGCGTCGCCGAAGTCCTCGATGTGCGTGCGGTTGAATCGGATCATCCGAACGCCGTCGATCGTATCGCCTCCGGACCCGTCGGCATTGCGCTCCGACACGTGTCCCTGTCTCGTGGACACCGCAGAGTTCTCGACGATGTCTCGCTCGATCTGGAACCGGGAACGATCACCGCACTCGTAGGAGCGAGTGGAGAGGGCAAATCGACCCTGGCCTCGCTGCTGACCCGGCTCGAACACCCTGATTCCGGCGAGATCTGGCTCGGCGCAGTTGAATACCGCATGCTCACCGGGACGGCGATTCGCAATCGGGTCACCCTGCTGCCGCAGCAACCCGTCGTCCGCGCGGCGACCATCGCCGACAACATCGCCTACGGCAGACCCGGCGCAAGCCGCGCGGAGGTCGTGAAGGCTGCGCGCGCCGCCGACGTGGACACTTTCGTCCGCTCGCTTCCGGGTGGCTATGACACCGTGATCGACGACGGGGGCCTCACGCTGTCGGGTGGCCAGAGACAACGCATCGCCATGGCGCGCGCCGTGTTGCGAGACGCCCCGGTACTGATCCTCGACGAGCCGACGTCGGGACTCGACGCAGCGGCCGTCGATCGAATCCTGCGACCGCTGCGGTGTGTCGCGGGCGGCCACACCACCCTGCTGATCACGCACGATGCGCGAGTGGCCGCAATGGCGGACCGCATCGTCGAACTGCGCGGTGGACGCCTCCACGAGTTGGCTGTGCGACGGGTCCCGGTGGTCGGCGAACAGAGCGCCGGTGCCCGTTCCCGGCGCGGTCGGCACCGGGTCGAGATGCAGCCCGCGCCGGGGTGACCGGAGGGGTGCGACGAGAGTTGGTGGCAGTGGCCGCGGGAGTCCGTCGACGGGCGAAGTACCCTGACCAAAGTGCCCCGACTGCTTGCCGACACCGCGCCGCTGCGCAACATCTACTTCCGGCGGCTGTGGATCGCCAACATCGTCACGGTCATCGGCGCGCAACTCACCATCGTGGCTGTCCCCGCCCAGATCTACGCCCTCACCGGCAGTTCGGCCTACGTCGGGCTGACCGGCATCTTCGGCCTCGTTCCCCTGGTGATCTTCGGTCTGTGGGGCGGTGCCCTCGCCGACACTCTCGACCGCCGAATCCTGTTGATCGTCACCACGATCGGGCTCATCGTGTGCAGCGGTCTGTTCTGGGCACAGTCGGCGTCCGGTGTCGGGAATGTCTGGATCATCCTGGTACTCTTCGCGATTCAGCAGGCATTCTTCGCGGTCAACCAACCCACCCGGACCGCGGTGTTGCCCCGATTGCTGCCCGATCGGGAGCTGCCGGCGGCGCTCTCGCTGAACATGACGGTGATGCAGGCGGGAGCCATCGCCGGGCCACTCATCGGCGGTGCGCTGATCCCGGTGCTCGGGTACTCGCTGCTGTACCTCCTCGACACCATCTTCCTGTTGCCGACGCTCATCGCCGTCGTCCTACTTCCGTCGTTACGGCCGGAGAGCGACGCCGCACCCAAGGTGGCCGGGCTGCGCTCGGTGCTCGACGGTCTGCGGTATCTGGCCGGTCACAAGATCCTGCTGGCGTCGTTCCTGGTGGATCTCATCGCGATGATCTTCGGTATGCCGCGCGCACTGTTCCCGCAGATGGCGCACGAGAACTTCGGCGGCCCGATCGACGGTGGTATCGCGTTCGCGCTGCTGTTCGCCGCCATCTCGGCCGGTGCGGTGATCGGCGGCGTGTTCTCCGGCTGGGTGAGCAGGGTCAAGCGCCAGGGGCTCGCGGTGATCGTCTGCATCATCATCTGGGGGCTGGCCATCACCGGGACGGGAATCGCGGTCGGTTTCGCGCACGGCAGCGCGCTGCCGATGCTGCCGGTCGCGTTGGTGCTGTTGATGATCGGCGGTGCCGCCGACATGGCCTCGGCCGCCTTCCGGCAGTCGATACTGTTGGCGGCGGCCAACGACGAGGTGCGCGGTCGGCTGCAGGGCGTGTTCATCGTGGTGGTGGCGGGCGGTCCGCGTATCGCCGACGTGGTGCACGGGGCCGTGGCAGCGTCGGTGGGTGTGGCGGTCACCACCGCGGGTGGCGGCATCCTGGTGATTATCGGCACTGTCCTTGCCGCGCTGGCGATTCCGGCGTTCGTGCGCTACCGGGTAGGGCAACGCGCCGATCAGGTGCCGGGCGACTGACTGCGGTCTGCGGGCCGCTGATCAGCGAGGTTGCCGTCGGGATGCCACTATGGAGGCCATGACTGCCACCGTCGAGGAATCCCGTAGCTCCTTTCGGGTACCGCTGATCGACATCACGCCGTACACGGCCGGGGGAACGGCCGCCGAACGCGCCGTGGTGGCCGCCCAGATCGACGACGCCGCCAGTTCGGTGGGCTTCATCCAGATCGTCGGGCATCAGATCCCATCGGCGGTGCTCGACGAGTTCACCTCGGTGATGGACGACTTCTTCTCACTGCCCCTCGAGGACAAGAAGGCATACCGGACGCCCCCCGAGATCAATCGGGGGTATGCGCCACCGAAGTCGGAATCGCTCTCGCTGAGCCTCGGTGTTGAATCGGCCGACCGGATGAACGACTTCTTCGAGGCATTCAACGTCGGTGTGGAGGCCAAGGAGTACCCCGACCTCGAACTGCCGGGCACCGATTACGCCGACAACACCTGGCCCGCGGTGGACCACTTCCAGGCGGCGGTGTCGACCTACTTCGCCGAGGCGCGGCGGGTGGCGCACATCCTGACTCGCATCTTTGCCGACGCCCTCGATCTGCCGCCCGACTTCTTCGACGGTTACACCGACCATTCGCTCGACGTGCTGCGGATGAACAACTACGCGCTGCCCCCCGGCGAGGTGGAACTCGACGGCGAGCTCACCGGAATGGGGGAGCACACCGACTACGGCATCGTGACAGTGCTGTGGGCCGATCAGGTCAAGGGACTGCAGGTGCTCGACCACGACGGCGAATGGCACGACGTCAGCCCGACCGATGGCGCACTGCTGATCAACCTCGGCGACCTGATGGCGCGATGGACGAACGAACGCTGGATGTCGACGCTGCACCGGGTGAAGCCGCCGGTGGTCGACGGCACGATCGAACGCCGCCGCTCGGCTGCCTATTTTCACGACGGCAACATCGACGCCACCATCTCCACGCTGCCGTCATGCGTGGGCGCAGGCAGCCGCTATTCACCCATCACGGTGGGCGAACACATCGGTGCCAAACTCGCCGGTTCCCGTGCGGGACAGGCGAATCCGTATGCAAAGCGCGAAGCCGCCCGAGTGCAGCGCGCGATGCAGCGGGGGTTGGGTCAGCAGTAGGCTCTGCCCCCGGGGTCGAGCGTGCCCACTTCCGTGTTGAGCGTGCCCGGATCCCGGTTGAGCGTGCCCGGATCCGTGTCGAGCGTGCCCACATCCCAGTGGCGGATTCAGCCAGTCGACGCAACACCTATGGCTGGTGTTGGGAGGTTAGCAGTTCGGTGAAGGCTTCGGTGGGGGTGCGGAATCCGAGTGCTGCTCGGGGTCGGTTGTTCTGTGCCGCAGCAACGTGGGCCAGGTGTTCACTGGAGTGAACAGACAGATCGGTTCCCTTCGGAAAGTATTGTCGTAGAAGCCCGTTGGTGTTCTCGTTGGTTCCGCGTTGCCATGGTGAGTGCGGGTCACAAAACCACACCTGCAGGTCATGGTCGAGCGCGATATCGGCATGGGCTCCACGCATTTCTGACCCTTGATCCCAGGTGATCGAACGACGCAGATGCGCGGGCAGATCACCGATCCCGATCTTGATCGCATCGCGCAGATCCTCACCGGTACGGGTGGTCGGTAAGTGCAGCAGGATCGTGAATCGGGTGACCCTGTCGACCAACGTGCCGATCTGGGACTGCCCGTCACGGCCGAGGATGCAGTCACCCTCCCAATCACCGGGTACCGCGCGATCGGCGACGGTGGCCGGGCGGTTGGCGATCAGCAACTCCCGCGGCACGATACTGGCCCCGGTGGTGGCCGTCGCCGGCTTACGGGCGGTCCGCCCCGTCCGCAACGACGCCTTGACCTGTGCTTTCATCTCCCCGCGAGGAAACACATACAGTGATTGATAGATCGCTTCATGGCTGATGCGCATGCACTGATCATCCGGGAAATCCTCCACCAACCGGGCACTGATCTGCTGGGGAGACCAATGCTCATCACCGGCGAGCTTGTCCCACACATACGCCCGTAGCGCGGCGTTGACCTCAAGCCTGCGCGCCTTGGGCCGCGCCCGATGTCGCTGGGCCTGCCGCTGAGCATAGGCGGCGCCGTAGCCGCCGCGGGGAGCCTGATTGCGCCGCAACTCGCGGCTGATCGTCGAGGGCTCCCGCCGCAGATCACCCGCAATCTGACGGATCGACAAGCCCGCACTGCGCTTGTTCGCAATCAGATCGCGCTCATCAGCCGACAAATACCGCGACTGCGGGCCACTGCCATGCTCGTCGAGTACTGCCGGCCTGCTCACAACAGGTATCACCCCACCATGTTTGGCCATCAGCTTGCTTCCCAACCGCACCGAGAACCCCACGTGTCGGGCAGCCTGCCGCGTACTCATCCCCGCCGCCCGCGCCTGCCAGAACTCCCACACCACCACCTCCGGCATCGCCTGCCCCCGCTTCAACCCTCGCATCACACACCCCGTTCACTAGGAGGTGTTGCGACGATCCCTTGAACCCGCCAGTCGAGCGTGCCCACATCCCGGTCGAGCGTGCCCGATCCGTGTTGAGCGTGCCCGGATCCGTGTCGAGCGTGCCCACATCCCGGTCGAGTTTCGCCTGCTGGTCGAGCTTGTCGAGACCACCATGCCGCGCCGTCTCTCTCCCCGCCACCCGCGGGAGCAGTTGCTGGTGTGACTCCTGTTCACCACAGTCGACGCCCGTTCACCCCTGGGAATCACCAGTCGGGACCTGCAGAAATACTTCTTGACTCGAACACATGTACGAGTACTCTGGGTGACATGACCGATTCGGGGGACCACACCACCACGGCAGCCATTACGGCAGCCGCCGACGCGCTGCGCGCATTGACCATCGACGAACATGCCACCGGCCGCGACGTCTACCACGCCATGGCGACGCTTATCGAGATCCGTAACCTCGTCGACCACCAACTCGCCGTGCACGTCGCCGCGGCCGACCGGATTGGCCTGGCGAAGAAGCAGGGCCGCAGTACTCGGGAGTTGCTCATCGTCATGGGATTGGCGCCGGCGGTCGCCCAACGGTTGCTGCGTATCGCCAGAGCCTTGGAGTCGGTCGGTCGCGTGGCCGGGCACGCCGCAGACGGCGCGATTCCGGTGAGAACGTGGACGCGATCGTGCGCGGGACCGCCCATGTGGATCGACGCCACCCCGAACCGCTCGACGAGCAGGCACGCGCCTCCGTGATCACCGATCTGCTTGCCCAGCACTTTTCGGGCGCGACTCCTGCCGATATCGGCGCCAGGGCGCGCACCCTGGGCAACCAGGCCTCGGCCACACACCCCGACGGACTACCGGCTGCCGAGGACCGCCACATCAACACGCTGGTTCTCCACGACGACGAGGGTCGGGTGCAGATCCGTGCTGATCTCGACGCGGTGGTCGGTGAGAAACTGTGGACCACCATCGACCACCTCGCCGAACCACGCCCGCACCCCGACGGCTCCCGCGACTCCCGCACGCCCGAACGGCGTCGCGCTGACGCGTTGGAAACGATTCTCGACCTTGCCGCCACCGGTGCCGGCGGGATCGACAGTAAGACGAGGGTGGGTGAGGTGATCGTGCCTGCGGCTCCCCGCACCCAGATCGCCGTGACCATTCCCGCTGGCACGCCCAGCCTGTCGAGCTTGCAGTTCCTGGGCTCGATCACCGAAGCGACCGCGAAGAGACTCGCGTGCGACGCATCGGTGACGGTGGCGATCGTTGACGGCGAACACGTGCCTCTCGCGGTCGGGCGGGAGAAGCGGCTGTTCAATCGGGCGCAACGCCGCGCCTTGGCGCACCGTGACAAAGGCTGCGTCAAATGCGGCGCACCGGCGTCGTGGACGCAGGCGCATCACATCGTTCACTGGGTCGATGGTGGGGACACCGACCTCGACAACGGCTGCCTACTGTGCCCGTCGTGTCACGACGATGTCCACCACGGCGGCTGGGACATCCTCATGGGCTCCGACCGCCACCCCTGGCTCCGTCCACCGGCAAGCGTCGACCCGCGCCAGGAACTGATCGCCTCCTACCACCGACGCCGCATGCACATCGCGGACCTGCCCGCGGCCGCCTGAACCGCCAACCGACCACTTCCGAGAAGTACTGATCCTCAACGACTTTCGCGTAGCACATTCGTGCACCCGGCTTCTGTCGGGCCGCACACGAACATTGAGAACTCCACAGAGACACCTGCGGCCCTCGCCGCCATTCCGTGCTCGACGGCCACCCACCGTGGTGCGCAGCACGGAGATGGCGGATGGGACCCAGGCCGCTCAGATCATGCGGAACCGAACCCGGGTTCCTGCGACCAGTTGACCGGCACGATCGACGGCGACGGCAGTGAGGACCGCTGACACCGGATAGCCGCCGGTCACGGGGTGGTCGGCGAGAAAGACGATCGGCTCGCCGGCAGGAGGAATCTGCACGGAACCATGCGCGACGCCTTCCGAGCGAAGCTGTCCCACGTCGGCTCGGTGACTCAAGACCGGCAGATCCGATCCCTGGGCGCGACGCAGCCGCACGCCGATCCGGTTGCTCGCGGGCGTCACCTCCCATTCCCCGCGGAACAGGTCGTCGGGTGCCGTGAGGTGGTCGCGCCGAGGTCCCGGACGGGCATCCAAGGTCACGACGCCCGGCCGTCGATTGTCCGGGGGCGCCAAGGTCACCGTCGGCCACTCCCTCGCACTCTCTGCGATCGCGAGAACGTCGCCGTCGGCCAGTGGCTCGGGACCGAGCCCGGAGAGGGTGTCGGTGGCGCAGGATCCCAGAACCGCATCGACGTCGAACCCTCCGCGTACGGCGACATAGTTCCGGCAGCCCCAATCCGGTGTGCCGACAACAACGTCCATGCCCGCGGCGACGGTGACCGCGGCGTTGCGACCAACCGGGGTGCCGTCTACAACGACGGATGCATGGGCGCCGGTCACCGCGATGACGGTCGCGGAATCGGCGCGCAGACGCAGTCCGCCCATCGTCGCTTCGATGGTTGGGACCGCTTCGTCGTTGCCGACGAGTCGGTTGGCCAGCATCAGTGATCCGCGGTCGGCGGCGCCGGATCTGGGTACCCCGAGATGAGCGAATCCGGGGCGCCCGAGATCCTGGATGGTGGCGAGAGGTCCGGTGGCCAGCACGATCAATGCGGTCACCGGCCGCCCTCACTCGCGCCGGGCTCAGCGCCCGCATCCGCAGCGCCAGTATCCGCAGTGCCCGCGTCCGCGTCCACGAAGCGCACCAGGCTCCCGGGCGCAAGCAGCGCCGGCGGTGATGCATCTGGATTCCACAGTCGGATACTGGTGTGTCCCAGCAGGTTCCACCCGCCCGGGCTCTCCCTGGGGTAGACGGCACTGTAGCCTGCTGCAATCGCCACAGCGCCCGTCGGTACCCGGGTCCGGGCGGTTTCGCGGCGTGGTACCCGCAGCAGCGGATTGTCCGGATCATCCAGCGGGACAAGATATCCGAATCCGGGAGCGAAGCCCATGAACTGGACCTCCCAGACGGTGTCACGGTGCGCGGAGATCACGTTGTCGACGCCGAGGCCGAGTGCGGACGCCACATCGGCAAGATCGTCGCCGGTGTAGCGCACCGGAATCGTCATCTCTCCCGGTCGATCCGGTTCGTCGGCTGCATCGGTCGCACGCAGCACACGGTGGATGCCGAGAAGGTCCACCCCCGCGTCGTCGGCACCCTGAACCAGGACGGTCTCGGCGGCGGGCACCACAGCTTCGATACCGGCCAGCGCGCCCGTGTCGACGGCATCCCGCAGCGCAGCCACCGCCCTGCGCGCCGCGTGGGAGGGATCGGGGTCGTCGGCAAAATCGAGGAGTACCGCATCGGCACCGGCTGGTAACTCTCGCATGCCATCCGAATCTACCGCCGGCCCCACGGCAGTGATGGCAGACTGAAACCATGACCCGAGCGGCCATGAGCCTGGAGATCGTCGCATGAGGGAATTGATCGTCTGCGGCGAGGCGCTCGTCGACGTGGTCGCCACCGGCGCGCCAAGCCGACGCCCGGGCGCATTGCCACCACTGCAGCCCGCGCTCGGAGGCGGCCCGTTCAACGTCGCGGTAACCCTCGGACGGCTCGGCAGCGCCGTCTCCTTCTACTCCGCGGTGTCCACTGACTCCTACGGTGACGAGATCGTGGCCGCACTGCAGCGCAGCGGCGTCGGAACCAGTCTTGTGCAGCGTCGCCGCGAACCCACGTCGCTGGCGCTGGCCACCATCGGAGCAGACGGCGCCGCGCAGTACTCGTTCTACGTCGAAGGCACCGCAGACAGGTTCGTTCAAGAAGTCGACGACCTCGCCCCGACGGTGTCGGCGGCATGCTTCGGCACCCTGTCGATGGTGTTGGAGCCGGGGGCGACCACCTACGAGCGCCTCATGCGCCGCTGCCACGCCGCCGGCAGACTGATCGCCCTGGACCCCAACATCCGCCCGGCGGTCATCGACGATCCCGACGCCTACCGCCGTCGGTTTCTCGAGTGGGTGCCGATGGTGGACGTTCTCAAGCTCTCCGACGACGACGTCGAGTGGCTCGCCGCGGGTGCCGCGGGTTCCACGGTCTCCGACTGGCTTGGCGCCGGCGCGGGAGCGGTGGTCGTCACCGGCGGTCGCGACGGCATTACCGTGACCACTCGTGATGTCGAGGTCACGGCCACCGCGCCGGAAATCGCTGTCGTAGACACGATCGGCGCCGGTGACAGCGTGATGGGCGCACTCCTGCACTATTTCGACCGCGCCGGCGACCTGTCAGCGGTGGCCGTTCGATCCCGAGACGGCGACTACTGGCTCCGCGCAGCCGAATTCGCGGCGCGAGTGGCCGCGGTCACCGTGTCGCGCGCAGGTGCCGACCCGCCGTGGGCAGGGGAGTTGGCCCAACGCGACACACCGGCACGCTGAGCGAGGCGCGGCCCGAAAGTCAGTGACCGCCTTCGATGGTCATCTCCGGGGGCCGTCGGGTGAACCCGCGGGTGAGCACGATCAGGTACACGATGCCGATCGCGAGCCACGAGACACCGAGGATCAGTGCTTTCGAGTCGAGTTGGGTCAGCAGGTAGACGTCGATCGCCGCGCCGATCAGCGGGAGAACCACGTAGCGCCAAGGGTTCGGCTTCTCGTCGCGATGGCGCATGAAATAGCCGATCACCGCCAGGTTGACCAGCGTGAACGCGGTGAATGCGCCGAAGTTGATGAACGACGTCGAGGTCGCGACGCTCAGGAAGATCGCGGCGAGACCGATCACACCGGCGAGACAGATGTTGAAGACGGGTGTGTGGAAGCGTTCGGAGACCCAGCCGAAGAAACGTCTCGGCAGTACGCCGTCGCGTCCCATCGCAAACAGCAACCGCGCCACGGCCGCCTGCGCCGCCAGACCGGAGGTGAACTGGCCGATGATCAACGCGGCCAAGAAGATCGCACCGAAAAACGCACCGCCGATGTCCTTGGCGATGTCCTCGGCGAGGCTGTCGGCGTTGGCGAACGAGCCGCCGGGTGACACGAGGGTCACGAAATAGGACACCACGATGAAAATGGCACCGCCGATCAACGCCACCAGCACGATCCCGCGCGGAATGTTCTTCTCCGCGTCGTGGGTCTCCTCGGTCAACGTCGACACCGCGTCGAAACCGAGGAACGAGTAGGCGGCCACCGCGGCCCCCGCGGTAATCGCCCCGAATCCCGAACCGCCGGTGAACGGCGTGGTGGACGCCAGCGACTGCGAACCACTGACGAGATGGGCGATCGACAACGCGACGAACAACGCGAGGATCAGCAGTTGGAACGACATCAGCACCAAATTGGTCCGGTCGGCGACCTTGAGACCCAGGATGTTGAGCCCCGACGTGATGACGATGAATGCCACGATCCACACCCAGAACGGAACCCCGGGAAACTGGCCCTGCAGATAGGCTCCGCCGATCAGCCAGATCACCAGCGGCAGGAACAGATAGTCGAGCAGAATGGCCCAGCCCACCAGGAAGCCGAGCCGGGTGTCGAGCCCCTTGCGGACATAGGTGTAGGCCGACCCCGACACCGGGTAGTGCTTGGCCATCAGCCCGTAGGACAGCGCGGTGAACAACATCGCCACAGTGGCCACCAGATACGAGCCGGCGCTGCCGCCGTCGGACTTCTCGGCGATGACGCCGAAGATGCCCAGCACGATGATCGGAGCCATGTAGGCAAGCCCGAAAATCACCACAGATCGAAGATGGAGGCTCTTCTGCAGGCCGGGATGTGATTGGGTGGTCATCACGTCTCCTCGCCGCACGGCGGGCGCCGCACTTCGGCTCAACGTATCCCGCTCGCCGGCACCGCGCATGAGGATTGTTTGCGCTGGTCAGATGTGTCCGGAAAGTCGGATTGATCGGTCATTGCCCCCTCCTCGGGCGAGCGGGCGCAGATGCGGCTAGGTTTAGGAGAAAGCGCATGTGTGCGTGCAACAGCTGTCTCGCACCTGAGTAAAGGGGTATTCGAGTGTCCGCTGAAACAGTGCCCGCCGACCAGTCCTCCGACACGGCCTCGGCAACCTTCACCTACCCGGGTGGGCAGCTCGAACTTCCGATCCTGCAGGCCACCGAGGGCAGCGATTCGGTAGCGCTGGGCAAGTTCCTCTCCGAGACGGGCCTGACGACCTTCGACGGTGGCTTCGTCAACACCGCGGCGTGCAAGTCGGCCATCACCTACATCGACGGCGACGAGGGCATCCTGCGATACCGGGGCATCCCGATCGACCAGCTCGCCGAGAAGTCGACGTTCATCGAGGTCAGCTATCTGCTCATCTACGGTGAACTGCCGAGCCCGAGTGAACTCGAGGAGTTCACCACCAAGATCCAGCGGCACACCCTGCTTCACGAGGACCTCAAGCGCTTCTTCGACGGATTCCCCCGCAACGCGCACCCGATGCCCGTCCTGTCCAGCGCGGCCAACGCACTCAGCGCCTACTACCAGGACTCGCTCGACCCCAAGGATCCCGAGCAGGTCGAGCTGTCGACGATTCGCCTGCTGGCCAAGCTTCCGACCATCGCCGCCTACGCCTACAAGAAGTCGGCGGGGCAGCCGTTCCTCTACCCCGACAATTCGCTGTCGCTGGTCGAGAACTTCCTGCGGATGACTTTCGGGTTCCCCGCCGAGCCCTACGTGGTGAATCCCGAGGTCGCCAAGGCGCTCGACATGCTGTTCATCCTCCACGCCGACCACGAGCAGAACTGCTCCACCTCTACCGTCCGGCTCGTCGGCTCGTCGCAGGCCAACCTGTTCACGTCGATCTCGGGCGGCATCAACGCCCTGTGGGGCCCGCTGCACGGCGGTGCCAACCAGGCAGTGCTCGAGATGCTCGAGGACATCAAGGCATCCGGCGGCGACACCAAGGCGTTCATGACCAAGGTCAAGAACAAGGAAGCCGGTGTGAAGCTGATGGGCTTCGGCCACCGCGTGTACAAGAACTACGATCCGCGCGCGGCGATCGTGAAGAAGACCGCCGACACGATCCTGGAATCCCTTGGGGTTCAGGATGATCTGCTCGACATCGCGAAGGGCTTGGAAGAGGTCGCGCTGTCCGACGACTACTTCATCTCTCGCAAGCTCTACCCGAACGTCGACTTCTACACCGGCGTGATCTACCGCGCGATGGGCTTCCCGACGCGGATGTTCACGGTGCTGTTCGCGCTCGGTCGTCTCCCCGGGTGGATCGCGCACTGGCGCGAGATGAACTCCGATCCGGCGGGCAAGATCGGCCGTCCGCGTCAGCTCTACACCGGCTACACCGAACGTGACTATGTGACCATGGGTGACCGCTGACGCGGCCACCGGTGACCATGGGTGACCACTGACCCACTAGCCCGGCAATCGGCGTCCACCCGATCCGACGACTCAAAGGAGAGTCTCCGTGACCAGCACAGAGAAACCTGAAATCGACTTCCCCGAAGGCCCGGCCCCCGTCGAGCTCGAGATCACCGACGTCATCGTCGGCGAGGGTGACGAGGCACAACCCGGCGGCATCGTCGACGTGCACTACGTGGGTGTCGACTTCGAATCCGGCGAAGAGTTCGACTCGTCGTGGGACCGCGGGCAGTCCGCGCATTTCCCGCTCGATCGGCTCATCCCCGGCTGGCAGCAGGGCATTCCGGGAATGAAGGTCGGCGGCCGCCGGCAGCTCACCGTGCCGCCTGCGCTTGCCTACGGGCCCGAAGGCGCCGGACACCGGTTGTCGGGCCGCACCCTGGTATTCGTGATCGACCTGCTGGGCGTGGGATAGATCGCCCCGGCCTCGGAGAGCACCGCGTCGGCGATCTGCTGGCTGCGCCGTGACCTGAGGGTCGCCGACCTGCCCGCACTGCGGGCGGCCGTCGGCGACGGATCCCGTTCGGTACTCACCTGTTTCGTGCTGGATCCGCGGCTCGAATCGTCGTCGGGCGACCGGAGACTGGCATTCCTCTACGATTCGCTGCGCGAACTCGACGGCAAGCTCGACGGTCGGCTCCTGGTGGTGCGCGGCAGGCCCGACGAGGAGATCCCGCGACTGGTCACCGCGACCGGCGCCGCGTCGGTCCACGTCAGTGAGGACTTCTCGCCGTTCGGACGGCGTCGGGACAAGGCGGTCGTCGACGCACTCGACGGTCTGGACGCCGACGTTGCGTGGGAGCCGTTGGGGTCACCGTATCTGGTGTCCCCAGGGCGGGTCACGAAGTCCGACGGCAGCCCGTACAAAGTGTTCACTCCGTTCTTCCGGCAATGGCAAGACCACGGCTGGCGCACCCCCGCGGACTCTGGTGTGCCGTCGAATGTGTTCGATCCCAGCGGAATCCGAAAGTCTGGTCGTATCCGCATACCCAAATCACCTACGCGGCTGGACCTCCCGGCGGGAGAAGACGCCGCCCTGGCCCGCTGGGCGGAGTTCCTCGACGGCGGGCTGTCGGAGTACGAAACCGACCGGGACCGGCCCGATCTCGACGCCTCTAGCCGGATGTCGGCATACCTGAAGTTCGGCAACATTCATCCGCGCACGATGGCGGCCGACCTCGGCCGTTCGGCCGGAGCGAAAGCCTACCTACGCGAGCTGGCCTTCCGCGACTTCTACGCCGAGGTGTTGTACCGATGGCCGAAGAGCCTGTGGCGCAACTGGAATGATCAGTTCGACGACATCGAGCTCGACACCGGCAAGCGCGCCGATCAACGGTTCGCGGCGTGGCGCGACGGCCGCACCGGATTCCCCCTCGTCGACGCGGGTATGCGCCAGCTCGCCGAGACCGGTTTCATGCACAACCGGGTACGCATGATCGTCGCATCGTTCCTCGTCAAGGACCTACATCTGCCGTGGTGGTGGGGTGCCGAATGGTTTCTCGACCAGCTCACCGACGGCGACATGGCGTCCAATCAGCACGGCTGGCAGTGGGCTGCGGGCACGGGAACCGATGCAGCGCCCTACTTTCGGGTGTTCAACCCGGAAACCCAGGCCAAGAAGTTCGACCCCGATGGGGACTATGTGCGTCGTTGGATTCCCGAACTGGAGACCGACGACTATCCGGAGCCGATCGTCGACCACAAGGCCGAACGCGAAGAGGCGCTGCGCCGGTACGGCGCCATCTAGGGCTCTCGGGTTCGTGAGAACCCCTTGTCGCCCTGTGCTTCTCCTACTGTGTTCCCGTCCTACTGCGGCACACGCAGCGCCTGCGACCACCGCACGCGCGTCCCGGTGTGCAGGATCGAACGCTGATAGATCCGGGCCGCGATCCAGGTGGCGACGACGCACGCACCCACCATCAGCGCGAGTGCAACGACGACTTGGAGAGCGTCGGTGTCGCCGGTGGCGATCCGGATCGGGACGAGCACCGCGGAGAACGGTGGAATCCAGGTGAGTACCTTGATGATCGTCGAGTCGAGCGCCTGAACCCCGAAGATGCCCGCATACATCACGCCCATCGACAGCACGGTGAGCGGCAGGATCGTCGAACCCAACTCCTCCTGGCGTGACACCAGCGCACCGGCCGCCGCGTACAGCGTCGCGAAGAACAGGAAACCGAGCACGAACCACAGCAGCGTCGCCCCGAACATGCCGACGGCGGTACCCGCGATGGTGAGCATGCCGGTGGCGACGCCTGCGGCCAACGCCGTGACACCCAGCACCACCATCTGTCCGAGCGCGACCACCCCGATGCCGAGGATCTTGCCCCACATCAGATGCAACGGTTTGACCGACGACAACAGCAGCTCAACGATGCGTGACGTCTTCTCCTCCACCACTCCCACCGCGATCATGTTGCCGCCCAGCATGATCGCGGTGATCAACAGCATCGATCCCACCAACGCCACAACAATCCGCTGCCCGGCGTCGGGTGTGGCGGGTTCGGTGTTCGCCAGTGTGACCTGTGGCCGGGGGAGAGTCGCCGCGTCGACGCCACGCGTAGCGAGACCGCTGATGAGCGTGGATTGCTCGATCGCGGTGCGCAACACCGACGTCAGCGACTCCGACATCCCGTCCTTGCTCACCAGGGTGTAGGAGGTGCCGGTACCCACGACGACGGCCCCGTCGAGGTCGCCCGCATCGACCTGGGTGCGTGCCTTTGTTGCCGATCGGGAACGGTGACCACGTCGATGGGTGTGCCGCCGGCGGAACCGATCTGTTCGATGGTGGTGGCAAGTGCAGTGTCGCCGCCCACAACGCCGATGCGCTGCGCGTCGGTGTCGCCGCCGCTGAACGCCTTCCAGATGACGAGTCCCACAACGATCACCAGCATCAGGGCGACGGTGCTGATGACGAATGATCGCGTCTTCACCCTGGTGGTGATCTCTCGTCGGGCGATCAATCCGATGGCCGAGGCCGTGCTCATGCTGGTGTCGGTGCCCACCCGGTTGTCGGTGCCCACCCGGTTGTCGGTGCTGATCTCATTGTCGTTGCCAGGCCTGGTCATGTCGAAACCACCTCTCGGAACATGTCGGTCAGCGACGGACTCGATGTGGTGAAGCGATGGACCGGACCCACCCGCAGTGCCGCCGCGAGGACCTGCTGGTCGTCGGCCGATCCGGGATCGATGTGCAGCAGGGTGGTGGGGCCGTACGTCGCATCGAGAACGCCAGGAAGGTCGTCGGCCCAACGGATGTCGGCGCGCGGACCGGTGACCTCAAGGGTCACCCCACCTCGCGAGCGCAGTTCGTCGACGCTCCCGAGCGCGCGCATCCGGCCGCGTGCCACGATGCCCACACGGTCGCACAGGCGTTGTACGAGGTCGAGCTGGTGCGAGGAGAAGAGGACCGGGATACCCTCGGCCGCTTTCTCTTTGAGCACATCACTCATCACGTCGACGGCCACCGGATCGAGACCGGAGAAGGGTTCGTCGAGAACCAGGACGTCGGGGTCGTGAACCAGCGCCGCGGCGAGCTGCACGCGCTGCTGATTGCCCAGGGACAAGTCGGCGACATTGTCGTGTACCCGGCTCTGCACGCCGAGGCGCTCGGTCCAATGACGCACACTGTCGGCGGCCGCGGCTGCCGCCATCCCGTGCAGCCGCGCGAGGAACAGCAACTGCTCGCCGACCTTCATCTTCGGGTAGAGCCCCCGTTCCTCGGGCATGTAGCCGATCCGTCGGCGCATCGCGAAATCGATCGGCTGCCCACCCAGACGCACCTCGCCGGCGTCGGCGGCGAGCACCCCGAGGATCACCCGCATGGTGGTCGATTTCCCCGCGCCGTTGGAACCGACGAAGCCGAAGATCTCGCCGGGCGCGACAGTGAAAGTCATGTCCTGCAGGGCGATCACGTCGCCGTAGCGTTTGTGCAGGCCGTCGACGGTCAGCGCGCCGGTCATGAGAGTCCGCCCTGGGACTCGATGGTGCGGTGGACGTCGCCCGCCGGTGGCGCGAAATCGTCGGGATCGGGGTCGGACATCCACCAGGCGGTGAGCATGGTGGGCAGCAGCCCGGCGGCCAACATCAGCGCGATCATCAGCACGCCGGTGCCATACACGAGCTGACCGCGCACCTCGTCCTGGGTCCCGAGTGCGATGAGTACCAGATACGGAATGAACATCAGCGCGAACAGCACGATGAAGCCTATTGATCGCGCCGAATTGCGTTGCGCCAGCTGGATCTCGTCGAGTGCGGGCACCGGCGTGTCGGCGACCGAACCGGTCACGATGCGCAGCATGTACTGGCAGCAGATGGCGCCGACGAGCCCGAGCACGAGTGGGGGCAGTACCCACTCCATCGACACATAGGCGGCGCCAACACCGACGAACACCACCACGAGTGAGATCAGTTGAAGGATGACCAGACGGCGGTAACCCCGCCGATTGCGCCATCGGGGCAGGCGGTGGGCGGTGCGCTCGGCGAACCGCTGATGTCGGCGGGCCCGCCACTCGTCGTAGCGTCGCCACGCGGCGGGGGTGGCCTCGGCGGGGATCGCCGAGTTCGGGTCGTTCATTGTGCGCCTCCTTGTCGGGTGGAGCGACCGAGTGCGGGTTGCGATGTGGCGGCTATCGGTTGTCGCCTGCTCCGGTGGTGGTCGAGGGTCGTGGGTAGAGTTCCGCCGACATCGCGCCGAACGGCGTGCGGCTGAACACCGCCTCAACCGGGAGGTTGAAGACGTCGCTGATGCGAAACGCCAGGTCGAGGCTGGGATAGTTGTCGCCACGCTCGAGAGCGCCCACCGACTGCACGTTGACGCCCACGAGTGCGGCCAGGTCGGCCCGCGACATGCGACGCTCCGCACGCAGCACGCCGATCCGGTTGAAGATGGGGAGCTTCTCCCCGCGTCGAACAGGACTCACCTAATCAAGTGTTAGGAAAACACAACAATCTGTCAAGCACGGACGACGATTCGTTGCCGCTTGTGGGCACGCTCGACGCGGATGTGGGCACGCTCGACGCGCTTGTGGGCACGCTCGACGTGGATGTGGGCACGCTCGCGGCTACGTGTCGAGTAGCTCCATAACGTTGCGTGCGGCCTCGCGTCCGGCGCGATTCGCACCGATCGTCGACGCCGACGGGCCGTAGCCGAGGAGCTGGATGCGTGGGTCGGCGGCGACAACGGTGGCCAGTCGCCCGGTCATGACGATTCCGCCGCCGGGACCGCGCAGATGCAGCGGCGCGAGGTGGTCGAGTGCGCTGCGGAAGCCCGTGTTCCAGAAGATCACGTCGACGTCGAGATGCTCGCCGGCCCGTATCGGTGCGGTGGCACCGTCACGATCGCCGCCGTCGCAATCCCAGCACACCCCCGTTTCGGTGATCCTGGTGAACATCGGCCGCCATGTGAGGATGCCGTCGCGCCGGGCGGCGGCGATCGACGGGGTCAGTGCCAGACCGGTCACCGACACCACCGAGGTCGGCGGCAGGCCCGCACGTACCCTCGCCTCCACCCGGGCGACCGCCGCCCGTCCCCGTTCCGGGCTGAACGGCTCGGGGTCGAACCTCGGTTTGGTGCGCGAACACCAGTACGTCTGCACCCCGGGTGCGCGACGGGCGATCTCGATGAGCAGCTGAATGGCCGAGATGCCCGCGCCCACCACCAGAACCCGCAGTCCGGCGAACTCGTCGGGTCCGACGTAGTCGTGGGTGTGCAACTGGCGCCCGCGGAATTCGGCGGCGCCGGGAACGTGCGGGATGAACGGCCGGTCCCAGGTGCCGGTCGCGTTGATGATCGTGCGGGCGGTGATCTCGCCCGCGCCGGGAGCCCCAGCACCGTCGATGTGCACCTCGAACAGGTCGTCGACGGCGCGTACCGACCGTACATGCACCGGCCGGCGCACCCGCAGCCCGAACTTCTTCTCGTACTTCGCGAAATACTCGGGCACCGCCGTCGAGGCAGGGTACTCGTCGCATTCGGCCCCGAGTGCCTCGCCCAGCCCGTACCCGGGTAGGTCGTGGACGTGGTTGGCGCCCGCGAGAGTCAATGTGGGCCAACGAAACTGCCATGCGCCGCCCGGTCCGGGGGCGTGGTCGAGCACCAGGTAGCGGTCGCCGAGACCGAAACGCTGCAGAAAGTACGCCGCCGACAAACCGGCCTGCCCGCCGCCGATGACGAGCACGTCGTGGTGACGGGGCGATGCATCCGGAGAAACGGTCACCAACCCAGTGTGCCGGGTAGTGTTCGCCCCATGATTGACTCCCATGCCGACGGCGCGGTGACGACCATCGCACTCGATCGTCCCGACAAACGCAACGCCCTCAACGACGACGTGGTCACTCAACTCGCCGCTGCCTTCAACGGTGCGGTTGATTCCGGTGCGCGAGTCATCGTTCTGACCGGCCATGGCTCTGTGTTCAGTGCAGGCGCCGACCTCTCCGGCCCGGTCTACGATCCCGCATTCCTGGAGAAGCTGGTGGCCGTGCTCAAGCAGATCGAGACCACCCCGGTCCCGGTGATCGCGGCGCTCAACGGCTCGGCGCTCGGCGCCGGCCTGCAACTGGCGATGGCCGCCGATCTGCGGGTGATGGCCCCCGACGCCATCGCAGGAATTCCGGCTGCCAAAATCGGTGTGGCCGTCGATGAGTGGACCATCCGACGGTTGGTGTCGCTGGTCGGCGCGGGACAGGCGCGGGGCATGCTGATCGGCTGCGATCCCCTGTCGGCCGACCGCGCGCACGCTCTCGGGTTCGCCAACAGGATCGGCGACCTCGCCGACGCGCAGCACTGGGCGTCGGCAATCGCCGAATTCGCCCCACTGACGCTGCAGCACTACAAACTCGTACTGAATGGCGACGGTGCGCGTGACGATGCGCCCGCCGACAGGCAGCAGGCGATGCTGCGCGCCTGGGAGAGCGACGATCTCGCCGAGGGGCGCGCCGCCCGATCCGAGAAACGAAAGCCCCAGTTCACCGGCCGCTGATTCTCGCGGACAGACATTTCCGGCCATACGTCGGGAGTGTCCGGTTTGCCTCCTCGAAACATTTCGAGCGGTTGACCGAAACATCCTTCTCCTAGCGTTGGCGAGTCTGTAATCCCGACCACAGAGGAGAGGCTGATGAGTAGGGAACACCACGAGCTCAGGGACGTCGGTGAGATCGAGAACGCCGAACACAGCATCATCGCCACCGGGGCGCAGGCGGCGGCCATGCGCGAGACCCTCGAGGACTACACGCTTCGATTCGCGCCGCGCAGCTACCGCAAGTGGGGTCCCGGGGTTGTCGCGATCTCGGCGCTCGGCGGTATCGCCTACCTCGCCGACTTCGCGATCGGTGCCAACATCGGTATCGCCAACGGCACCGGAAATGCCCTGTGGGGCATACTCTTCTTCGCGGTCGTCATCGTCCTGACCGGCTATCCGCTGGCCTACTACGCGGCGCGATACAACATCGACCTCGACCTCATCACCCGCGGCAGCGGATTCGGGTACTACGGGTCGGTGCTGACCAACGTGATCTTCGCGTCGTTCACGTTCATCTTCTTCGCGCTCGAGGGGTCGATCATGGCGCAGGGCCTCAATCTCGGCCTGCACATTCCCCTGTGGCTGGGCTACCTTCTCTCGTCGGTCCTGGTGATCCCGCTGGTGATCTACGGAATGAACACACTGGCCAAACTCCAAGTGTGGACCACTCCGTTGTGGCTGATCATGATGGTGCTTCCCTTCATCTACCTCGTGATCAAGCATCCGTCGGCGGTGGGCGACTTCTTCGCATTCAGCGGTGTGGATGCGGACGGGGCGCCGCTCGGCAAGGGAGTGAGTTTCGCGGGCACGATGCTCGCGGCCGGAGTCTGCCTGTCGCTGATCGCACAGATCGCCGAGCAGATCGACTACCTGCGGTTCATGCCGCCGCGCACCCCCGAGAACAGCCGCAAGTGGTGGATGGCCACGCTGACTGCCGGACCGGGCTGGGTGTTCTTCGGCGCGATCAAGCAGATCGTCGGCCTGTTCCTGGCGGTGTACCTGATCGGCATCAGCGTCGACAACGCCGGAATCGCGAATCAGCCGGTGCACCAGTTCGTCGAGATCTACGAAGACTTCCTACCGCATTGGCTGGCACTGACCCTCGCGGTGATTCTCGTGGTGATCAGTCAGATCAAGATCAACGTCACCAACGCCTACTCGGGTTCGCTGGCGTGGACCAACGCGTTCACCCGTGTCACCAAGACCTACCCGGGACGGCTGGTGTTCCTGTTCTTCAACGTGCTGATCGCCATCATCCTGATGGAGGCCGACATGTTCAGCTTCCTCAACAATCTGCTGAACTTCTACGCCAACTGCGGTATCGCCTGGATCGCGGTGGTCGCATCCGACATCGCGATCAACAAGTACCTCCTCGGGATCTCGCCCAAGCAGCCGGAGTTCCGTCGCGGCATGATCTACAGCGTGAACCCGGTGGGGTTCTGCTCGCTGCTGATCTCCGCGGGCGGCTCGATTCTCGTGTACTTCCACGTCTTCGGAGACACCATCCAGCCGTACTCGCCGCTGGTGGCGCTGATCCTCGCGGTGGTGCTGCCGCCGATCTTCGCCGTGGCCACCAAAGGCAAGTACTACCTTCGGCGCACCGACGACGGCATCGACATCCCGATGTACGACGAGCACGGCAATCCCACCGACGCGCGACTGACCTGCTGTGTCACCGGCATCGACTTCGAGCGCCCGGACATGATCGCCTCGGCGATCCCGGGGCCGAATGGGGAGAAGCAGTACATCAGCTCGCTGGCGCTTTCGTGTGACAAGAGCGGAAAGCATGTGCTCCCCGCGCAGAAGGTCGAATCGAGCACCGCCGATATCGCGGCCACGGCCTCGGAGTAGACCCGTGTGTTGAGCGTGCCCAGATTCGGGTTGAGCGTGCCCGCTTTCGGGTCGAGCGTGCCCAGATTCGGGTTGAGCGTGCCCCGCGGGGTGGTTTCGACAAGCTCAACCAGCGGTGGGCGCGCTCGGCCGGCGGGGGGACGCTCGGCCGACGGGGGGCGCGCTCGGCCGGCGGGCTGGGCGGGTGGTTTCGACAAGCTCAACCAGCGGGGGGCGCGCTCGGCCGGCGGGGGGACGCTCGGCCGACGGGGGGCGCGCTCAACCAGCGGGCTGGGCGGGTGGTTTCGACAGGCTCAACCAGCGGGGGCACGCTCAACCAGCGGGGGGCGCGCTCGGCCGGCGGGGCTGGGTGGTTTCGACAGGCTCAACCAGCGGTGGGCGCGCTCAACCAGCGGGGGGCGCGCTCAACCAGCGTTGGTGGGCTCAACCAGCGGGTGGCACGCTCGACCAGCGTTGGTGGCGAGCTCAGTGGTGGATGGGTCCCGACCGCCGGTGCAGCGGAAGTCCCGACGCCGCATGGCGTTCGGCGATGAGCTGCGCGGCGATGGAGACCGCGGCCTCGGCCGGCGTGTGACCACCCAGATCGAGTCCGAGTGGGGAGCGCAACCGCTCGAGGTCCGCGGCATCCACACCGGCCTCGCGCAACCGGGCTAACCGGTCGTCGACGGTGCGTCGTGACCCGAGCGCACCGACGAATCCGATGCGGTCTCCGGCGCCCAGAGCCACCTCGATGGCGGGGACATCGAACTTGGTGTCATGCGTCATGACGCACACGGCGGTGTTGTGACCGGTTGCACGGGAATCGATCTCGGTCTTCAGGTAACGGTGGGGCCAGTCCACCACCACGTCGTGGGCGGCGGGGAAGCGTGCCGGGGTGGCGAACACCGCTCGGGCGTCGACCACCGTGACGCGGTAGCCCAGGTCTGCGCCGACCTTGCTGAGCGCCCGGACGAAGTCGTTGGCCCCCACCAGGATCAGTCGGGGTGGTGGTGCGAAGGTCTGGACGAAGGTGCGCGGGCGCGAACCCGCCGACGATCCACCGGCCGGGTCGTCGCAGTCGTCGACACCCACGATTCCACTGCGCCCCGACGCCAACAGGTCGGCGACGTCACCGTCGAGGCGGTGCCACGGTCGGGAGTCGCCGGGCGTGGTCAGGTGCCACTCCGGACGCGACCCCAGCGTGGTCGCCCACGCGATCGGCCGCGCGGCGGCGATCGCGGCCGACAGCTCGCGGAGTTCGGGCATGCGGTCGCGGGTGACGCACTCGACGAAGACCTCGATCTGCCCGCCACAGGTGAGACCGATCTCCATGCCGAGAGGATCGGCGACCCCGAAATGTTCGATCACCGCGTCGCCGTCGGCCAGGACACCCGCGCACGTGTCGACCAGCGCGGATTCGACGCAGCCACCCGAGACCGATCCGATCACCTCGCCGTCGCCGGTCACCACCATCGCCGAGCCGACGTCGCGCGGTGCGGGCCCGCTGGTGCCGACCACACGAGCCAGCGCAACGGGGCCACGGTCGAGGCGGTCGATCACGATCGGCAACACGTCATGCACACTCCCGATCTTAGGAAGCGTCGCGCATCTGCGCCCGCCGGGCGGCTAGGGTCCCAGCACCTCGCGCAGGTACGGGTTGACGAACACGCGGCTCGGGTCGAGACGGTCGCGGACGGCGAGGAATTCGTCGAACCGCGGATAGACCGACCGCAGGTAGTCGGCGTCCCGGGTGTGCATCTTGCCCCAGTGCGGTCGGCCGCCGTGCGCGGTCATGATCGCCTCGACGTCGTCGAAATAGGCGGCCGAATCGGCGGGGTCGTCGCGGTGATAGCGGTGCACCGCGATGTAGCCGCTCTCGCGGCCCGACGCCGTCGACATCATCAACGAGTCGGCAGCGGCGGCGCGTACCTCCACCGGGAAGCTCACGCGGTAGCCGCGGCGGGCGATCATCGCCCGGACCTCCCGCAACGCGTCGATGGTGGCGTCGAGCGGCAGCGCGTACTCCATTTCGCGGAACCGGACGTTTCGCGGCGAGATGAACACCCCGGTCGAGGTGTCGGTGTAGCTGCGCGCCGACAGTGCCCGCCCGCTGAGCTGCGCGATCGAGGTGACCGTCGCCGGGAAGCGGGCGCCGACGGCGCACATCGCGCCGAACACGGTGTTGCTGAGCAGTTCGTCGTCGATCCACCGGCGCCAGTGCGGTGGCCCACTCGGTGCCGCCTCGCCCGGCAGCCGCGTGTTCACCTTGCTCAGCGCCCGATCGGTGTGCGGGAACCAGAAGAACTCGTGATGATCGTGCGCCCGGAGGCGGTCACCGAAACCGTCCATCGCGTCGTCGACGGACAGCGGCTGTTCCTCGGCGTGCATCGAGAACGCGGGCACACACTGCACGGTGATCTCGGTCAGCACCCCCAGCGCGCCCAGACCCAGCGCCACCGCCTCGAGGTCGGGATCGTCGGGGCCCACCTCGATCACCGCACCCGAACCCGAAACCAGTGTGGCACCGACGATCTGCGTGCTGATACCGCCGAAGGCCAGCCCCGTGCCGTGTGTGCCGGTCGATGTGGCACCCGCGATGGTCTGCCGGTCGACGTCGCCCAGATTGGCCATGGCCAACCCGTGCGGCGCGAGCAACGCCGGAATCTGATGCAGGTTGGTTCCCGCCCGCAACGTGACCCGGGCTGCCGCCGCGTCGACGTCGACCACTCCGGACAGCCGCGACAGTTCGATCTGCACCGACGGCGCCACCGCGATCGCGGAGAAGCTGTGCCCGGCGCCCACGGTTTTGACCTGCTCGCCGCGAGCCGTCGCGGCGGACACGATCGCCGCGACCTCGTCGGCCGTCGCCGGATGCTCGACGCGCATCGGTGTGGCCGCCGCGGTACCGCCCCAATTGCGCCACGGCCGTAACGGAATCGCGCTCGACGCGGTCACAGAAAACATCTCCCCTCGCCCCGGTAGGTCGCCACGACATCGGTGACCCGTGCTTCACCCGACGCGCCGCGTTCCACCACGGCCACCTCGTCGGTGCGTTCGCAGATCTCGCCGGATTTGGTGTGGCGGAACCAGACCCGATCACCGATCCGGAGTCCGACAGTACCCTTGCCGCGCAGCGGGGTCTGCACCTCACCGGCCCCCTCGGTGCCGATGTAGCGCAGGCCTTTCGGCCACACCGGTCGCGGCAACCGATCGCGGTGCGGCGGACCCGACGCGATCCAGCCGCCGCCGGCGCACGTCACCATCCGGCGGCCGGGAATCCGGACGACGTCGAGCGCGAACGCCATCGCCGGTGCCGGGCGGAACCCGGCGTATCCGTCGAACAGGTGACCGCCGAAAACCCCGCTGCCCACGGCGATGTCGGTGATCGACGGGTCCCGGCCGGTCTCCTCGATCGATCCGGTGCCGCCGGCGTTGATCACCTGCAGGTCGGCGAGTTCGCGCAACTGCGCGATCACCGCCGGCCGCCGCGCACGCAGTTCGTCCATCGATCGGCGCTGCATCTCGGTGACCAGCCGGTTGCGGACGGGGGTGCCGGGGGTGGCATTGGTGGTGCCGGCCACCTGCGCCTCGTACGACATGACACCGACGAGGTCGAACCCGTTGCGCGCCACGATGTGACGCCCGAGTGTCATCGCTTCGTCGGCGGTGTGGACGGGGGACCGGCGGGCGCCGATGTGGATCTGGCCGGCCACCAGTCGTAACGAGGCGTCGAGGTCGATGGCCACGCGCACCGTGGGTCGACGGCCCGGCGCGACCACCGAGTCGATGATGTCGAGGTGGGTGGGATCGTCGACCAGCAGGGTGACGCGTTCGGTGGCCACGGGGTCGGCGAGGAACCGGGCCAGAGCCGTCCGGCGAACGGTCGGATACCCGAGGAGGATGTCGGACAGACCCTCGGTGGCCAGCCAGTGCGCTTCGGCGAGATCGAAGGCGAGTAGACCCGCGAATCCCGACCGTGCGGCGATGGTGGTGATCAGCGAACGCACCCGCAACGACTTCGTCGCCAACCGCAGCGGCACCCCGGCAGCGCGGCGTTCCAGATCGGAGATGTTGTGCGACATGGCATCTGCATCGATCACCACCACCGGACTGTCGAGTCCGGCGTCGCGGACCGCCGCGGTCAGTCCGCTCCAGTAGAGTTCGGGATCACGCGCCCACAGTCCCGGCGTGGCACCGCCGGTATCGGAATCACCTGACATACGTCGCAAGTTGGTTGACCGCCAGCTCGATGACCGTGGCGACCACCGCGTCGTCCGGGGCGGAAAGGTAGATCAGGGTGATGGACGTGGTGGTCGCGATGATCACCGGGCCCAGTTCGTCGACCGGTCGCATCCACTCGACCCCGCAGTGCAACGCGGCGGCCTTGAGGCCCTGTGCGGCCACCGCGTAGAGGTTCTCGTACATCTGCCGGCCCACACGATGGAGTTCGGGATGATTGTGGGCGTAGATGCCGAGTGAGATGGTCGCCTGCAATCGCCCGGGATCGGCCTTGAGCAGTGTGTAGAACGCGTCGAAGATGTTGAACATGTCTACGCGCATCGCCGCCGCACCCTCACCGGGTGGGGTCGACTGGGCGTCGAGGATGATGTCGAGCATGTGCTGGATGTCGCGGGGAACCGCGGTCTCCATGACCGCGGACAATAACGCCGTCCTGCTTTCGAAGGCGTAATGGAAGCTCGCCAGGGGCATTCCCGCGTGGGCACAGATGCGGCGGGTGGTGGCGCCTTCGACGCCGTGGTCGGCGATGACGCGATACGCCGACTCGATGAGTGCCGCACGTCGCTCATCAACGGACATGCGAGCCAAGAGACACCCCAGGGAGCGTGTGCGCACGCGCACGTGTGCGGAACAGGTGCGCAAATGGTAGCAGTGCGATGTCCCGGTTCGGGCCCACCAAACGAAAGTCCCGGAAGCCCCGGTGCAAGGACCCGCCCCCGGTGCCAGGACCGCCCCGGGCCAACCAGTAGGAGCGCCCCGGCCCGCGGGCGCCGGACGGTCGCGTCCGTGATCGAGGCGTTCGACGCGGACCGCGGGATAGGGTGGCCAGGTGGCGTCGACAACCGGAAAGACAGTCGGAAACAGCGGCGAGTCGGTGATCGGTCGGATCGCCGGGGCGGGGGTACGAGCGGCCGACCTCGCCACCGGCGTGCTCTCGGCCGCCGGTGTGCCCGCGGCCCGTGCACTCGGCGCCGATCGCGCCGAGATCTATCCGCACGTCGCGAAGTCACATCATCTCGTCGATGGAGTCTTCACCAATCCCGAGCCGCCCACCAGCGGCGTCGACGCCGATTTCGGTGTGATCGTCGACATGGCACGGCGGCCGGGGCGACCGAGTCGCCCGATTCCGGTGACGCGTCCACGATTCGCCGACGAAGCGGCGGCGCTCTCGGCGACGTGGCTGGGCCACGCCTCGGTCCTCGTCGAACTCGACGGAGTCCGGGTGCTGACCGACCCGGTGTTCAGTGGCCGGTGTTCCCCGAGTCGACTGGTGGGTCCGCCGCGGATGCATCCCTCCCCGGTGGCCGTGGCCGACCTCCCGCCGATCGATGTCGTCCTGATCAGCCACGATCACTACGACCACCTCGACATGGAGACGGTGGCGGCGCTGGCCGTCGCGTCGCCGGACGCGGTGTTCGTGGCGCCGGTCGGGGTGGCGGCACACCTCATCGGGTGGGGCGTGCCGGCCGAGCGCATCCGGCAGGCCGATTGGTGGCAGAGCATCGAACTGCCGGTCGGCGCGGGATCGACCACCCTGCGGTTCACCTGCGGTCCGGCGCGGCATTTCTCCGGTCGTGGCCTGACCCGCAACCTCACCCAGTGGGCCAGTTGGGCGGTGGTGGGGCCGTCGCATCGCTTCTTCTTCTCCGGGGACACCGGCTACTCCGAACGGTTCGAGGACCTCGGCGAACGTCTCGGGCCGTTCGACCTCACCTTGATCGCCGTGGGGGCCTACGACCCGGTGTGGCCCGACATCCACATCGATCCCGAGGAGGCGGTCGCGCTGCACCGCATGGTGTCGGGTGCCGCGGGCACCGATTCGGTACTCATCCCCATCCACTGGGGCACGTTCAATCTCGCCCGCCACCCGTGGGCCGAACCGATCACCCGCCTGCTCCCGCACGCCGCCCGGAACGCGACCACCGTGGTGGTTCCGCAACCGGGCGGCACCGTCGACCTGCTGCACCGCAACGGCACCGGGCTGCTGACGCCGAACTGGTGGGAGGCCTCGGCGTGAGCGGTACCGGCGGCGATGCCCTGCACGGAGGTGTCACCGCGGGAGGCGTCACTGCGGGAGGCGTCACCGAGGTGGCGCATCGGCTCACCGGCCTGAGCGCCGCCGAGGTGGCCGAGCGGGTGGCCAACGGGCAGGTCAACCGGTTGCCCGACCGGTCGGGCCGCTCGGTCGCCGACATCGTGCGGGCGAACGTCTTCACCCGCATCAACGCCATCCTCGGGGTGCTGTTCGCCATCGTCGTGTCCACCGGCTCGCTGATCAACGGGCTGTTCGGGCTGCTGATCATCGCCAACAGCGGCATCGGCATCATCCAGGAGGTGCGCGCCAAACGCACGCTGGACCGGCTGGCGATCGTCGGTCAGGTACGGCCGAAGGTGCGCCGTGACGGAAAGGTCGTCGAACTCTCGCCGGGCGAGGTGGTGCTCGACGACATCATCGAGGTGGGTGCCGGCGACCAGATCGTGGTCGACGGCGAGATCGTCGAGGCCTCGGTGCTCGACGTCGACGAGTCGCTACTCACCGGTGAGGCCGATCCGGTCGACGAATCACCCGGCGACCAGGTGCTCTCCGGCAGCTTCGTCGTCTCGGGATCGGGGGCGTATCGCGCCACCAAGGTCGGCGCCGACGCCTACGCCGCGCAGCTGTCGGCCGAGGCGTCGAAGTTCACTTTGGTGTCCTCGCAGTTGCGCTCGGGCATCGACCAGATCCTGAAGGTCATCACCTGGTTGCTGGTGCCCGCCGGCATCCTGACCATCGTCAACCAGCTGTTCATCAGTCAGAACGGGCTGCGGGCGTCGCTGCTCGGCATGGTGGCCGCGCTCGTGCCGATGGTCCCCGAGGGCCTGGTGTTGATGACGTCGATCGCGTTCGCAGTCGGTGTGATCCGCCTCGGGCAGCGGCAGTGCCTGGTCAACGAACTCGCCGCGATCGAGGGTCTGGCGCGGGTCAGCGTGGTGTGCACGGACAAGACCGGAACCCTCACCGAGAACGGGATGGACCTCTCCGAGGTGCGCCCGGTCGGCGACGCGCACGACGATGCAGGGCAACGCACGGCCGAGCAGGCGCTGGCGGCGCTCGCCGCACACGACCCCAGTCCGAACGCGAGCATGCAGGCGATCGCCGCGGCCTTCACGAATCCGCCCGCGTGGTCGGCGGCCGCGGTCGAGCCGTTCACGTCGGCCAAGAAGTGGAGCGGTGTGTCGTTCACCGACGACGCCACCGGGGCCGACGCCGGTAACTGGCTGATCGGGGCACCCGACGTGCTACTCGACGCCGACACCGACGTGGCCCGTCTGGCCTCCGACGTCGCCTCGGGCGGGTTGCGGGTGCTGCTGCTCGCGCGCACCGACGTGTCCGTCGACACCGAACCCGAGCCCGGGTCGGTGGCGCCCGGCCACGTGACGCCGGTGGCCATGGTGGTGCTCAACCAGCGGGTGCGTCCCGACGCCGGAGACACCCTCGACTACTTCGAACGGCAACACGTCGCGGTGAAGGTGCTCTCCGGCGACAACGCCCGTTCGGTGGGGGCGGTGGCCAAGTCGCTGGGACTCGGTTCACCCGACACGTCGATCGATGCCCGCCGACTGCCCTCCGACGAGGTGGAACTGGCCCGCGTGGTGGAGGACGGCACAACCTTCGGCCGGGTGAAGCCCGACCAGAAGAGGGCCATCATCAAGGCGCTCCAGTCGGACGGCAACACCGTCGCGATGACCGGCGACGGCGTCAACGACGTGCTGGCACTCAAGGACGCCGACATCGGTGTGGCGATGGGTTCGGGCTCGTCGGCGGCACGGTCGGTGGCGCAGATCGTGTTGTTGGACAACAAATTTGCCACCCTGCCCTACGTCGTGGGCGAGGGTCGGCGGGTGATCGGCAACATCGAGCGGGTCTCCAACCTGTTTCTCACCAAGACCGTCTACGCGGTGTTGCTCGCGTTGTTCGTGGGTGTGGCGGGCATCGTGGGCCACTGGTTCGGACTCGGTTCACTCAGTTACCCCTTCCAGCCGATCCACGTCACCATCTCGGCATGGTTCACCATCGGCATTCCCGCCTTCGTGCTCTCGCTGGCGCCCAACAATGAGCGGGCCCGGCCCGGATTTGTCAAACGTGTTCTGGCCCAAGCTGTTCCGAACGGAATCATCGTCGGGCTGGCGGCTTTCACCACCTACGTCATCGTCAATCCGGGTGGCACGGGCGTTGCCCTCGGCGGCGATTCGGTGGATTTGTCGCCGGAGCAGACCCAGGCCGCGACGGCCACCCTGATCACCCTGATCGCGGTGGCGGTGTATGTGCTGGCGGTGGTGGCCCGCCCCTACACCTGGTGGAAGGTGGTGCTGGTGGGGGTGTCGGTGGGCGCGTACGTGATCATCTTCGCCTGGCCGTTCACCCAGCACCTGTTCAAACTCGACTCCTCGAACTGGTGGATGAACTCCGTGGCCTTCACCTCCGCGGCCGTCGGCATCGGACTGGTGGAGCTGGTGTCGCGGATCGCTCCGCGGTTGATGGCCCGGCGCGATCTGGCCCGCGCGAGCTCGGTGCACCGCAACGCCGGCCACATCGCCGGTGCATAGACTGAAGACCGGCTCGGTGCGGCAGTGCGCTGCGACGCATGAGCCAGGCAACGTCGACGAGAAGCAGATCGGGAGCAGGCGATGGATCTCAAGGCACTGGTGGACAAGGCGAAGGCGGCTCTGAGGAGCAATCCCAGCCTCATCGACAAGGGCGCCGACGCAGTCGACAAGGTGACCGGCGGAAAATACGCCGACAAGGTGGACCAGGCACAGGAGGCCGCCAAGAAGGCCGTCGGCGCCGAGGACACCCCGACTTCCGCCCAGACCCCGCCTCCTGCGGACAGCGCGCCTCCCGCCCAGACGCCGCCCCCCGCGGACAGCGCACCACCCGCCCAGACCCCGCCGCCCGCGGACACCCCACCCCCGGCGGATCCCCAGCCGAAGTAGGCCGAACACTCAGGAGGGTTCCGTTTCGGCACGGGGATGGCGCCGAAACGCCGACACACTCCGGTCGCCGGTGATCCAGAACCGCCACGGCCGGTCGGCGGCGCGGCGCACTCCCACGCGGGGTCCTTCGCTGACCAGCGGTGGCGCCGGTGTCGTCAGGCCGGGCGTCGGCAGGTCCACCGGCAGCAACCGCACCGACGACGGTCCGTCGAGGTCGACGCCGAGATCGTTCATCGTGATGCCGAGCGCGGCACACAGGTTCCCCGGTCCGCGGGCGAGATGCTCGTCGAGTACGTGCGTGCCGCGGCGTCGGCGTGCAAGCTCGAGCCCGTCGGTCACCGCGCCTGCCCGCAGCAGCACCGCGGAGGCCTCGCCGTCGGGTCCGCTCACCACGTTCGCGCAGTGATGCCCGTGGATGCGGTACACGTAGAGCCGGTCGGCCGGGCCGTACATGATGTCCGAACGCGCGGTGCGGGTGAAGGCGTGCGACGCCGGATCGTCGGGGCCGGCATACGCCTCCACCTCGGTGATCCGCACCGTCACGCCGTGGCCGCGCAGCTTTCGGCCCAACAGCGAACGTGCGGTGACGGTGACGCTAGGCTGCAGAACCATGGCTAAGACGAGTGACTCCATCGAGATTCATCTGTCTCCGGAAGATACCTGGTCGGCGGCAACGGATCTGGACCGGTACTCGGAGTGGCTCGTGCTGCACGACGGCTGGCGGTCGCCGTTGCCTGCGCCGCACGAACTCGCCAAGGGCACCGAACTGGCCTCGGTGGTGAAGGTCAAGGGCACCCGTGTGCGATTCGATTGGGTGGTCGAGATCTACGAACCGGTCCGCGAGGTGCGGCTCAAGGGCCACGGCAAAGGCGGGGTCAAGGCGAAATTGGATCTGGCCATCGCGCCCGTGGAGATCGGATCGACTGTACTGTTCACTGTTGATCTCGGTGGGTTGCCGCTCATCGGGCCGGCGGGCAAGGCAGCGGCAATGGCAGTGTCGGGGGGTCTGAAGAAGTCGCTGGTCTCCTTCCGCGACGTCTTCGGCTGACCCGGACCCGCCGGATTCTCACGACCTGACAGCGCGTCGGCTGCGACGCGACCACCGAGGGGGATGGCACCATGGGGCGGCACAGCTCCGATTCCGACCGGCCACAAGGGCCGTCGAATTCGTCACGCGGCGAGGGTGGTTCCGAGCCGTCGGTCCGCCGCCGCGGACCCACCCAACCACCCGCGGCCGGCTCCGCCCCTCGTGATGAGCGGTCGGCGAACACGCCGCGTGCGGCGCGCTCGGCAGGCACCGGGGATCGTTTCGGATTCGCCCACCGTGAGCCGCGGTCGGGGCGCCGCGGCGCCTGGATCTGGGGGCTGGCCGCGCTGATCGTGGTGCTCGCGGTGACCGCGGGCGTCGTGGTGTGGCGCTCGGGTGCGGTCGGCGGATGCGGCGACCGCACGTCGGTGACGCTGGCGGCCGACCCGGCGATCACCGATGCCATGCGCGACGTGGCAGCCAAGGCCGCCGAGAACTCCTGCTTCGACTACACCGTCAACCCCGTTGCCGGCGCCGACGTGCCGGGCCTGTTGACCAGCGGCGACAAATCACCCGACCTGTGGGTTCCGGATTCGCAGGTTCAGGCGCGCCGCATCACCACGCAGGTGCGCAAGGATCTCGACCTGATCTCGCCGTCGGTGGCGGCCACCCCCGTCGTGGTGGTGGGCAAGGATCTCCCCAAGCTGGACAACTGGGTGCAGGTGATGAAGCTCGACGGGCTGCAGTCGGGTAATCCGATAGACACCAGCACCGGCGACGCCCCGATCATCGGTGCGCTCGCCGAGGTCGATGCCGGTTCACTCACCGACGCCCAGCTCATCGACGCGATGACGGTGCTCGCCGTGCAGCAGAACAATGCGCGACCGACCAACGACACCGAGGGCACCCGGCTCAACATCGCCAACACCTCCAATACCCCGGTCATCAGCACCGAGCAGCAGTACACGCGGTTCACGCGCACCCATCCGGGGTCGCAACTCAAGTCCGAGGTTCCCGCAGACGGCACCGTGATGCTCGACTTTCCGCTGGTCAACACCGCGCCCGCGGCGCGCGGCGACACCGCCCGCGACGCGGGCAAGGCACTGACCGATGCGCTGTCGGCCGAGGGTGGGACCACGCCGCTCACCGACGCCGGTTTCCGCGCACCCGGTGACACCAAGGGCATCACCGTGCTCACCGTCAAAGATCCGGCCCAGGTCGACAAGGCGCTACGGCAGTGGCAGGTGCTGGGTGTTCCCATCCGCACTCTCGTCGCGATCGACACGTCGGGGTCGATGGCCGATCCCGTCGGCGACACCACCCGTGCCGGCCTGACCATCGACGCCGCGCTGACCGGCCTCAAGCTGTTTCCCAACAACACCGAGATCGGCGGCTGGGCGTTCGGCATCGACAAGGGTGGTCCCGGATCGGACTGGAAAGAACTCTCGCCGATCCGCCGCCTCGACGCCAAGACCGCCGACGGCACCACCCACCGCGACGAACTGGCGAGCGCCGTGGAGCAGGGACTCGCGCCCTCACAGCTCGGTGGCGGCACCCCGCTCTACGACACCACGCTGGCCGCGTTCAAGAAGGTCCAGGACACCTACGACCCCAACTATTCCAACAGCGTCATCATCATGACCGACGGTGAGAACGAGGACCCGAACACCATCAGCCTCAACCAGCTGATCTCCGACCTCAAACGGCTCGAGGACCCGGCACGCCCGGTCCTGGTGCTGACCATCGGCATCTCCTCGGAAGCCGACACCGAGGCCCTCGACCAGATCGCCGAGGCCACCGGCGGCACGTCGTATGTGGCCAAGACACCCGACGACATCAAGTCGGTGTTCGTCAACGCGATCCGCGCCCGCGTGGCCGCCGCCGGACGCTGAGCCTGAGTATTCGGTGAGGGTTACCTACGAATGGCGGCTTGGGCCGACATGAAGCCCTCGTCGTCACGCACAATGGTGAAATGAATCACCCGAAACGGACATCATCTCGCGACGAGACCGCGGCTGCGGGCGTTCTGCGTGACCGCGTCGGTCTGGCACGCACGGGCGGGGTGGTGGCCGCTGTCGCAGCCATCGGACTGGCCACCGCGGCGTGCGGCTCCGACGACGCCGGCGACACGGGAAGCACCTCCGCGCAGGCGACGCAGACCACCACGGCCGCCGGCGGGGGAGCCTCGGCCACCGACACGGCTTCGGGCACCTTCAAGAACGGTGAGTACAGCGCGACCGGCTACTACGTTTCGCCCGGCGGTCCGCAGGAGATCGGCGTCACCGTCACCCTCTCCAACTCGGTCATCACCGCGCTCAGTCTGGACACGAGCAACACCAGGGGCACGTCGAAGGAGTATCAGGGGAAGTTCGCCAGTGGCATCGACCCGCTGGTGATCGGCAAGAACATCGACGAGCTCAATGTCAGCAAGGTGTCCGGATCGTCGTTGACCTCCGGCGGGTTCAACGACGCCATCGACCAGATCAAGAACGAGGCCAGGAGCTGACCGGGCCGGCGTGAGTGCGAGTGCCCCGGGTGAGCGCCATGGTGAGTGCACCGTGGGCGACGACGTCGACTGGACCTTCGATGCGCTCGGCACCCGCTGGGAGATCACCACCGCGGGCGAGTTGTCGGGGGCGGTACGTGACCGGATCACCGCAGAGATCGACCGGATCGACGGCGTGTGGTCGCGGTTCCGGCGCGATTCGATGGTCGCGCGGATGTCGGCCGCCGGCGGCCACTACGCGGTCGCCGTCCCCGACCGTGCGTTGCTCGACTGGTACCGAGTGCTCCACGACGCAACCCGCGGTGTGGTGACGCCGCTGATCGGGTGCACGCTCGCCGACGCCGGCTACGACGCCGACTACACCCTGCGCGTTGCCGACCGCATCCGCCCGACCCCTCGCTGGGATGACGTGATCGATTGGGACGGTGCCGAACTGGTCCTCAAGACTCCGGCACTGCTCGACGTCGGTGCCGCAGGCAAGGGGTTCGCGGTGGACCGGGTCGCGCGGCTGGTGGCCCGCCATACCGACCGCTACATCGTCGACGCCGGCGGCGACATGGTGATCTCCCCGCGCGAGACCCCGGTGCGGATCGCGCTGGAGCACCCGCTCGATCCCAGCAAGGCCATCGGGGTCGTCGCGCTGACCGGCGGCGCGTTGTGCGCGTCGGCGAGCAACCGTCGCGCATGGGCCGACTGGCACCACATCGTGAACCCTTCGACGGCGTCACCGGTTCGGGAGGTGTTGGCCACCTGGGTGAGCGCACCCGACGCCATGACCGCCGACGGGTGGGCGACGGCGCTGTTCTTCGTGTCCGCGGGCGACCTGCGATCGCACGTCACCTCCGGCGACATCGATGTCGATCACGTGACCGTCCGCCGCAACGGCACCGTGGAGCACACGGCCATGCCGGGATTGGAGCTGTTCTTGTGACGCGACTGATTCCGGCGTGGCTCACCGCGCACCGCGCGGTGTTGGTGGCGCTCGTCGTGCTGGCCGCGGTGTCGTTCGTGGTGGCCGCCACCGATGATGAGTTCGCGTATCGTCCTGCCGCACTGGCAGTGTCGCTCCTGATGGCCCTCGTCGTGAGCGCGGTGGTCACCGTCGCGGGTGCCGCGCTGGTGCGGGTGCCGCCGGGTTCGGATTCGTGGGCGATCACCGGCCTCATCCTGTTCTTCCTGATGCCGGGGATCACCGACGTCGCCTCGGCGGTGTCGATGATCGTAGCCGCCGGAGCCGCTGCGGCGTCGAAGTACGTGCTGGTGTGGCGGCGGCGGCTGATCGTCAACCCTGCCGTCGCCGGCGCGGTGGTGGCCTACGGTCTGGCCTACTCCGGCGTGAGTGTCGGTGGCACACAGCTGAGTTCACCGTTCTGGTGGGTGGCCGCCGAACCGCTGTTCTGGCCGATGGTGGTGATCGGGCTGTTGCTGGTCACAGTGCTGCGGGTGTGGGAACCGGTCATGGTGTACCTCGCCGTCGCCCTGATCACCATCGGCGTGGTCGAACTCGTTCGCGGCGGGCAGGATCTGCAGCTGTGGTTCGTGTCCACGCCCACGTTCTTCGTGGCGGCGGTGATGTTGCCCGAGCCGCTCACCTCGCCGTCGACCCGCCTGCATCGAGCGGTGTACGCGGCACTCGTCGCGGTACTCATGTTCTGGCAGCAGACATTCGAGATCACCACGTCGTTCACCCTGGAATTCGTGCCGCAGATCGCGCTGCTGGCCGGCTGTCTGTACGCCTTCGCGGTGCGACTCGCCGGGCGAGCCCCGGCAGGCCGCACGGTGCTGGCGACGAGTGCGCAGCCCATCGCCGCGCAGACCTTCGAACTCGACGGCCGCTCGTCGGCGCCGGTCGGTTTCACCCCGGGGCAGTGGGCCATGCTGAGCGCGCCGTCGTGGTCGACGCCGCTGTGGGGCGGGTCGCGTCGCGTGTTCTCCTTCGCCTCGGCACCCGACGACGACGCGGTGCGCTTCGGTTTCACCGTCGGCTCCGCGGGCGGCGTGTCGAGCTACAAATCCGCCCTGATCGAGGGAACCACGCACCGGCTGTACCTCGACGTGGTGGGCGGCGACTTCACGCTGCCCCGGGCGTGGCGACGTGACGCCGCACGGCGACCACCGGTGGTTCTCATCGCCTCCGGTATCGGTATCACTCCCTTCGCCTCGATGGTCGCAGCCGGGCTCGCCAGCGACAAGAACCTGACCGGACTGCGGCTCGTGCACGTCGTCCGTGCCGCCGACCGTGCCGTGTATACCGCCGACCTCGCCGCCGCGGCGGCAGCCGGGGCCCAGCTCGACGTCATCGAATCTGCCGACCCGGCAAAGGAATTCGCCGATCCGGCCCGGCTGTCCGCGATCGTGGGGGCGACGTGGACCGGAGATGCCGCGACGCGATACTACGTGTCGGGAGCGCCAGACTTCGTGCGGAACACCGCGACGTCGGTGCGACGGATGGAATCCGGTGTCGGGTGGCGCTTCTGGCGGCTGCGCACCGACACATTCCTCGGGTACTGACCGGACCGAGTGACCGACGGTGGCGGCTCAGCCGTCGTCGACCGCTACCCCGTGCAGCACGCTCAACGCCCGTTCGACGATGGGGGAGTCGTCGCCGGCACGGTGCGCCGCGACGAGGTCGACGCCGGGGACCTCGGGGCGTATCGGCAGGTAACGCACTCCGGCCACACCGAGGGCGGCGGTGGGTTCGGGCACCATGGCTACACCGAGACCCGCCGCGACAAGGGTCACCAGAGTGGAGGTCTCTTCCACCTCGTGGCGGATCTGCGGGATGAAACCCGCTGCGGCACTAAGCGTTGCGAGTTGGGTATGCATCACCGACCGGCCCCGGCCCGCGTGCGAGACGAAATCCTCGCCGCGGAGGTCGGCCAGAGCGACGCTGGGTTGTCCGGCGAGTGGGTGACTGTCGGCGAGAGCGACGAGGAGTCGGTCGCGTCGGACGTGGGTCACGCTCACCTCGGGTGCGGCGATCGGCGGACGCAGCAAGGCGAGGTCGATGTCGCCGGCGAGGAGGGCCGCCATCTGCGCGGGCGCGAGCATCTCGCCGCGGACGCTGACGTCGACGTCGGGCAGCTCACCGCGCAACGCGCGGACCAGCCGGGGCAGCAGCGAGTAGGTCGCCGACCCGACGCAACCGATCGCGAGACGTCCCTGCCGTCCCTCGGCGACGCGCTGCGCGTGGGTGCCGGCGTTGTCGACGGC
The DNA here is from genome assembly GCF_053588635.1 of Gordonia sp. NPDC003425. Taxonomy (NCBI): domain Bacteria; kingdom Bacillati; phylum Actinomycetota; class Actinomycetes; order Mycobacteriales; family Gordoniaceae; genus Gordonia; species Gordonia sp. NPDC003425. Next base: position 206,705 of record NZ_JBSFQI010000002.1, on the reverse strand, counting down.
GTCGAGGATTGCGATGACCCGTTCGAGATAGGCCTCGCCGGCCGGGGTCAGTTCCACCTTGCGTGTGGAGCGTTGCAGCAGGGTGAGGCCCAGTTCCGACTCGAGTTGCCGGATCTGTTGCGACAGCGGCGGCTGCGCGATGTGCAGGCGTGCCGCTGCGCGGCCGAAGTGCAGTTCCTCGGCCACCGCGCGGAAGTATCGCAGGTGACGCAGCTCCATCACTCCAGCGTAAACCCATATATATCTGAAAGGTCTCATTCAATCTCAAATGGATACTTCCCAATATGATCGCTGGTTCTTACCGTGGGACCCATGAGTACCGCTACCGATGTCGTCATCTCTTCGCCCCTGCGCACCCCGGTCGGACGCATGGGCGGGGCGCTGGCCCCGCTCTCCGTGACCGATCTGGCGACCGGATTGCTGCGCGAACTCGTCGCGCGCACCGGACTCGGTGAGGGCGACGTCGACGACGTGATCCTCGGGCAGGGGTACGCCAACGGCGAGTCGCCCGCCATCGGGCGCATCGCCGCCCTCGATGCCGGACTCGGTGTCGGCGTTCCGGGCATGCAGGTGGATCGGCGGTGCGGATCGGGTCTGCAGGCCGTGCTCAACGGCGCTGCCCAGGTGGCAACCGGGGCAGCCGGTCTGGTGATCGCCGGTGGCGCCGAATCGATGTCGAATGTCGAGCACTATGCGCTCGGCCTGCGCACCGGTGTGCGGCAGGGTGGTGTGGAGTTGATGGATCGCCTCGACCGTGGTCGGCTGACCGCCGGCGGCGCGTCGCATCCGGTGCCCGGCGGCATGATCGAGACCGCCGAGAACCTGCGGGCGCAGTACCGGATCTCCCGTGCCGAGCAGGACGAGGTGGCGGTGCGCTCGCATCAGCGCGCCATCGCCGCACAGGAGTCGGGTCGGTTCGCCGACGAGATCGTCGCGGTGACCGTGCCCGGGCGGCGCGGCAAGCCCGACGTCGTCGTCGACCGTGACGAGCATCCGCGCGCAGATGTCTCCCTCGAATCGCTTGCCGCCCTGCGGGCCGTACGACGCAAGGTCGATCCGGATGCGACCGTCACCGCGGGCAACGCGTCGGGGCAGAACGACGGCGCCGCAATGTGTGTGGTGACCACCCGCGCCGAAGCCGACCGGCGCGGCCTGCAACCCCTGCTGGCGTTGCGCTCGTGGGCCGTGGCGGGATGCCCGCCGGAGACGATGGGGATCGGGCCGGTCGGTGCCACCGCGAAAGCCCTCGACCGGGCCGGACTCACCCTCGACGACATCGACCTCATCGAACTCAACGAGGCGTTTGCCGCGCAGGTTCTCGCGGTGCTGGCCGAGTGGAAGGTCGACGCCGACGACGAGCGACTCAATCCGAACGGATCGGGAATCTCACTCGGCCACCCGATCGGGGCCACCGGCGCCCGCATCCTCGCCACCGCCGCCTACGAGGCGCATCGACGCGATGCCCGGTACGTGCTGGAGACCATGTGTATCGGCGGCGGACAGGGACTGGCCGCGGTCTTCGAGGTGGCCCGGTGAGCGCGGTCGATCTCGCCGCCACACTCAGCGGACCGGCCGATGCGCCGGTGGTGGTGCTGTCCAATTCGCTGGGGTCGACCCACCGCATGTGGGACGCGCAGCGCGATGTCCTCGAGGAGCGGTTCCGGCTGCTCCGCTACGACACCCGCGGACACGGCGCATCACCGGTGCCGTCGGGCCCCTACAGCATCGACGATCTCGCCGACGACCTCGTCGCCCTGCTCGACCGCTTCGGTATCGACTCCGCGCATCTCGTCGGTCTCTCGCTGGGCGGCATGACCGCGATGCGGGTGGCCATCCGCAATCCCGAACGCGTCGACCGTGTCGTATTGCTGTGCACCGCGGCGCATTTCCCGCCGGCTTCGTCCTGGGTGCAGCGTGCCGCCACGGTGCGCGACGCGGGCTCCGGTGCCGTCGCCGACGGTGTCCTGAGCCGCTGGTTCACCCCGGACTACCTTGCCGGCCAACGTGATCAGGTGGCCGCCTGGCGAAACATGATCGCCGGCACGCCCGCCGAGGGTTACGCCGGTTGTTGTGAGGCCATCGCCGCGATGGATCAGCGCGGCGACCTGTCGGCGATCAAGGCGCCCACGCTGGCCATCGCCGGTGCCGACGATCCCGCCACACCACCCGAGCGTCTCGCCGAGATCGTCGACGCCGTCCCCGACGGCCGGTTGCTGGTGGTCGACCACGCCGCCCACCTCGCCAACGCCGAACAACCCGCAATCATCACCCCCGCAATCATCAACCACCTGGAGCAGTCATGACTCGCCACGCCGGCCCCAACACACTGCACACGTCCAAGATCGCGGCGTCGACTGCGGCCGCGGTCGCCGACATCCCGTCGGGATCGAGTCTCGCGGTCGGCGGATTCGGGCTTGCCGGCATCCCGTGGTTCCTCATCGAATCCCTCCTCGAGCAGGGTGCGGACGGACTGACCATCGTCTCGAACAACTGCGGGGTGGACGGCGCGGGACTGGGTCTGCTGCTCGAGGCGCGCCGCATCGACAAGGTGATCGCCTCCTACATCGGGGAGAACAAGGAGTTCGGACGGCAGTTCCTCGCCGGTGAGGTGACCGTGGAACTCACCCCGCAGGGCACGCTGGCCGAGCGGATGCGCGCCGGAGGCAGCGGGATCGGCGCCTTCTACACCCCGACCGGAGTGGGCACGCTGGTCGCCGAGGGCGGATTGCCCTGGCGCTACGCGCCCGACGGATCGGTGGCACTCGCCTCGCCGCCGAAAGAGGTACGCGAATTCGGCGGCAAGCAGATGGTGCTCGAGGAGGCCATCGTCACCGACTACGCGCTGGTGCGCGCCGCCGTCGTCGACACCGCCGGCAACTGCCAATTCCATGCCGCCGCACGAAACTTCAACCCGCCCGCGGCGATGGCCGGCCGCGTGACCATCGTCGAGGCCGAGCGAGTCGTGGAGGCCGGAGCGATCGACCCCGCCGACGTGCACCTGCCTGGCATTTTCGTGCAGCGCATCGTCGAGCTCACCCCCGAGCAGGCTGGGCGCAAGGAGATCGAGCAGCGCACCACCCGGCCCCGGCCGGTGCGCCAGGGCTGCGAGAACACCGACACCGCAACCACATCCGCCGCCATTCCGGTCGGCTGACACGAGGAGACACCGTGACCTGGACCCGCACCGAGATGGCTGCCCGCGCATCGCACGAACTGCAGCCCGGTGACTATGTGAACCTCGGCATCGGACTGCCGACACTGATTCCCGACGAACTGCCCGATGACTCGGGCGTCACCTTGCACGCCGAAAACGGAATCCTCGGCGTCGGACCCTTCCCGTACGACGACGAGGTGGACCCCGACCTCATCAATGCGGGCAAGCAGACCGTCTCGGTGGTCCGGGGTGCGTCGTACTTCGACTCCGCAACCAGCTTCGCGATGATCCGCGGCGGCCACGTGGACGTGGCCGTACTCGGCGGCATGCAGGTGGCGGCCAACGGTGACCTCGCCAACTGGATGGTGCCCGGAGCGCTCGTCAAAGGCATCGGCGGAGCGATGGACCTCGTCAACGGCGCCGGCCGCGTCATCGTGCTGATGGAGCACGTCAGCAAGAAGGGCGACGCCAAACTCGTCGACCGATGCTCGCTCCCGCTCACCGGCAAGTCCGTGGTGGACCGCGTGATCACCGATCTCGGTGTATTCGACGTCGTCGACGACGGGTTCGATCTGGTGGAACTCGCCCCCGGCGTGGACCTCGACACCGTCATCGCGAAAACTGCCGCACCCGTGCGGGATCGAACTCTGCAGGATCAAAGCGTGCAGGATCAAAGCGTGCGGGATCAAAGCGTGCGGGATCACGGCATCACTGCTGCCGTGTAGACCACCGGTGTGGGAGGCCGACCGTCTCGTGCTGCGCACCGCGGTCGGCAGCCGTCGAGCACGGGATGGTGGGTGGTCCCCGATATCTGTGTGGAGTTCTCAAGGAGCGTGTGCGGTCCCGACGTGTCGGGTGCACGAAAGGTGCTGCGGCGTAGGGTATTCTGCTCAGGCGGCGATCGTCAGGTCAGGGAGGTCGGCGACGTGCATGCGGCGTCGGTGGTAGGACTCGATGAGTTCGCGTCGGGAGTCAACGCTGACCGGCGGACGGAGCCAGGGGTGACGGTCGGTGCCCATGATGACCTCCCAACCGCCGTGGTGAACGTCATCGTGACAGGCGGGGCAGAGCAGGCAGCCGTTGTCGACGTCGGTGTCCCCACCGTCGGCCCAGTGCACGATGTGATGGGCGTGGGTCCAGGATGCGGGTGCACCGCATTTGACGCATCCCTTGTCGCGGCACGCGAATGCTCGGCGTTGGACTGAGGTGAACAGGCGTTTCTCCCGGCCGACGGACAAGGGTACTTGTTCGCCGTCGACAATGGCGACGCTGATCGTGGCGTCGCAGGCGAGCTTCTTGGCGGTGGCTTCGGTCACCGAGCCGAGGAATTGCAGCGAGGACAGTGACGGGGTGTCGGCGGGAATCGTCAGCGCGATCCGGGTTTGTGGTGCGGGCACCTTCGGCCCCGCGAACCGGCCACTGCTGGTGGCGAGGTCGAGGATCGTTTCCAACGCATCGGCGCGTCGCCGCTCGGGTGAACGGGGATCTTTGGAGCCGTCGGGTTGGGGGCGGGGTTCGGAGATCCTGTCGATCGCGGTCCAGAGTTTTTCCCCGGTGACGGTGTCCAAGTCGGCGCGTACCTGCGTGCGGCCATCCTCCTTGGTCAGGGTGAGGGAGTTGACGGTGCGGTCTTCGCTCGGCGGTAACCCACCGTCGGTGTGGGCTGCGATCTGGTTTCCCAGGGTCCGGGCTCGTTCGGCGATCTCGGCGGGAGTGGCGCCGGAGGAACGTTGCGCCATCAGGTCGGTGATCACGGACTCGCGGGTGTTGTTGTCGAGGGGCGTGGGGCTGCGACGCTCGACGTGGCTCACGCCACGGACGATCGCATCCATGTGCTCACCAGAAACCACGCCGTCGGCGGCATGCGCAGCCGCCGGGGCCACTGCGTCGAGTGCGGTGGCAATACGGAGGAGGCGTTGAGCCGCCGCGGGCGCGAGGCCCATGATGATGAGGAGCTCACGGGTGCTGCGGCCGTGTTGTCTGGCGACGCCGAGGCGCTCGAGCGCCGCCACGTGCACCGATAGGTGGTGGTCGGTGAGGTTGCGGATCTCGATCAACGTCATCACCCCCTCGTAGATGTCGCGGCCGGTGGCGTGCTCGTCGATGGTCGGTGTGCGCAGCGCGTCGGCGGCTGCCGTCGGAGTGATGGTCACGTGTTCCCCCAAGTCGGTCTTATCACCCATAGTACTCGTACATGTGTTCGAGTCAATACCTATTTTTCCTGTTCACGGCGATGAATCACAGGGGTGAACGGGAGTCGACTGTGGTAGACAGCCGTCACACCAGCCTCGACGGGGATTCGGGCATGCTCGACGACCATGCAGCACCGCGGCGGCGATCGCATCCGAGCTCCCGTGGGCCTGACCGAACATCAGATTGATAAACAGAATTGATCAATAGCCCCAAAACAAGTCCTTGTCTCGTATGTATCGGCGGCCTGGCGTGGTGTTCAACGTGGTGAGGGTCACACACCTGGGATGGAGTTCCCGATGCCACAAGTGGCGCTCGTTCACCGACGACGAAAGGCGCGAGACATGGAGCTTCGGCATCTGCGCTACTTCGCAGCGGTCGCCGACACCTGTCATTTCGGGCAGGCGGCGGCGAGCCTGCATGTGGCTCAGCCGGCCCTCTCGTACGCCATCCGTCAGCTCGAGTCCGAGTTGGGCGCCTCCTTGTTCACGCGGACCACCCGCCAGGTCGCGCTGACCCCCGCGGGGGAGTATCTACGCACCGAGGTCGGGCGCATCCTCGCCGAGGTCGATGACGCCGTCGACGGCGTCCGTCGGATCGCCGCCGGCCGCAGCGGCCGGGTGCGACTCGGGCTCACGGGTATCGCCGCGTTCTCCCATCTCCCGCGGATCGCGCGCACGGTGGCGCGTGAACTGCCCGACGTGGATCTTGTCATCGCCACCGACATGCTCACCCCCGTGCAATGTGATGCGTTGCGCACCAAGACAATCGATCTCGGAGTCCTGCGCCCGCCGGTGATCGGCGACGGCATCGACGTGCACACCATCGAGGTGGAACCGCTGGTGCTCGCCGTCGCCGCAGGCCATCGGTTGGCGGTGGAGCCGGTGGTGTCGGTGAGCGACCTGCGTGCCGAGCCGTTCGTCATGTACGACAGCAGGCACTCGGCGGTCAACGACGCCGTCACCCGCACCTGTCGCCGGTCGGGTTTCGCGTCGCACCGGGCGCACGAGGCGTCGGGCACTCCGGTGCTGCTGGCGCTGGTTGCCGCAGGTCTGGGGGTGTCCATCCTGCCGGCCTCGGTACACAAGGTTCCGGTCGACGGCGTGGTGATCCGCGACCTCGACGACGCGGACGCCATCGAGACCGCGCTTGCGTGGCGCGCCGGAGAAGACAATCCCGTTGTCGAGGCCGTCGCCGGGGTGATCACGTCCGCCTTCGACCTTTCCACCCAGTTGCTGACTACGCCGGGCGTCGGCCCCGGAGAGGACCTCACATCGTGAAAATCACTGAGATCGAGGCGATCCCGTTCGCCATCCCCTATCGCAAGCCGCTTCGGTTCGCCTCCGGCGAGGTGCACGTCGCCGAGCATGTGCTGGTGCGGGTGCACACCGACGACGGCATCGTCGGTGTCGCGGAGGCGCCGCCGCGCCCGTTCACCTACGGCGAGACCCAGCGCGGGATCGTCGCGGTGATCGAGACCGTGTTCGCGCCTGCGCTGACCGGACTCACCCTCCTCGAGCGCGAGGTGATGGTGGGCCGGCTCGGACGCACCGTCGGCAATCCGACCGCGAAAGCGGCTCTGGACATGGCGATCTGGGATGCCCTGGGCAAGACCCTGCAACTGCCGGTCACCGAAATGCTCGGTGGATTCGGCGATCACATGCGCGTGAGCCACATGCTCGGCTTCGACGAGCCGTCGACAATGGTCGCCGAGGCGGAGAAGATGCGCGACACCTACGGGATCTCGACCTTCAAGGTCAAGGTCGGTCGGCGCCCGGTGGGGCTCGACACCGCGGTGGTGCGTGCGCTGCGTGAGCGTTTCGGCCGCGAGATCGAACTCTACGTCGACGGCAACCGAGGATGGTCGGCGGCAGAATCGTTGCGCGCCATGCACGAGATGGCCGACCTGGATCTCCTGTTTGCCGAAGAACTCTGTCCCGCAGACGATGTGCTCGGCCGGCGGTGGCTCGTCGAACATCTCGACGTCCCGTTCATCGCCGACGAATCCGTACCGACCGCCGCCGACGTCACGCGTGAGATCCTCGCCCGGTCGGCCACCGCGATCAGTATCAAGACCGCGCGCACCGGATTCACGGCGTCGCAACGAGTGCACCACCTCGCCGAAGGACTCGGCGTCGAGGTGGTGATCGGCAACCAGATCGACGGACAGGTCGGCACCGCGTGCGCCCTGGCCTTCGGGTCGGCCTTCGAGCTGACCTCCCGGTACGCGGGGGAGTTGTCGAACTTCCTCGACATGCGCGACGACCTGCTCACCGAGCCGCTCCAGATACGCGACGGACAACTGCACACCAGCCCCAATGCGGGGGTGGGCATCGAGATCGACGCGGACAAACTCGCAGACTATCGGCTCGATCGCTGACCGAGAGGAGACATGCCGATGCTCTTTCACGTTCGGATGGACGTCACCATCCCCCACGACCTCGATCCCGGCGTCCGCGCCGACACCGTGGCACGGGAGAAGGCGTATTCGCAAGAGCTGCAACGGTCCGGCAAGTGGCCGCACATCTGGCGGATCGTCGGCGAGTATTCGAACTTCTCGATCTTCGACGTCGCCGACAACGACGAACTACACGACATCTTGTCGGCACTGCCCCTCTTTCCCTATATGACGATCCGGGTGACCCCGCTGGCCACCCACCCATCGGACATCGGTGCGGATTGAGCCTCACCCGCAGCGCAGCCCGACCAACACGACAGCCCCACAGCACAACAGCCCGCTACAACAGCCCGCTCACAACAGTCCGCTCACAACAGTCCGCTCAACAAGGAGTACCCATCATGACCAACACCATCGACAGCAGCTTCGACGCCGAAGTGACCGCGAAGGCAGCCGAATCAGGTGCCAACGCGTCGGCCCAGTTCCGTCAGCGCATGGCCGCCGGCGGACACCGCGACGGCGTGGTCGACACCGCGCGCGTCGACTATCTGGCCACCAAGGTGATCAAGGCGCTCAACGACATCGTCATCGACGATCAGGTGAGTTACACCGAATACAACGCACTCAAGGCATGGCTGATCAAGACCGGCGAGGACGGTGAATGGCCGCTGTTCCTCGACGTGTGGCTCGAGCACTCGGTGGAAGAGGTGGCCAACGCCCACCGCGAGGGCAGCAAGGGCACCATCGAAGGCCCCTACTACATGCCTGATTCGCCCGAATTGTCTTGGAACGGCACCATTCCGATGCGCGACGACGAACCCGGCAACCCCCTGGTGTTCTCCGGGCAGGTGCGTGCAGTGGACGGCACTCCGCTGTCGGGCGCGAAGGTGGAACTCTGGCATGCCGACGATCTCGGTTTCTACTCGCAATTCGCCCCCGGTCTGCCGGAATGGAATCTGCGTGGCACCTGGATTGCGAACGAGGACGGCAACTTTGAGATCCACACGCTGCGTCCGGCGCCCTACATGATCCCCACCGACGGTGCCTGCGGCCAGCTCATCGCCGCAGCCGGCTGGCACGCGTGGCGCCCGGCGCACCTGCACTTCAAGGTGAGCGCCCCCGGCTATCAGCTGATCACGTCGCAGCTCTACTTCCCGGGCGATCCGCACAACGAGGACGACATCGCGTCGGCGGTGAAGCCCGAGCTGATGCTAGACGTCACGCCGAACCCCGACGGTGAGGGCTTCGTCACCGTCTACGATTTCGTGCTCGACCCCGAGGCCTGAGTAGACAATGAAGTCCTGAATAGACAATGAAGTGTCGGGCCGGCGCGGTGGGTGAAGTTGCCTCCGCGCCAACCCGATTCGGAGGATCGTCATGTTGGTAGCACCTACCGGACTCGTCGCCGCGACCGCGTCCGAGGACCTGGCGGCCGCGCGTCGTCAAGCCCGGTCGTGGCGGTCACCCGAGATCGCCATCGCCGACCGCGATCTCACCGACGCCGCCCTCGACGACCTCGTCGCCACCGCCGAGTCCGTTGCCGACGAGTCGTTTGCTCGCGCGGTGACCGCCGTCCGGGCAGCGCGCGCCGGAAGTTTCCCCACCATCCCGCACATCGACGCGGCGACCGAGATGTTGCGCAGCTTCTTGTGCCACAACCTGATCGACGGGTGGTTGTATGTACGGGAATCCGACGGATACCTCCATCCCTACCTGGTGATGGACATCGTGATGGAGCACGCCGACCGCACTTACGGCCCGCGCATCAAGTTCACGATGGAAGCAGACAACGCCACCGTCAAACGCCCGTCGCGCAAGCCGCGGTTGCTCTACTTCGAGGAGACCGAGGTGGTGGGCAAGACGCCCGCCGACGTGCTGGTCGCCGGGGGCGCCTACAAGGAGACGCCCGATCTCAAGGCCGAATACCAGGCGCGGCGGGAGCACTATCAACGCATCATCGACGAGGGGTTCGGCAAGCAATTCCGCTTCAGCGGCAAGGTGATTCGCACCGACGACTACCGGTCGCCGAACAAACGGGAGAACCGCAAGGTGGTGCACGACGTCGCGCCGAGCGAGATCGCCGCGCTGCGTACGGTGGCACCGTCGATCCTGTTCTCCGGGGACAGTTACGGTCCGGTACCGGTGATCACCGCTGTCCGTGTGTTCGATCTCGGTGCGCAGGACTTCCTCGACGTCAACACCGGTGACCTCAGCGAGTATGCCTACGACGAGCACCTTCAGGACAAGCTCGTGCTGCCCGACGACCAGCGCGAGCTGCTCAACATCCTCACCACCGACATCTCGGTGTTCACCGGCGACATCATCGACGGTAAGTCGGCGGGAAACGTGGTGCTGGCCAAGGGCAGGCCGGGTGTGGGTAAGACGCTGACCGCCGAGGTGTACGCGGAGGTCACCGCACGCCCGCTGTACTCGATCCATTCCGGGTCGCTCGGGGTGACCGCGGATCTGGTGCGCAAGAATCTCGAGGTGATCTTCGATCGCGCCAAACGCTGGGGTGCGGTGCTGCTCCTCGACGAGGCCGACGTCTTCGTGATGGAACGCGGACTCGACCTCTCGCAGAACGCGATCGTCGCCGAATTCCTGCGCACCCTCGAGTATTTCGACGGGCTGCTGTTTCTCACCACCAACCGGATCGACGGCGTCGACGAGGCCATCCTGGCCCGATGCGCCGCGGTCATCGAGTATCGGCCGCCGGGGCCGAAGGACGCGCGTCAGGTGTGGCAGATCCTCGCTGCAGGCAACGACGTAATGCTCGGCGAAGACCTCCTCGACGATCTCGTCGGCGGCTTCCCGGATATCACGCCACGAGACATCAAGATGCTGCTGCGGCTCGCCCTGCGGATGGCGCGCCACCGCGGTGTCGAGCCCGACGCGTCGGTCTTCGCCAGCAGTGCGGTGTTTCGTGGGCTGCACTACGTTCCGGCGGAGCAGCGGTGACGCGGGCGCGTTCTACCCTGGTGGAGTGGAGTATCCGTTCGAGATCGTGACGCTGCTGCGGTCACCGTCGCACGCGTACTTCGGGCGCCCGAAGGACGGGCCCGCCGACGACGTCGAAACCGTCACCCCGGATCGTGTGGAGATCGTCGCCGACAAGGGCATCGTGGGCGACCGGTTCTTCGGGGTGCGTGCGCATACCGAGGCGGCGGTGACGTTCTTGGCGATCGAGGCGTGGCGGGCCGCCGCCGGAGGGGTCGATCCCGTGGTGGCGCGACGCAACATCGTCGTCCGTGGTCTGGAACTCGACCCGTTGCGCGGCAGGGAATTCGAGATCGACACCGGCGACGGGTGGATACGTTTCCGGGGAGGCCGACCCGCGCACCCGTGCGCGTGGATGGACACCATGGCCGGCACGGGCACCCGCAAGGCGCTGATCGGCCGGGGAGGACTACGTGCCCAGCCGCTCACCTCGGGGGTGCTGTCGTTGGGTCCGGCCACGATCCGGACCGACGTCGAACTCGACGCCGCCCGGTCCGCCGATCAGGTCAGGCGCGCCCAGCCCCGCCCCGCTGGTTGAGCGCCCACCCCGCTGGTTGAGTGCCCCCCGCCCGCTGGTTGAGCTGGTCGAAACCACCCCACCTCGCTGGTTGAGCGCCCACCTCGCTGGTTGAGTGCCCCCCGCCCGCTGGTTGAGCTGGTCGAAACCACCCCACCTCGCTGGTTGAGCGCCCACCTCGCTGGTTGAGTGCCCCCGCTGGTTGAGCTTGTCGAAACCACCCCCCGCTGGTTGAGCGCCCCCGCTGGTTGAGCGCCCCCGCTGGTTGAGCTTGTCGAAACCACCCGTGGGCACGCTCGACGGGGTTCTGGGCACGCTCGACGGGGTTCTGGGCACGCTCGACGGGGTTCTGGGCACGCTCGACGGGGTTCTGGGCACGCTCGGCGGGGTTCTGGGCACGCTCGACGGGGTTCTGGGCACGCTCGACGGGGATCCGGGCACGCTCGTGCCCTCGCTGGTTGAGCGCCCCCGCTGGTTGAGCTTGTCGAAACCACCCGCGGGCACGCTCGACGGAGATCTGGGCGCGCTCGACCGGGTTCCGGGCACGTGAATCGCCCTGGTTCTGTCGGAGGCTCGGGCTATTGGATTTCGACCAGGTGTTGGTCGCTCCGTTGGGCATCGTAGAACGCGGCTTCGAACTCGGTCGGCGGTAGGTCGTCGAGGTAGCCGTGGAGGCGGGTGGTGTTGTGCCAGTGCACCCAGCCCAGGGTGGCCAGTTCGACGTCCTCGACGGTCTTCCACGGGCCGCTGCGGGCGGGCCCGTATATCAGCTCGGACTTGTAGTAGCCGTTGACCGTCTCCGCGAGAGCGTTGTCGAAGCTGTCCCCGATCGACCCTATCGAGGGGACTGCGCCGATCTCGGCGAGTCGTTCACCGTAGCGGATCGACGTGAATTGCGACCCGGCGTCAGAGTGACATGTCAATCCCGGCAACAGGATTCCGCGTGACCAGCGGGCCATCTCGATCGCGTCGAGCACCATGGTGGTGCGCATGTGCGAAGCGACCCGCCACCCGACGATCATCCGGCTGAAGGCATCGACGATGAAGCAGACGTAGGCCACGCCGGCCCAGGTCGGCACAAATGTCAGATCTGTCACCCAAAGTTGGTTGGGCCGATCGGCGGTGAACTTCCGATTGACCAGGTCGGGGTGGCGATCTGCGGTGAGGTCCGCCCGGGTCGTCTTGACCCGTTTGCCGCGCCGGGCCCCTTCGATGCCGGCCGCCCGCATCAGGCGGGCCACCTGATCGCGGCCCACGTCGTGCCCGGCTCGACCGGCGGCTTTCCACAGCTTGCGGGCCCCATAGACCTTGTAGTTGTCCTCCTACAGCGTCACCAGCGCGGGCCCCAGCTCCGCGTCGCGTTGGGCGCGTGCCGACGGGGCGCGGGTCTTGGCGTCGTAGTAGGTGCTCGGGGCCATCGACACCCCTGCGGTGCGCAGGACGGTGCAGATGGGCTCGACCCCGAATTCGCCTCTGTTGGCGTCGATGAAGGCGACTATTTCTTGTGTTGGCGGTCGAGCTCCGCCCCGAAGAAACTGGCTGCTCGTTTCAGAATCTCGTTGGCGCGCTTGAGTTCTCGGTTCTCCTGCTCAAGCTCTTTGATACGCGCGGACTCCGCGGTGGACACCCCTGGCGCCAGGCCTTCGTCGATGTCGGCCTGACGGACCCAGGACCGCACCGACTCCACTCCGTATCCGAGCTGGCGGGCGACCCGCGCGACCGTGCCCTGCTCGGTGCCCAGCTCGGCCCTCAGGGTCCGGACCATCCGCACCGCGGCGGCCTTCTCCTCCGGGCTATAGCGGCGCGCGGTCGGCTTCCCAGCAGACTGTTCCTTCGGCATGACTCCATCCTCGTTTCCAAGGTCAGGAGCCTCCGGGATTTCCAGGGCGATTCAACGCTCGTGCCCTCGCTGGTTGAGCGCCCCCCGCTGGTTGAGCTTGTCGAAACCACCGCGGGCACGCTCGACCGGGTTCCGGGCACGCTCGACGGGGTTCTGGGCACGCTCGACGGGGATCCGGGCACGCTCGACCGGGTCAGCTCACCAGCGCCCGCAGGAAGAAGCCGAGGTTGGCGGGCTTCTCGGCGAGACGTCGCACGAAGTAGCCGTACCACTCCTGGCCGTAGGGGATGTACACCCGCACACCGGCGCCGGCGGCCGCGAGGCGTCGCTGCTCGTCGGTGCGGATGCCGTAGAGCATCTGGTGTTCCCAGCTGCCCGGCTCGCGACCAAACTCGACGGCCATGATCTGCGCGGCCTCGATGATGGTCGGGTCGTGGCTGGCCACCATCGGATAGCCGTTGCCCTTCATCAGGATGCGCAGGCATCGCAGGTAGGCCTCGTCGATCTGAGCACGATCGGGGTAGGCCACGGCGGCCGGCTCGGCATAGGCGCCCTTGCACAACCGGATTCGCGCGCCCGACGCCGCGAACTCACGGCAGTCGTCCTCGGTACGCCGCAGGTAGGCCTGCAGCACCGTGCCGAGTTCGGGGAACTCGCCGCGCAGTGACCGTACGATGTCAATCCGTTCGTCGACGGTGGTGTGATCCTCGGCGTCGACGGTGACCAGCACCCCGGCCGACCGTGCGGCCGCGCAGATGGTGTGCGCGTTCTCTTCGGCGATCTTGCGGCCGTGTCGCGGCAGCGACTGCCCGAGCGCAGTGAGCTTGAGCGACACCTCAAGTCGTCCGGGTGCGGCGTCAAGCGTCGACATGTGCTGCAGCAGCGAAAGATACGCCTCCGTGGTGGCGGTGGCCTGCGCCTCGTCGGTGGTGTCCTCGCCGAGGTAGTCGATGGTCACCGACAGCCCGTCAGCCAACGCGGAACCGATCGCGGCGAGCACGTCGCCCTCGGTCTCACCGGGAACGAACCGATTGACCACACTCTGGGTGACCGACAGTCGCTGCGACGTCTCCTTGATGCGGTCGCTGCCCGCGGCCTTGGTGATCACCGGGCGCAGTACGGAATCGAAGATCTTGCTCATCTGTGGGTCCTCACTCGGATGCCATGTGGGGGTAGCCGGATTCGGTCGGCGGGACGAAGGTTTCCTTGATCGTGCGGGTCGACGTCCAGCGCAACAGGTTGGCCTTCGACCCGGCCTTGTCGTTGGTGCCCGACGCGCGGCCACCACCGAACGGCTGCTGGCCCACGACGGCGCCGGTCGGCTTGTCGTTGATGTAGAAGTTGCCCGCGGCGTTGCGCAGGGCGTCCGATGCGGTGGCGACCGCACTCAGATCGGTGGCGATGATCGATCCGGTCAGCGCGTAGCGCGCGGTGGAATCGACCATGCGCAGCGTGGCGTCGAAGTCGGCGTCGTCGTACACATGCACCGACAGGATCGGCCCGAAGTACTCGGTGGAGAACGCCGCGTCGGTGGGATCGTCGCCGAGCAAAACCGTCGGCCGGACGAAGAAGCCTTCGGAGTCGTCGCATTGACCGCCCGCGGCCACCGTCATCGACGGCACCGTCTTGGCGCGGTCGATCGCGGCGACCTGCTTGTCGAACGACCGGCGATCGATCACGGCACCACCGAAGTTGCCCAGATCACGGACGTCGCCGTAGGTCAATTCGTTTGCCTCGGTGAGGAAGTCGTCTCCCATACGCTGCCACACCGACCGCGGGATGTAGGCGCGGGATGCCGCCGAGCACTTCTGGCCCTGGTACTCGAAAGCGCCGCGGATGAGCGCGGTGCGCAGCACGTCGGGATCGGCGGAGGCGTGCGCCACCACGAAATCCTTGCCGCCGGTCTCGCCGACGAGTCGCGGATAGCTGCGGTAGCGATCGATTTGGGTGCCCACCTCGCGCCACAGGTGCTGGAAGGTGGCCGTCGACCCGGTGAAGTGGATGCCCGACAAGTGCTCGTCGGCCAGCGCCACGTCGGAGACGGCGATGCCGTCGCCGTTGACCAGGTTGATCACGCCCGCGGGCAGTCCGGCCTCTTCGAGGAGCTTCATGGTGAGGTGGGCGGCGTACGCCTGGGTGGGGGAGGGCTTCCACACGACGGTGTTGCCCATCAGCATCGGTGCGGTGGGCAGGTTGCCCGCGATCGCGGTGAAGTTGAACGGCGTGATGGCGTAGACGAATCCGTCGAGCGGCCGGTGATCGAGCCGGTTCCACACGCCCGGCGACGAGATCGGCTGCTCGGCCAGGATCTCGCGGGCGAACGCCACATTGAAGCGCCAGAAATCGACCAGTTCGCAGGGCGCGTCGATCTCGGCCTGCTGCACCGTCTTCGACTGTCCGAGCATGGTGGCCGCGGCGATCCGTTCGCGCCACGGTCCGCTGAGCAGATCGGCGGCACGCAGCAGCACGGCGGCACGATCATCAAAGCTCGTGTGCGCCCACGCCTCGGCCGCGGCGAGTGCGGCGTCGACCGCCGCCCGCGCATCGTCGTGGGTGGCGTTGGTCAGCGTGCCCAGCACCTCGCGGTGCGCGTGCGGCTGCACGACGTCGATCCGCTCGCCGTCGCCGACGGTGGCGGCGCCGCCGATGATGTGCGGCAGTTCGACGGGTTCGCCGGCCGACTGCGCGGCCAGTTGCTCGACGATGCGGCTGCGTTCAGGGGTGCCCGGGGCGTAGGTGTGCACGGGCTCGTTCACGGGGCGTGGGGGTGTGGTGATCGCGTCCATACACCCAGCCAACCAGGACTTACCTCCCAATCCTATGGAGAATTGGCAAAGAGAAGCCGCTCATCATTGTCGAACTGGACAAAGGTGGGCGAGAGTGGTTCAGCGCGCCGCAGCCCGGGAGCGGATGCTGCCCAACCCGATCAACGCCACAAGGGTGGTGGCCAGCAACACCGTGGTACACGCCGCCGCGGAGAACACCTGACCGCGGTCGGACAGCCCGAAAATGGTCACCGGCAACGTCTTCCATGTTGCCGGATACACCATCACCGTGGCGCCGAGCTCACCCATCGACAAGGCCACCGCGAGGCCCGCCGCAGCGCCCAATGCCGGCAACAGCAGGGGCAGCGTGACCCGGGTGAGCACCCGCACCGGACCGGCGCCCAGCGACTCCGCCGCCTGCTTGTAGGCGGGGTCGAGCCGTTCCAGGGCCGCCGACACCGAGCTGAACGCGAAAGCCAACACCAGCACGGTGTGCGCGACGATGACGATCCACTTGGTGCCGCCGAGCAGCAGCGGACGTGCGTTGAAGCTGATCAGCAGACCCAGACCGATCGCCACCGACGGCACCGCGATCGGCAGGTGGAACAGTGCGTCGGTCAGCCGTCTCAGTGGTCCGGGGGCCTCCCGGGCGGCCAGCGCCGCCCACGTGCCCAGCACGAGGGCGATCCCACCGGCGATGAACGCGGTCTGCAGGCTCACCGACAGCGAGGCCACATTGTCGCCCGAGAGCGCCTCGCCGAAGTGGACGAGGCCGAGATCCGAGGGCAGCGGTCCGGTCCACGAGCCGGCGAAACCGGCGATCACCACGGTGGCGATGGGCGCGACGAACACCACGAGCACCACCACGGCGAAGACTGTCCAGACGATCGCTCTGCTGGTTCGGGTCCACAACAACATCAGCTGTCCTCCTCACGCACCGACATCAGCCGGGCGAAGATCACCCGGTAGGCGCCGTAGAGCACCAACGACAGCGCCACCTGGACGGTGGCGATCACCGCGGCGCCCGGCAGGTCGAAGGTGACGATGCCGCGGGTGTAGATGAGCACCGGCAGCGTCGTGACGTCCTTGGCGCCGGTGAAGGCGACGATGCCGAACTCGTTGAGTGTCAACAGGAGTACCAGACTGCCTCCGGCCGCCAGTGCCGGCCAGGCCTCGGGCATCACCACCGACCGCAGCACCCGGAACGGGGATGCGCCGAGCGCGGCGGCGACGTCGAGCTGATCGGTGGAGAGCACCGCGAACGACGCCAGCAACGGTCGCACCACGAACGGGGTGAAGAACGTGATCTCGGCGGCGATCACACCCCAGGGGGTGGCCAGGAAGTTCAGCGGCCGGGTTCCGGTGACATCGGCGATCAGGGCGTTCACCGCGCCGGCCGTGCCGTAGAGAAAGGTGAACGCCAGCGTGATGAGGAAGGACGGCAGCGCCAGCACGGTGTCGATCATGCGGGCGACGATCTGCGAGCCGGGAAAGGGTACGAAGGCGAGGACCACGCTGAGGAAGGTTCCCAGTACCACGCACCCGATGGTGGCCACCACCGCGATCCACGCGGTGGTACCCAGCGACCGCAGGAAGACCTGGCTGCTCAACACGGCGCCCCAGGTGCTCTGACCGGTGCCCGCGGCGGAATCGGCGAGCATCCGCACCAGCGGATACACCGCGATCACCACCACCACTACCAGCGGCGGAGTCACCCACAGCGCCGCGGAGATCCGACGCGGCGCCGGGTTCGGTGGCGGCGCGGGGATCGGGTCGAGACGTTCGGCGAGTGCCGGTGTCGCGGTCACCGCGGTTCTCCCGCCGAATCAACCAGTATCCCCGCGGGATCCGGCAGCCGGATGCCGACGATCTCGTCGACGGGGTGATCGGCGCGCCCGGGGACGTCGGCGTCGATCAGCTGGTCGGGCAGACCTTCCACCGACACCGTCAGCCGGGTGGTGGCCCCGCGCCACACCGACGCGGTGACACGCGCCCGCAACACCTGATGCGCCGCCGCCGCGGTGACCTCGATCTCGTGCGGCCGGATGCACAGGTGCGCAGGCATTCCGGGCGCCCACCGTGCCGTGGGCTCGGGTGCGGCGGCCGACAGCATCCGCTCCCCGACCTCGACGAGTGCGGTGGTACCCGACACGCGACCCACCCGGCACGGCAGCAGGTTGGCGCCGCCGAGGAAGGCTGCAGTGAAACCGCTGGGCGGCCGGTTCCACAGTTCCTCGGCGGTGCCGATGTCGACGAGCATCGCGTCGCGCATCACCCCGATCCGATCGGCCAAGGCGAGGGCCTCGGTCTGATCGTGCGTCACGTAGAGCATCGTGGTGTCGGGCAACGCATCCCGCAGCCGTTGGAGCTCGCCCACCATCGTCTGGCGCAGGGCCGCGTCGAGCGCGGCGAGCGGTTCGTCGAGCAAGAGCACCTCGGGTCGGATCGCCAGTGCCCGCGCGATGGCGACACGCTGCTGTTGTCCGCCGGACAACTCCCGCGGCAGCCGGGAGGCGTACTCCGACATGCTGACCATCGTGAGCGCCTCGTCGACGCGCTCGGCGATCTGGCGCCGCGGCATGCGCCGCGACCGCAATCCGAACGCCACGTTGTCGCGTACCCGCATGTGCGGGAACAGCGCGTAGGACTGGACCACCACACCGATGCCGCGGCGGGCCGGTGGCAGATCGGTGATGTCGTTGCCGGACAATCGAACCCGTCCCGCACTGGGCCGGACGAAACCGGCCAGCGCCTTGAGTGCGGTGGACTTGCCCGACCCGCTGGGACCGAGGAGCGCGATGGTCTCGCCGCGGGTCACCCGCAGCGTGAAGTCGCGCAGTGCATCGGTGGACTTCTTGCCCCGACCGTAGGTCACCGACACCCGGTCGAAAGCGATGGCCGGTTGGGCGCGAGCACTGGACTCCGCGGCCGCCGAGGTTGTCGTCGAGTCGATCTCGGTGGTGCTCAGCACACGGCGGCGGGTGGGTTCGGTGGCCATGTCAG
This sequence comes from Gordonia sp. NPDC003425, assembly GCF_053588635.1. Classification (NCBI taxonomy): domain Bacteria; kingdom Bacillati; phylum Actinomycetota; class Actinomycetes; order Mycobacteriales; family Gordoniaceae; genus Gordonia; species Gordonia sp. NPDC003425. Next base: position 187,841 of record NZ_JBSFQI010000002.1, on the reverse strand, counting down.
CTCCCGGTGGCCTTCTGATACGCGGCGACATCGGCATCGAGGGTGCTCAGCACGCTCTTCCAATCCGGCCGCCAGATGGTCACGCCGGCAATTGTCTGCGTGGGACTCGGCGATCCGGTCGAGGCGGGTACGTCGGTGCGCACCGACACGCCGAGCGCGTCGGGCCCCACCGTGGTCTGCACGTCCTTGGACAACAGGAAGGTCAGCAGTTTCTTGGCGTCGTCGGCGTGCGGCGCCCCCTTGGTGAGCGCGGCGTAGTACGGCAGCGACACCGTGGTGCGCGAGCCGTCGGGCATGGCCGGGAAGAAGACGTCGAACTTCGAGCCGTCGTCGCGGATGGACGCGAGATTCATCTGCACGTCGCCGTTGGCCACCAGCAACTCGCCGTTGCTCACCTTCGGTTGCAGCTTGCCGGTGGAACTCGACGGCCCCACGTTGTTGACCTGGAGTTTGGCCAGGTAGTCGAGGGCTTGCTGATTGCCCATGAGGTGTTGCAGCAGCAGCAGAACCGCGGTGCCGTCGCCGGCCTGGCCGGGGGTGGAGTACTGGATCTTGCCCTTGAATCGGGGTTCGAGCAGGTCGTTCCAGGTGGCGGGCGCCGGCTGAGCCGACGGGTTTCGGATGAAGGACAGGTAGTTGTCGACGATGCCGACGTAGGTGCCCTCGGGCGAGAGATTGCCCGGCGCCACGCCCGCGGTGTCGACGCCGCTCGGCGTGAGCAGGCCCTCGGCGTCGGCCTTCTGGATGAACGGCGGCAGGGTCACCAGCAGGTCGGCCTGCGGGTTGGACTGCTCCTTCTGGACCCGCGACACCACCTCGCCGGACCCGGCCTCGACGATGTTGACCGAGATCCCGGTCTGTTCCTTGAATTTGGCGAATTCCGACTTGTACCAGCTGCCGAGACCGTCGGCGGTGTACAGGGTGACGGTGTCGCCGCCGGAATCCGACGATCCGGTGCCGCCGCAGGCGGCGGTGAGCGTGAATGCCGCGACACCGGCGGCCAGCGCCACGGCTCGTAGTGCGCGGCGGGACAGACGTGTAGAGCGCATGAGGAATCCCCCTGGTGGATGTGTGGTGAAGGGTCGGCGTGAACGGGTGGGTTCGGGATGGTAGGGCTCTGTGGTGGTGCGACGTTGCGCCACAACGGTTGTGGTGGAACTGCGGTCAGGCGTCGAGCAGGTCGGGCAGTGCGGTGATGTCGGTGATGATGGCGGTGGCACCGGCGGCCCGCAGCGTCGCCTCGTCGTGTGCGCCGGTGAGGGTGCCCGCGACGAGGCCGGCTCCGGCGCGTACGCCGCTGAGGATGTCGTTGGCGGTGTCGCCGAGCACGGCGATCTCCCGGACGTCGTCGACCTGCAGCGTGATCAGTGCCTGCAGGATCATGTCCGGGTAGGGGCGGCCACGCAGCGCCGCCGACGGCGCCAGGGCCAGGTCGGCGATGTCGGCCCAGCCGAGCGAGTCAAGCAGCAGACGCTGGGTCGATGCGCTGAAACCGGTGGTCAGCACCACCTTGACGCCCGCGTCGCGCAGCCGGGCGATGGTGTCGGCGGCGCCGTCGATGGCCCGCACCCCGCCGTCGAGAACGGCTGCGTCGTAAGCCTTCTCGAACGCGGTATTGGCCTGCTGTGCGCGGTCCTCGTCGCCGTCGACGAGGTGGCGGAACACGGTGATCTTCGACTGCCCCATGGTGTCGAGGACGTACCGTCGGATACGGGTGTGACCGTCGCCGTCGGTGGGGAGTCCCACCGACGCGGTCGCGGCGTCGAAGGCGTCGAGCACGCTGCCGTCGTCGGCCACCGTGGTGCCTGCCATGTCGAGGGCGGCGAGCCGAATGTGCTTGTCGGACAAGATGGGACCTCCTGGTCTGGATGGGTGGACGGTCACAGACCCATGAGGTCTGCGGTCTGTTCGCCGATGGCCGGTGCCAGCGTCATGCCGCGACCGCCCGGGCCGGTCACCACCCACACGCCCGATGCCACCTCGCGACGGAAGACGAGTTCGGTGGGGTCGAGGCATTGCGAGTACACGCCGGCCCAACGTCGTTCGATGGGTGGAATCCGCCGTCCCAGAAGGGTTTCGACGACCTCGGTGAGATGCCGGTACGGTTCTTCGGTGACATCGAAAGCGAAGGCGTCGGCGTCGCTGCCGTCCGGGTTCCGGTCGTAGGCGTGGGTGTCGCCGATGGTCAGGCCGCCGTGAAGGCGCTGCACGCACAGCAACTGCATGTGATGGTCGGCGGCCACCGGGCGCTGCGGCTGCACGGCGTCGAGCGTGCTGAGGGCATCGCCGGCGAAGGCGGGGTAGTAGCGAAAGCTGTCACCGTCGGCGATCGCGGTGGTGAGGGATTCGCCGAGCGGCGCGGTCTGCATCATCTGCAGCCGTACCCGCCGGACCGGCGGCCGGGAGCCCACGAGTTCGCGGGTGAGGCCGCCGTGCGCCGCACCGGGACAGTAGATCACCGTGTCGCCGCGGTGGATCGCCCCGGTGTCATCACCGACCGCAACGCCCGTGCCCGCGTTCTCGATCGACGTCACCTCCCGGCCGGGCACAAAGGTGAACCTGCCGGTGCCGGCGAGATGTGCACGGATCGCGGGCAGTGCGATGCGGGATTCGACGGCCCCGTCGCGACTGCAGTGCAACCCGGCGAGGAAGCTGCCGCGCAACGCCGGGTTGAGTGCCCGGATCTCGTCGGGTTCGATCAGCGCGAAGCCCCGGTCGGCGGCGTCGGGTTTTGCCATCACCTGCTCGGCGACGCCGAGTTCGGAATTGGTGCGGATCAACGTGATCGAGCCGGCCGCCCGGAACCCGATGCCGGGAATGTCGGCGCCGATCTTCTCCCAGAGATCGCGCGCCCGCTGGGCCGCGGCCAACTCGTGGTCGGCGCGACCGGACACCCAGACCAGTCCGAAGTTGCGGACGGTGGCGCCGCGGGCCTCGCGTTCACGCTCGATCAGCACCACCTCGTGTCCGCGCTGCACCGCATGCAGGGCATGGGCGGTGCCGAGGACGCCACCTCCGACGACGATCACCTTCATGGCGCTCAGTCTGCACCGTTTGGTCTAGACCAAACAACGGACAGCGCGTAAACGCGTCGTGAACTCTTGGTCTAGACCAGTCTCGGTACGATGGGGCCATGGTGTTGAACGATGCCGACCCGCTCGCCGAACTCTCGGCCGTTCTCGCATCGTTGCGGAACGTGTGGGACGAGGACGCGGTCGACGAACTCGACCACGCGCTGCAGGCCGGTCACCTCGCCACTGCCGACCACGCCGACGATCAACTCGTGCTGGCCGCGGTGCTCCACGACGTCGCCCACAGCCCGATGATCGGAGGCGACGCGCCCCATGACGAGGCGGCACGGCGCTGGTTGACGCCGCGATTCGGCGAACGTGTCGGCTGGCTCGCCGGCTCCCACGTCGCGGCCAAGAAGTGGCTGGCGGCCACCGACGACGAGTATGCGGCCGGGTTGAGCGCCACCTCGGTGCGGTCGCTGGCGGCCCAGGGGGGTGCACAGATGGTCGGCCGGCAGTGGACGGAACACCGGTGGTGGCCCGACGCGATCCGGTTGCGGCGCTACGACGACGCCGCCAAGACTCCCGGGGCCGCGGGGCTCGATCCGGCCGAGGTGATGGCCGTGGCCGGCCGGGTCATGGCGGCGGGTGTCGCCGGCTGATGGTCAGTGCCGAGGAGCCCAAGTACTACCGGGTGCGCACCACGCTCGAACGGATCATCGACGACCTCGAGGAAGGCGATTCGGTACCGCCGGAACGTGCGCTCTCCGAACAGTTCTCGGTGTCGCGTGAAACCGTGCGGCAGGCGATGCAGGACCTGATCGTCGAGGGCCGCATCGAGCGGCGGGGGCGCGGCACCGTCGTCTCGGCACCCAAACTGGTGCAACCACTCTCGCTGCGGTCCTACACTGAGGGCGCCAAACAGCATGGCCGCGTGCCCGGACGAATCCTGGTGTCGTTCAACGATATCGAAGCCGACGAGGCCGTGGGCGCAGGACTCGGGCTGGCGCCGGGCACACCGGTGATGCATCTCGAGCGGGTGCTGCTGGCCGACGGCGTCAGACTCGGCCTGGAGAGCACATATCTCCCGAAACATCGTTTCGGCGGCTTCTACCACTCCTTCGACCCCGGGACGTCGCTCTACGCGGCCATCCGCGCCGAGGGTGTCACCTTCACCAGCGCCGAGGAACGCATCGAAACCGCGCTCCCGAGTCCGCGCGAGGCACGACTGCTGGAGACGACCACGGCAATGCCGCTGCTGCTGCTGCATCGGCGGTCCCTCGACGCGCACGGTGAACCGATCGAAATGGTGCGGTCGATCTATCGCGGTGACCGCATCGCCTTCCAGGCGACACTGCGCGAGTGACCGGCAGGCGAGTGACCGGCAGGCCGACGAACAAGCGACGTACACTCTGACGATGTCTGGCGTGGGCCTCGGAAATCTGTTGCTCGCCCTCGACCGGACCGTCGCGACCCTGGTGACCGCACCCCGGGGACTGGACATGCCGATCTCCGACATCGCAATGATCGACACCGATGACGTCGAACTCGGTCTCGGCCGCGCCGCCCGCGGTGCGCACCTGTTCCTGCTCGTAGGACTCGACGAGGATTCCGCGGCCCGCCTGCTCAACGACGTGATCGCGGCACCGCCCGTGGTGGTCCTGGTGAAGAATCCGTCGAAGCGCCTGGTGGCCAAGGCGGAATCGCTGGGCGTGGCGGTGGTGGCCGTCGACCCCTCCGCGCGATGGGAACGGATCTACAACCTCGTGACCCGGGTGCTCGACGCCGCCCGTGGTGTGGACAGCGGCGAGACCGCGGAATCGATGCGCGCGGGAAACATCGGCGACCTGTTCGAACTCGCGGCGGAGGTGGCCCGGCGGACCGGCGCCCTGGTGAGCATCGAGGACGAACGCTCGCATGTGCTGGCCTACAGCAGCGCCGGCGACGAGGCCGACGAGCTGCGACGGTTGTCGATCCTGGGTCGCGAGGGCCCACCGGCGATGCTGGCCTGGCTGCGTCAATGGGGGGTGATGGACGCATTGCGCACGTCCACCGATGTGGTCACCGTCGACGAACGAGCCGACCTCGGTCTGCGACCGCGGCTCGCCGTGGCCATCCGTGCGCCGTCCACCACCGGCACGCCCGGTGACTTCCTCGGCACCATGTGGCTGCAGCAGGGCAGCGCACCCATGTCCGACGATGCCGCAGAGGTTCTCGTGGGCGCCGCGGCCGTCGCCGCGCGCGTGATCTCGCGTCGCCGGTCGGTGGGCAGCGCACACGACGAACTGGTGCGGCGACTGCTGGGCACGCGGGGTGAGGCGGTCGACGCCCCGTTCCTGGGCACGCAGCTGGGCATCGCCCCCGACGACCCGGTGATGGTGGTGGCCTTCGGCGGCCTCGACGGGCCGGGGCCGGTTGCGGGTTCTGATGTGCCCACCGGTGTGGTGTCGGCACTGACGCTGCGTGCGAGTGCGTACAGCCCACTGTCGGTGACCGTCGCCATCGGTGGGCGCGCATACGTGGTGGTCCCCGGCGCCGAACTCGAGCCGACGGTGGCATGGGCGCGAACGGCGGTGTCGGCGACGCGGAATCAGGCCGACACCCGGGCCCGGGCGGTGGTGTCGGGTCCCGCCGACGGCTTGTCGGCGGTGCCGGCGCTGCGTGCGCAGGCCGACCGTGTGCTCGACGCGGCACGGCGCGAAGGCGATCTCATCGACGAGGTCACCACCGTCGCGGCGTCGCAGACCGGTGTGTTGCTCGGGGAGATCGTGGCCCTGCTGGCGGCCAATCCCGAATTGATCGACAGCCGGGTCACCGAACTCGCCGAACGCGATGCGCGCAGCGACGGGGACATGACCGCCTCTCTGCGCGCCTACCTCGACCATTTCGGCGATGTCCGCGCGGCCGCCGCGGCGCTGCATGTGCATCCGAACACGCTGCGGTATCGCATCCGCCGGGTGCGCGAACTGACCGGCATGGATCTCGACGACCCCGCCACCCGGCTCGTCGTCGCGTTGTCGCTGCGTGCCCGGCCGCCCGCCCGGTGAGCCGAGCCGGTGCAGACGCAACCGTGCCCGCCGGGACGGATCCCGACGGGCACGATGTGCCGAGTGAGAGGACTCAGATGATGGTGAGCATCTCGTTGTAGGTGGGCAGCGGCCACAGGTCGTCGGCGATGACGGTCTCGAGTCCGTCGGTGACCTCGCGGACCTTGTCCATCCCGGGAATCAGCGATTCGAGAGCGTACTTCGATTCGTCCTCGACATCGGCGGCGTGGAAGCCTTCGATGGCCGCCTCGAGGGTGTCCATCGCCGAGTTCAGCTCGGTGACCTTTTCGGCCATGGTGGCCAGCACCGGTGTCTCGACGTCGACGCCCGCGGCCTTGAGGCTCCCGGCCGTGCTCGCGAGCTCCCCGAGGTAGCGGGTCGCCGCGGGAAGGATCATCGTCTTGGCGACCTCGAGGGTCTCCTTGGCCTCCACCAGCAGTGCCAGCGAGTACTGCTCGAGGATGACGTCCTTGCGGGCCTCGAGTTCGCGCTCGGAGAGGATGCCGTACTTGCTCAGCACCTCCTTGTTCTCCGGCACGTCGTACTGGGCGAGGGCATCGACGGTGGTACGCAGGTTCAGCAGGCCCCGCGAGGCCGCTTCCTCTTGCCACTCGTCGGAGTACCCGTTTCCGTTGAAGACCACGCGACCGTGCTCGGTGATGATCTCCGCGAGCAACGACTGGACCGCGTCGTTCAGATCGGTGCCGTCGGCGACCTTCTTCTCGAGGTAGGTCGCCACGTAGTCGAGCGAATCGGCCAGCATGGCGTTGATGGCGACCATCGGGTCGGCGATGGACTGGTTGGAGCCGGGCGCCCGGAATTCGAATCGGTTGCCGGTGAAGGCGAACGGACTGGTGCGGTTGCGGTCGCCCGCATCGGCTTTGAGCGGCGGCAGGGTGTCGACGCCGAGTTCGATGACGCCGGAGGCCTTGGACTCCTTGGCGCCGCCCTTGGCGATCTGGTCGAAGATGTCGGAGAGCTGGTCACCGAGGAAGATCGAGATGATCGCGGGCGGTGCCTCGTTGGCGCCGAGGCGATGATCGTTCGACGCCGACGCGACCGAGGCGCGCAGCAGGCCGCTGAACTTGTCCACACCGCGGATGATGGCCGCGCAGAACACCAGGAACTGCACGTTCTCGTGTGGGGTGTCGCCGGGGTTGAGCAGGTTGCCCTGATTGTTGTTGCCCATCGAGAAGTTGACGTGCTTGCCCGATCCGTTGACTCCGGCAAACGGCTTCTCGTGCAGCAGCGCCACCAGGCCGTACCGCTCGGCGACCTTCTTCACGGTGGTCATCATCAACTGCTGATGGTCGGCGGCGAGGTTGGAGCGCTCGAACACCGGCGCCAGCTCGAACTGGCCGGGGGCGACTTCGTTGTGGCGGGTCTTGGCCGGGATCGCCAGTTTGAACAGTTCGCGGTCGAGCTCGCACATGAAGGCGAGCACGCGGTCGGGGATGGCGCCGAAGTAGTGGTCGTCGAACTCCTGGCCCTTCGAGGGCTTCGCGCCGAACAGTGTGCGGTTGGCGGTCATCAGGTCGGGCCGCGCGAAGTAGAAGTGACGGTCGATCAGGAAGTACTCCTGCTCGGGTCCGGCGTAGGAGACGACGGTGTCGACGTCGTCGTGGAACAGTCGCAGCACACGCATCGCCTGCTTGCTCATCGCCTGCTGGCTGCGCAGCAACGGGACCTTCTTGTCGAGGGCCTCGCCGGTCCACGAGATGAAGATCGTCGGGATGCACAGCGTGTTGCCGTTGGGATTCTCCAGGATGTAGGCAGGGCTGGTGACGTCCCAACCGGTGTAGCCGCGCGCCTCGAAGGTGCCGCGCAGGCCGCCGTTGGGGAAGCTGGATGCGTCCGGCTCGCCCTGCAGCAGGGTCTTGCCCGTGAACTCCGCCATCGACCCGTCCGCGCCGTCGGGCTCGAGGAACGAGTCGTGCTTCTCCGCGGTGAAGCCGGTCAACGGATAGAACACGTGCGCGTAATGCGAAGCGTTGTGCTCGAGCGCCCAGTCCTTCATGGCGGCGGCGACGTAGTCGGCGAGGGTGGGGTCGAGCGGCACACCCTTGTCGATGGTTGCGGCGACCGCCTTGAAGACGTGCTTGGGAAGGCGGGTCTTCATCACCGACAGGGAGAACACGTTCCGCCCGAACGTGTCTGCCAGGGGCTCCTGGAATCCGGGCGTCTCCATGGAGTAGGTGGTTACGGCTTCGATCGCCTGGCGGCGTGACATGCTGCCACTCATGTATTGCTCCTGTGTTGGCTCCCCGCCTGGCCGGACTCACAGTGTGTCTGGTGGGCCGGGTGGCGAGTTGGACTCTTTGTCTTCAAGCACACCGACGCTATGAGCGACACGTACCGGGATCGTTGCCTTCATGTGACGCCCGTGAAAACACACGTTGTGCTGGCAAAGGTCAGCGCCGGGCGTCGGCGACGGTCGGTGTATCGGCCGTGCGGATCGTCAGAGCTGCGACGATGATGCCGATCGCGACACCGATGAGGGTGTCGACAATTCGGTCGACCGCGGTGTGCGGGGTCAGGCCCGCGCCGAGTCCGGTGAGGATCAACGCCATCGGTGTGACGGCCAGTGAACACAATGCGTAGTTGACCGTGGAGAGGATTTCCGCGAGCGTCTGGAAGATGACGATGGCGGCCACCGCGCCCCAGTAACCCAACGGGATCGCCAAGAGGGTCGCGGCGATCAGTGCGCCACCGACGTTCCCGATCAAGCGCTGCAGCCCGCGTCGAACGGTGAGGTGGTAGGTCACGCCCTGCATCGCCGCCACCGCGCCCATAGCCGCCCACATCGGGTGGGAGAGCCCGGCCGCGGCGGCGAGGCCGGCCGCTGCGGCGGCAGCGACGACGATCCGTGCCGAATTGAGCAGAAGGTGATGGTGGGCGGTGCCCCGGCCGCCGGCCAGGGTGACCCGGATCGATTCACGACGGGCGTGGGCGCGGTCGGCGGGACGAAAAAGGGTGGCAGCCCACGGGGCCAGCGCGGCGAGCATCCCCACCACGACACCGGCCATTGTGGCCGCCGTGGCGCGGCCGATGTCGGCTGCGTCGTGCGCGAAACCCGCGGCTCCGGTGGCCGCGAACACGAATACCACCGCGCCCGGCCCGACGATGTGCAGCGCGGACACGAGATAGGCTGCCGCGCCGGAAAGCAGTGCGATCACCGTGATCTCGGTGATCGTCGTACTCGCGTAGACGCCCACCGTGGCACCGATGGCGATGGCAGCGGTGATGCCGGCACCGAGCACCGCCAAACGTACCGCGCGCACCGGATACGGGTCTGGCCGGCAAAAGGCCGACACCAGCGCGCCGAGGGCGGCGAATCCCGCCACGTCGCGGTGCCCGAGCAGTCCGCCGACCACGAGGACCACGCCGACCGCCACCCCGACACGGATCGGTCCGGCCACCCCGGCGTTGCCGAGGTCGACACGCAGGGCGTCGCGGAGCGCGGCGTGGCTGGTCGCGTGACGCAACGCGAGGCTGCTGCGCTGGGCGTGGGCGGTCAAGGAGGGCGTCGGCATCCATCAACTTTATCACTGTTTTAGTAGTGAAATATAGGAGGAGGGTGGCTACGATCGGAGCGTGAGCGACGAGACGGATTCGGGGAGCGGCCACGATGTGGTGGACCGGATCGAAGCGGAGTGGACCGCGGCCTACCCGGATCTGGATACCCGCCCGATCGCGATCCTGGGCCGGATTCAGCGCATCGCAACGGTGACCAACCATCGGCTCGAGCGCACACTCGAGGTGCACGGCATCGGCCGGTCGGAGTTCGACGTGCTGGGTGCGTTGGCGCGGGCCACGCGTCCGCTGCGTGCCAGCGAGGTGGTGTCCACCACGATGCTCAGTGGCGCGTCCGTCACCAAGATCACCGAGAATCTCGCTCGTCGGGGCCTGCTGGAGCGACGCCGCTCTGACCGTGACGGCCGGGTGGTGCTGCTCACGCTGACCGGGGACGGTCGGCGTCTGGTCGACACGGAGCTGCCGAGACGGCTCGCCGACGACCGCGCGGTGCTCGCGGCACTCACCGACGACGAACATATCCAGCTCGCAGCCCTGTTGCGTCGCGTGTCCGGCGCGTTGCCCGACTGAGGTGCCCTAGGGTCGGTGCTGATCCCGCGCTCGACCCGGGCCCGGGGACGCCGTGACCGAAGGGGATGTGCAGTGCCTGGAACCCGTCATTCATTCGTCGTCGACGCGTCCCGCGAGGATGCGTTCGCCTACGTCAACGACTACACCAACGTGCCCCACTATCTGTTCGGGGTTTCGGGCTTCGAACCGATCACCGAGCAGACCTTCGGCCTGGGTTCGCAATTCGAAGCGCAACTCAACGTGGGGCCCAAGACCTTGTCGTCGACGCTCGAAACCACCGAGTGGGTGGAGAACGAAGTGCTGAAACTCGAGTCGATCGCAGGCTTCCCGATCACCAACATCTGGCACTTCGCTGATGCCGAGAGCGGTACCTCGATCGATCTGGAGATCGACTACCGGCTGCCCGGCGGCCTCACCGGCCGGGCTCTCAAGGCCATTCTCGAACCGTTCGTCGGCCAGTTGACCAAGCACGTCGAGTCCAAGCTGCGCGAACAGCTCGGATGACCTCGAGCGCGGTTGAAGCTCCGGCTCGGTTGAACCTCGAGGCCCGGTCGACTCGTCAGGTCAGCGCGGCCATTGTGCGGTCGGCGCCCGCGGGACTGAGGTAGTCGATCACCGGGAGCAGGGCGCGCAGCGCAGCGGGTGCGACGTCGGACGGTTGGTGGCTCACCGCCCGCATGATCCAGTCGGCCGCCTCGGCCACCTCGAGAGCATGTAGGTCGTCGTATTCGGTTGTCGGCGAGATCATGTCGGTGCGCACGAGCGGGAAGTAGACGTTGGTGGCGCAGATGTTCGGATGCGGGCGTTCGGCGTTGAGGCTGCGCCCGAAGATCGCCAGGGCGCTCTTCGACGCCGCGTATGCGGAGAAGCGGGGAAAGGTGCCGGGCAGCAGGCCCCAGGTGCAGACGTTGACGAACTGACCGCGACCGCGATCGATCATGCCCGGGAGCAGACCGAGGGTGAGTTGCACGGCGGCGAAGTAGTTGAGCGCCATACTGCGCTGGTAGTCGTGCAGACGCATGGTGTCGGGGGTGCCGTCGCCGGCGGCGGCGCGGATCGAGCGTCGGATGGACCGGCCCGCGTTGTTGACCACGACGTCGACGGACAGTGTGTGGAGTTCGTCGAGCAGCGCGCTGATCGCGGTCTCGTCGGCGAGGTCGCAGACACGGAAGGAGCAGCCGGTCTCGGCGGCCAGCGCGCTCAGCTCGGATTCGCGTCGGGCCACGGCGATCACGTGCGCGCCACGGGCGGCGAGTTGGGTCGCGGCCGCGCGCCCGATTCCCGACGACGCCCCGGTCACCACGATCGTCAGATCGGTGACCGCGCGTCCGCCGCCGGTCAGTGCCCGTTCGACACGTCCGGGCAACCAGGAGCGTCGCTGCATCACATCCATGATCGTGCCGGGGAAATCAGGCATCGGACTCCTCCCTCGACGGACCGGCATGAGCGTACTCGCCGTCGGCGGTCCGTCCCGATCGACCGCCGGTGTCGGCGTCGGTGACGTTAGGGTGTGGAAACCACCGAATGACGACCGACGCCGAGATGAGCGGGGAGCTTATGCGCATTCGTCTCGCACAGATGCGTGACGCCTTCTGGTTGGTTCCCCTGTTGCTCGGCTTGGCCGGCATCGTGTTGGCCCAGCTGCTCGTCGCCCTCGACAAGGCGGTCGGGACAACGCGTCCCGGGCTGGGGGTGCTCTTCTACCAGGTCGGGGTCAGCGGCGGCCGCGACATCCTCGGCGCGATCGCCGGGTCGATTCTGGCGGTCGCCGCGACCTCCTTCTCGATCACGATCTCGGTGCTGGCCACCGCGAGCTCCACCTATGGTCCGCGCCTGGTCCGGAACTTCATGAACGACCGGGGAAACCAGTTCGTGCTCGGCATGTTCGGCGCGACGTTCCTCTACTCGCTGATGGTGTTGCGGGCCATCCGCGGCGAGGACGATCTCAAGGGTTCCTTCGTCCCCGACATCGCCATCAACGTCGCGGTGCTGTTGGCCGTCGTTGACGTCATCGTCCTGGTCTACTTCATCAACCACATCGCGAGGTCGATCCAGGTCTCGACGTTGTCGTCGCGGGTGCGTTCCGAACTCGACAGCGTTGTGGGTCTGCTGTATCCGGAGGAGGAGCCCTCCGACGCGGTGGCCGCGCCGACACCGCCGGGTGGGCAGGTGGTGACCTCGGCCCTCTCGGGTTTCATCATCGGCATCGACGAGGAGTCGGTGCTCGACACCGCGTGCAAGCACGATTGCCTGATCGTCGTCGGGGTGCGCCCCGGCGACCACGTCATCGAGGGAGATCCGATCGCCTACGTCCACCCCGCCGTGGACAACGCGCAGGAGGACCGGCGTCCGGCGCGCGATTCCGATGTCGACGTGCCCGACGACAAGGTCCGCGCGCACATCCACGTCGGTGAGACCCGCACGCCCTATCAGGACATCCAGTTCGCGGTGCAGCAGCTCACCGAGATGGCGGTGCGCGCATTGTCCCCGGGCACCAATGACCCGTACACCGCGCACAACGCGCTCAACGAACTCGCCGCGGGCCTGACTCCGATGGCGCAGCGCACCGCGCCGCAACTCGGCCGGGTGGACTCCGACGGCACCCTGCGGCTCATCGTCACCCGGCTGCCGTTGACGGAGTTGATCGACGACGTGTTCGGCGCGGTGCGGACCTACGCGATCGCCCACCCGATCGCGATGACCGCGGCGATCCTGCTGGCGCGGCGACTCGGCACCGCCGCCGTCGACGACGATGTCCGCGATGCGGTGCTCCGACATCTCACCCTGATCTACGACGCGGTCGACCGGATCGACGATCAGGTCGACGCCGACTTCTGTCGCGGCGAGATCGACCTGGCCCGGCAGGCGATCGTCACGGGGGCGCGCACCCGCTGATCGTGGCGGGAGCAGGTCGACGCACCGGTGCCCACGCTGCGCATTCGAGGGTGACGTAGACTCGTCGGCGTCCAATCGGCCCGGGGTCCTCCGGATCGCGGCCGGGCGCTCTCGCTCTCGTAGCTCAGGGGATAGAGCACGGCTCTCCTAAAGCCGGTGTCGCAGGTTCGAATCCTGCCGGGAGCACAGATACGGTGACTGTGTGGCATCGACCATCAGTCCTCAGACAGTTCTCGTCACCGGCGCGACCAGCGGCATCGGCGCCGAGGTCGCCCGTCAGTTCGCGTCGGCCGGGCACCGCGTGTTCGGCACCAGCCGCCACCCCGACACCGTCGCCGATCCGATTCCCGGCGTCACTTATGTGCGCCTCGACAACGCCGACTACGACAGCGCCACCGAGTGCGCCCGGCAGGTCGGCGACGTCGACATCCTGATCAACAACGCCGGCGAGTCGCAGGCCGGGGCGCTCGAGGACACGCCCATGACCGCGATCGAGGACCTGTTCCGGGTGAACGTGTTCGGCCCGATCGCCCTGACCAAGGCCGTACTGCCGGGCATGCGCCGCCGACGCCGCGGCACCATCGTGCTGGTGGGGTCGATGCTGTCGAGCTTCCCGGTGGCGTTCCGCTCCAATTACGCGGCCACCAAGTCGGCGCTCAAGGCGTTCGCCTTCGCCACCCGGCGAGAGGTGGCGCCGTACGGAATCCGGATGATCAGCGTCGAACCCGGCACCATCGCCACCGGCATCGGCGACCGGCGCAGCATCTACATCGGCGAGGATTCGGTGTATCGCGCCGAATACGACACGCTGGCCGCGGCCACCCGCCGCAACGAGGACGCCGGTATCACCGCCGCCGACATGGCCCGGGTGATCGTCGATGCCGCGCTCGCCGAACATCCGAAACCGTTCTACGCCAAGGGGAATTCCGCAGCACTCGTTTTCGCGATGCGGCGGTTGCTGCCGCGCCAGTTCATCCTCGACATGACCGCGCGCAAACACGGACTGCCGCGCGTGCGGGTGTAGGGGATGCGAATCACGCTGCGCGTCATCGGGATCGGGCCGGGTGACCCGCGTCAGATCACCGTGCAGGCGAGTGAGGCGATGGCCGACGTCGACGTGTTCCTCACCCTCGACAAGGGGCATGCGAAAGACGGATTGCTCCAGGTGCGTCGCACGCTGCTCGACCGCTACGCCCGGGCCGATCACCGCGTGATCGCCATCGCCGACCCGCCCCGCGACCGCCATCCCGCCGACTACGACGCCGAGGTGCGCCGCTGGCACGCCGCCCGCGCCGAGGTCATCGACCTCGCGTTGCGCAGCGAACTCTCCGACGGCGCCGTCGCCGCGTTTCTGGTGTGGGGGGATCCGGCCCTCTACGACAGCACCCTGCGCATCGTCGACGACCTCTCCGCCAGACCCGGGCTCGACGTCGACGTCGAGGTGATTCCGGGTGTCACCAGCGCCAGTGCGCTCACCGCCGCGCACGGCATCGTGGCCCACCGCATCGGTGAACCCGTGCACATCACCACGGGCCGTCGCCTCGCCGACACCCCGCCCGGTGCCGACACCAACCAGATCGTGATGCTCGACGCCGACCTCGCGTTCCGGCACACCGCCGCCGACGACGATCACATCTGGTGGGGCGCCTACCTGGGCACCCCCGACCAGATCCTCGTCAGCGGACGGGTCGGCGACGTCGCCGACGAGATCGCCCGGGTCCGGGCACAGGCGCGCGCCCGCATCGGCTGGATCATGGACATCTACCTGCTGCGCAAAGGGTGACGAGGCGCCTGGGGACGCGCTCACCACACACGGTCGAGCACACCCATCACGTCGTCGCGGATCTCGCTGCGGCAGATGACGAAGTCGGGCATGTAGGGCTGCGGCTGGTTGTAGACGATCGGGGAACCGTCGAGTCGGCTGCAGTGCAGGCCTGCCGCCAGCGCCACCCCGACCGGAGCGCAGTTGTCCCACTCGTACTGGCCGCCGGAATGGATGTAGGCGTCCACGTCACCGCGCACCACCGCCATCGCCTTGGCCCCGGCCGACCCGATCTCGACCGCCGCCAACCCCAGCGCCCGCGCGACGGCCGCCACCTCGTAGGTGCCGCCCCAGCGCGACACCGCGATCCGCCCGGTGAGCGGACCCGTGGTCGCGGGCACGGTGTCGGAGCGGAACATCTCGCCCGTCGCCGGCAGCGACACCGCGGCCGCGGTCACCGCCCCGGCCTCGGTGAGCGCCACGTGCACCGCCCAGTCGGCGGTGCCCGACGCGAACTCGCGGGTCCCGTCGAGCGGGTCGATGATCCACACCCGCCCCGCCGAGCCCCGGTCGCCCACATCGGCGGCCTCCTCGGAGAGCACCGCGTCGCCGCTGCGATGCCGGCGCAACACCGCGGCGATCCACGCCTGCGCCATCGCGTCGCCGACATCGCCGAGCATGCGACCGCTCAGCAACTCGCCGGAACGCACACCGAGCAGGATGTCGCCCGCGCCCCTCGCGATGCGTGCCGACAGCTCGGCATCCGAATGCGCGGAGATCATCTGATTACTAGAGCACACTGGAGTCATGCCCGAGTTGCCTGAGGTGACGGCCATCGCCGACTACGTCGACGGCCGTGCGGCCGGCCTACCGATCCGGCGTGTGGATGTGGCGTCGCTGTCGGTGCTCAAGACCGCCGACCCGCCGTACACGGCGCTGGCCGGACGCATCGTCGAATCCGCCGGCCGCATCGGCAAGTATCTGATCATCCGGACGATCCCCGGCACCGCCGAACAGGCGGCCGACCCGGAGATCAACCTGGTGATCCACCTGTCGCGGGCCGGCTGGCTGCGCTGGAGCGACGACCTCTCGCCGCGTCCGCTGCGTCCCGGCGGAAAGAGTCCGATCGCGCTGCGGGTGCACTGCGGACTGCCCGGTCCCGGCGGCGGGGGAGAGGGATTCGACGTCACCGAGGCGGGCACCCAGAAACGCCTCGCCGTCTGGGTGGTCCGCGACGTCGCCGACGTCGACCGCATCGCCTCGCTCGGACCCGACGTGCTGAGGGTGTCGCGCGACGAGTTCGCCGAGATCCTGCACGGCACCGCCGGACGCATCAAGAACGTACTGACCGATCAGCGGGTGCTGGCGGGCATCGGTAACGCCTACTCCGACGAGATCCTGCACACCGCGAAGCTCTCGCCGTTCGCCTCGGCCAAAACCCTGTCCGACGCACAGATCGACACCCTGTACGGCGCGATGCGGGCGGTGCTGACCGACGCCATCGAGCGGCTCGAAGGCCAGGAGGTGGCACGGCTGAAGTCGGAGAAACGCACCGGATTGCGGGTGCACGCCCGCACCGGATTGCCGTGCCCGGTCTGCGGCGACACGATCCGCGAGGTCAGCTTCGCCGACCGCTCCTTCCAGTACTGCCCGACGTGCCAGACCGGCGGCAAGGTGCTCGCCGACCGCCGCATGTCGAGACTGCTGAAATGAGCACCCGTCCGGTCACCGTCGACCTCGCGGCACTCGCCGCCCGGTTGCGGGCCGGCGGATGTGTCTTCGCCGAGGAGGAGGCCCACATCCTCGCCGACGCCGCATCCGACCCCGCCCACCTCGACACCCTGGTGACCCGACGCCTCGCGGGTGAACCGCTTGAACACCTCGTCGGCGCGGTGCGGTTCGGGGATCTCACGTTGAGTGTGGGACCGGGCGTGTTCATCCCGCGCCAGCGGTCCCTGCTGCTCGCGCAGGCGACCCTAGACGCCGCCCGCGGCTTTGCCGAACCCGTTGTGGTGGAAGCATTCTGCGGTGTCGCGCCGATCGCCGCGACCGTGCGTCACCGACTCCCGCACGCCGATCTGCACGTCACCGACCTCGATCCACTCGCCCTCGGCCACGCGCGACGCAACCTCGGCGGCCAGGCGTCATACCACGCCGGGCCCGGGCTGCGGGCGCTGCCCGATGCGCTGCGCGGCATGGTGTCGGTGATCGCCGCCGTGCCGCCGTACGTTCCCGACTCCGCCCTCTACCTGCTGCCGCACGAAGCCCACCACGAACCACGCCGCGCCCTGCTCGGCGGCCCCGACGGTCTCGATCACATCCGCACGCTGATCAGCGAAGCCCCCGAGTTCCTCGCCGGTCGGGGCACGCTGCTCGTCGAGATGAACCGCACCCAGGCCGACGCCGTCCTCGGTGGGATCGGGCCGGTTTGGGCGAGTGCCGGGAGGCTGATCGGCGACGACGGGCAGAACGCGGTGCTGCGGCTGGTACGCGGGCCGATATAACCGCGGTGGCACAGCGACGTCGAGACAATAGTTGCCGCGACGGCGCCCTGCCGCCGCATCTGTATCGGTATGCCGACATCGAATCGGTACATTGGCTGCCGTGGCGACCCGACAGAAGATCCTGATCACCGGCGCGAGTTCCGGACTCGGCGAGGGCATGGCCCGTGCATACGCGGCCCAGGGCCGGGCGCTCGGGCTGGCGGCCCGGCGACTCGATCGGCTGGAAACCCTCGCCGACGAACTGCGACCGGCCGCCGCGCAGGTGGCCGTCACCGCACTCGACGTGACCGACGTCGACGCCGTCCCGGTCGCCTTCGGCAAACTGCACGACGAACTCGGCGGCCTCGACCGGGTGATCGTCAACGCCGGACTCGGCAAGGGCGCCCCGATCGGTACCGGGAAGGCGCACGCCAACATCGAGACGGTACAGACCAACCTGGTCGGGGCGCTGGCGCAGGCGGAGGCCGCCATGGAGATCTTCCGCGCGAAAAACCACGGCCACCTCGTGCTGATCAGCTCGATCAGCGCCATCCGCGGCCTGCCGAAGGCGCAGACCGCCTATTCGGCGTCCAAGGCCGGGGTGAGTGCGCTCGGCCAGGGTTTGCAGGCCGAACTCGCCGGATCGCCGATTCGAGTGTCGGTGATCCTGCCCGGCTACATCGAGACCGATATCAACCGCGGCGTGAAGACCGCGCTGATGGCCGACACCGATTCCGGCGTGGCCGCGATGGTCAAGGCCATCGACGCCGAGAAGTCCTATGCCCCGGTGCCGCCGTGGCCGTGGGTGCCGATCGCGGCGGCCCTGCGATTTCTGCCGGGCCCCCTCGCCCGGCGACTCACCTAGCGTCGCGTACCTAGCGTCGCGCGACCGCCTTACCGAGTTCGACGACGAAGAACACCACCACCGCCAACCCGATCGTCACGCCCCACCCGATACCGGTCAGCGGCGCCGATCCGAACCAGGTGTGCATGAACGGCGCGTAGATGAACACCAGCTGCAGTACCACGAGCGCCCCGGCCGTCCACCACACCATCGGGTTGCCGCGCAGCGCGCCCGGTCGCAGGCTCGAACTGTTGAGGAAGCGGCAGTTGAACAGGTAGGCCAGCTGCCCCAGTGCCAGCATGTTGACCGCCGCGGTCTGCGCGACGGCCAGCGAGTGACCACCCGATTTCGCGACGAAGTACACCGCAATGGTCGCCGCCGACACCACGATCGACACGAAGGCGATCATCGCGAGATCGCGCGCAGCGATCAGCGGGCCCCTCGCGTCACGTGGTGGCCGCGACATGATCCCCGGCTCGGCCGGTTCGAAGACCAGCGCCAACGAGAGCGTCACGCCGGTGATCATGTTGACCCACAGGATCTGCACCGGGGCGAGTGGCAATGCGAAGCCGAACAGGATGGCCACCAGGATGACCAGCGACTGCGCACCATTGGTCGGCAGCATGAACAGGATCGACTTGCGGATGTTGTCGTAGATCCGCCGACCCTCCTCCACCGCTCGTTCGATGGTGGCGAAGTTGTCGTCGGCCAGCACGATCCCCGCGGCCTCCTTGGTGGCCTCGGTTCCCTTGATGCCCATGGCCACACCGATGTCGGCACGGGTGAGTGCGGGCGCGTCGTTGACGCCGTCGCCGGTCATCGCGACGATCTCGCCCTGCGCCTGCAGCGCGGAGACGATCCGCAGCTTGTGCTCCGGGCTCGTGCGCGCATAGATGTCGACATCGCCTGCCGTCTCCCGCAGGCGTGTCTGACTCATCTGCTCGAGCTCGGCGCCGGTCAGCACCGGCGCTTGCGGATCGGTGACCAACCCCATCTCGTTGGCGATCGCCCGCGCCGTGCCCGCATGGTCGCCGGTGATCATCTTCACCCGGATGCCCGCCCCGTGACAGTCGGCGATCGCAGTCACCGCTTCGGGCCGCGGGGGGTCGACGATGCCGGCGAGTCCGAGAAAGGTGAACCCGTCGGCGACGTCGTCGAAGTCCAGGGACTGCGCCGACGGCGCGGGCCGCGCGGCGGCGGCGAGCACCCGTAACCCCTCGCTGCTGAGCGCGTCGATGTCGCGCTCCCACCGCATCCGATCGAGCGGCACCGTGTGCCCGTCCGCGTCGAGTTGGTGCGTACAGCGGTCGAGCACACGGTCGGGGGCACCCTTCATCAGGATGGTGCGTCCCGAGTCGGGCACGTCGACGAGCACCGCCATGAACTTGTGTGTCGACTCGAACGGAATCTCGCCGAGCCGGTCTGTGCCGGAATCGAATCCGGCCTTGAGTGCCAGGGTGCGCAACGCACCCTCGGTGGGCTCGCCCACCAGTTGCCACAGGCCGTCGGGATTCTGTGCGACGCGCGAATCGTTGCACAGTCCCATGGTCACCACGAACTGCGAGAGGTCGGGGTGGTCGGCGATGACGGCCGGTGCGCCGTCGGCGAGGATCGCGCCGGTGGGGTCGTAGCCGGTGCCCTCGATCGAGTAGTCGCGGGTACCGGTGATCACCGAACGCACGGTCATCTCGTTCTGGGTGAGCGTGCCGGTCTTGTCCGAGCAGATCACGGTGACCGAACCGAGCGCCTCCACCGCGGGCAGTTTGCGGGTGATGGCTCGACGTCGCGCCATCTGCTGCACACCGAGAGCCAGCGTGATGGTCACCACCGCGGGCAGCCCCTCGGGGATGGCGGCAACAGCGAAACCGATTGCTGCCGAAACCAACTCGTCGATGGTGAAGCTGTGGATCAGTTTGCCGATCACCACGATCAGCCCGGCCACTCCCAGGATCACCAGGGACAGCTGCCTACCGAAACGGTCGAGCCGTCGGGTCAAGGGGGTTTCGATCACGTCGATGTCGGCGATCATCGACTGGATGCGACCGATCTCGGTGGACGCTCCCGTCGCGGTGACCACACCGACGCCGGTGCCCGCCGAGACGATGGTGCCCGAATACGCCATCGACGCTCGGTCGCCGATCCCCGCGTCGACCTCGACGGCGACGGTGTCCTTGGTGGCCGGCACCGATTCGCCGGTCAGCGCCGACTCCTCGATCTGCAGATTGGTGGCCTCCAGCAGCCGCATGTCGGCGGGTACGCGGTCACCGGAGCGGATCGAGACCACATCGCCGGGAACGAGTGTTTCGGCGTCGACGTCGACCCACTGACCATCGCGGCGTGCGCGTGCGTGCGGGGAGAGCATGCCCCGGATGCCGGCGAGAGCGCTCTCCGCCCGACCCTCCTGGACGAAGCCAACCACCGCGTTGATCAACGCCACCGCGATGATGACGCCGAAGTCGATCCACTCGCCCAGGATCGCCTTGAGCACACCCGCGGCGAGCAGGATGAAGATCAACACATTGTTGAAGTGCGCGAGGAAACGCAGCCACGCCGGGCGGGTGGCGGCTTCCTCGAGTTTGTTGGGTCCCAGGGCGTCCAGTCGGTGCGCGGCCTCGGTGCCGCTCAAACCCTCCGACGAGGAGGCGAGGGCGGCCAGGGTGTCGCGGCGGCCGCTGGAGTGGGAATCGATGGCGGACAAGGAGCGGGACATCACCCTATGCTCCCGCCGACGAAGATCGAACGCATCTCGAGACGCATCGCATCTCAGGTGAACAGCAGACTGATGAGGAACAGCACCACCAACGCCACGAACAGCGTCACCAGCATCGGCACCATGAAGCGTATGTACTTGCCGTAGTTGACCTTTGCCAGGATCAGGCCGGCCATCAGCAGGGCGTTGGTGGGCGCCAGCAGCAGCACGACGCCGCCGATGCTGTTGTACATGGTGATGATCAGCGGCTCGCCGGTACCCACCGCGCTGCCCAGCGGAGCGAGCACCGGCATCACCAAGGCCATGGCCGCCGAGCCGGAACCGACCAGGAATGCCAGGGGCAACGTCAGGATCGAGAACAGGATGACGAACACCGCCAGATGGGTACCGCTGACCGCCTGCTCCATCCAGTGCAGGATCGTGTCGAGGGTCTTGGTGTTGGTGAGGATCACCGCGATGCCGCGCGCCACCAGGATGAGGATTGCGGGGCCGGCGAAGTCCTTCATGCCCTGCACGATCGTGTCGCTGAGTTCGCCTTCGCGCAGGCCGCCCGCGATGCCGATCACCACGGCCATCACGATGAACAGCGCGGCGAGTTCGGGCATCCACCATCCCAGATCCCAGCTGAACACCTTCTGTACCTCGGTGTTGGTGACCGGGTCGATCTCGGTCCGGTCCAGCAGGGCGCTCCACGGCACCAGGGAGAAGACCATCAGCGCGAACGTGAAGGTGAGCAGTACCAGCACCAGCTTGTGGCGACCGGTGAGCTTGGGCGGATCGGTGAGGGCCGCGTCGGCTTCCATGATCGTGCGGTCCTCGTCGGAGAAACCGATCTGTGAGGTTGCGGGGTCCTTGCGAACCTGCTGCCCGTACCGAACCGTGAAGAACGTGACGATCGCCATCGTGACCACGAAGATCACCATGCGAAGCGGGGCGCCGTCGGCGATGTCGACCCCGGCCGCATCCGAGGCGACGCCGATGCGGAACGGGTTGAACACCGATCCGATCGACCCGGCGAAGGGCGCGACGCTGATCACCGCCACCGCCACCAGGCGGTCGTAGCCGAGTGCGATGATCAGCGGCAGGAGTAGCGGATACATGCCGATCGTCTCGTCGCCCCACGACTTCAGCGAGCCGAGGAAGCCGAAGATCCAGATCAGGCCGATGACGAGCACGATGCCGTTCGTGCGGAAACGCAGTGCCGCCCGCTGGATCGCGATGGTGAGGGCGCCGGTTCTGATGACCACGGTCATGAGTGCGCCGATGGCGAGGATGAAGGCGAAAACCTGGGCGCTGCCGAAGATGAAGCCGCTCTCGTACGGGCCGACGAAACCCGTCGTGGCGTCCCGGATTCCGTACAAACCGTTGAGCGGCGCCTTGACCAGCTGAATGAGTCTGCCGACAAAACTGAGGTCGGCGTCGGCGGATTGGTATGTGGTCTTGCCGTCGGCACCTTTGACGTATTCGCCCGCCGGGATGAAGAACGACGCGATCCACAGCAGCACGCCGACACTGACCATGATCGTCAGCGCGGTGGGGAACGTGCGTTTCGGCTTGGGTTCTACGGCATCCGAATCGGTTGCATCAGAAGCTATTTCAGACATCGCTAACCCTCCGAGGCGGTGTGCAGATCAGCCGTTTTTGTCGTGACGGCCTGCGCTGAGGTTACTACCGGCTAGCAGGAGGGGCTGGGCAACGCACGATCTCCATTCGGGGGTCAGGCCGGTGGCGACGCCGCCGGTGAGCTGCTGGTCACCTGGTTCGGATTGCGCCAGACCACCGGCGACTGTTTGTAGTCGAGGGACTCGTCGCCGGTGGTGTCGGCCCAGTAGATCACCTGACGGAGTGTGGTTCCCTCGTCGGCGAACGCAATCAGGCAACTCGCATACGAATCCCCGCGTCGCATGGTTTTCGGCGGTGTGGGCGACGGGCAGTCGGACAGCGCCGTCGACGGCGGCAGGGTGAGCGCCGGGGAATGTCCGTCGCCGGAGCCGGCGAACCCGGTCAGCTCGGGTGCCGGTACGGGCCGCGGCGCCAGCGACGTCACCGTGATGTAGACGAAGTAGGCGGTGCCCCCACGGGTCTGCGCGGCGGGCACACCCTTGCCGGGTGTGATGCCGGTGACGGTGAACAATGCCTGCTGTCCGACGGCGCGGTAGGTGTCGGCGGGCAGCGTGGCGGTCGCCCCGAAATCGAGCGTCGTACCGGGTGGGGTCCGCACCGGCGCGCCCGGGGCGACGGTGACGGCCGCCGAACGCGGCACCGATGTGGGGGTGTCGTCACCTGAAGCGGTGTCCGATCCGCAGGCGCTGACCGCTGTGAGACCCACCGCGCACGCGACCAGCATCAGCAGGCGCCGCGCGGACGGGGACGTTCTCACGTGCGTAAGGTATCCGATGTGGCGTCCAGGCAGGGACAGGTGGTCGGGTACGGCGCGTTCCAGGTGTTCGGGGAACGACGCGCCGCGCACGTGAGCGAGCTCCTGTCGGAGATCTTCGGGCGCGACGATATCGACGCGGTGGCCGCCGACTGGCGCGGCATCGTCTACTTCACCCTCGCCGACGACGACGGCATCGACGCCGATACCGTGGTCGGATTCGATCCGTCCAGCGGCGCCTCGGGTCCACTCGCCGCCCTCGGCGACGTACTCACCGCGGTGCGCGACGGCGACATCGGCGACGCGGTGGATGCGCACAGCTTCGACGCGTGGCGCAGCGCCGTCGGGGTGACCTCGGTCGACATGGGCGACTGCGTCCCGCCCGCCCTGGTCGAGTTCCTCGGCGGGGATCCCGCCGAGAGGTCCACCGAGCCGGAGGATCTCATCACCTACGTGGCCACGTCGGCCGCCCTGATGGGCAGACTCGAGGCGCTCGGCGTGCAGCCCGGTGACGAGATCCCGGCGGAGGTTTTCGACGACACCCGGTGGCAGTAGCGCAACCGCCGGATCAGACGGTGCGCCCGCGTTGTGCGCGATACCAGGCCACGAGCGCGTCGGTGGATGAATCACCTTGTGCGGCAGGCGCTTGCGCCTCGGTGATCACTCCGAGTAGTTCCTTTGCCTGGGTTTTGCCCAACTCCACGCCCCACTGGTCGAAGGGGTTGATGCCCCACACGGTGCCCTCGACGAACACCTGGTGTTCGTAGAGGGCGATCAGCTGTCCGATCACCGACGGGGTGAGCTCGGGCGCCATGATCGAGGTGGACGGCCGGTTGCCGGGCATCACCTTGTGCGCCACGATCTCCGGGGCCACGCCCTCGGCCGCGATCTCGTCGGCCGTCTTGCCGAAGGCGAGCACCTTGGTCTGCGCGAAGAAGTTGCTCATCAACAGGTCGTGCATCGAGCCGGTGCCGTCGGCGGTGGGCAGATCGTCGGTGGGATTGGCGAACCCGATGAAATCCGCGGGCACCATCCTCGTACCCTGGTGCAGCAGTTGATAAAACGCGTGCTGACCGTTGGTACCGGGCTCGCCCCAGAAGATCTCGCCGGTGTCGGTGGTGACGTGCTGGCCGTGCGCGGTGACCGACTTGCCGTTGGATTCCATCGTCAGTTGCTGCAGGTACGCCGCGAACCGGGCCATGTCGTTCGAGTACGGCAGCACCACCCGTGATTGCGCGTCCCAGAAGTTGGAGTACCACAATCCGATGAGCCCGAGGAGGACCGGTGCGTTGCGTTCGAGCGGCTGGGTGCGGAAGTGTTCGTCGACGATGTGGAAGCCGTCGAGGAACTCGCCGAACCGTTCCTTCCCGATCGCGGCCATCACCGACAGCCCGATCGCCGAGTCCACCGAATAGCGTCCGCCCACCCAATCCCAGAACCCGAACATGTTGACGGTGTCGATGCCGAACTCCGACACCTTCTCGGCGTTGGTGCTGACCGCGACGAAGTGTTTGGCCACCGCGTCGGTCGATGCGTCCAGCTCGTCGAGGAGCCACCGGCGGGCCGCGGCCGCGTTGGTCAGCGTCTCCAGCGTGGTGAACGTCTTCGAGGCGATGATGAACAGGGTGGTCTCGGCGTCGAGGTCGGCCAGCGTGCCCACCATGTCGGCGGGATCGACGTTGGAGACGAAGTGGCAGCGGATGTCGGCGTCGACATAGTGACGCAACGCCTGATACACCATCACCGGCCCCAGGTCGGAGCCGCCGATACCGATGTTGACGACATCGGTGATCGCTTTGCCGGTGTGGCCCTTCCATTCTCCGCTGCGCAGCTTGTCGGTGAAGGTGCCCATCGCGTCGAGTACCTCGTGTACGTCGGCCACCACGTCCTGTCCGTCGACGACGAGTGTCGCGTCGGCGGGCAGGCGCAGCGCGGTGTGCAGCACCGCGCGATCCTCGGAGGTGTTGATGTGGACGCCGGCGAACATCTCGTCGCGGTGCTCTTCGAGGCCCACCTCGCGGGCGAGGCTGAACAACAGTTCCAGCGTCTCGCGCAGCACCCGGTGTTTGGAGTAGTCGATGTGCAGGTCGCCGACGTCGACGGTCAGTTCGTCGCCGCGGTCGGGATCGACGGCGAAAACCTCGCGGAGATGCATTGCGTAGACGTGCGGCTGATGAGCCGCGAGTGCCTGCCAGGACTGGGTCGCCGTGATGTCGTGGTCGCTGCCGGTGACGTCGGTGCTCATTGCTTCACCCTATGTCCTTGTGGGACGCGGCGCGCCGCAGTGCGCTCTCGCCGTCGGCGTGCATCGGCTCGTGTTCGACGCCCCGGTGACGTGGGGATGACGTGCCGGCGAACTCAGCGTCCGAGCGGGCCGCGCCCCAGCCGCAGCAGCAGCATGGCCAAGGTGTGACCCTCCTGCCCGAGGTCGGCGAAGCGTTCGAGGACCTTGACCTCGCGGCTGTGCACGAGTCGGGGACCGCCCGATGCCATGCGCGCGGCACCGACCTTCTTCGACACCGCCGACCGACGCTTCACCGCGGCCAGGATGATCGCGTCGAGCCGATCGATCTCCGCGCGCAGCACGTCGATCTCGTCGGAGAGGCCACTGACATCGGCGCCGAGCTGGTAGTAGTCCAGATCGATGGTGTCGGCGAACGACGCCGGGGTGCCCTGATGCCCGTCGCCCGAAGGGGTCCCGGCCTCGGGTCCGTCGCTGGGGGTGCCGTCGCTCGTGGTGCCATCGCTCACCGGGGTGATTTTGCCACGCACCTGTGGCGACGGTTCTACTAGATGCCATGCCCAGCAGCCCGACGACGACGTCGACCTACGGCGGCGCGTTACGCACCGTGACCTCCGCCCCGCTGGTGGTGCTCATCCCGACGGTGCTCATCGTGGCGCAGCTGGTGGTTCGCGCGTGGCTGGTGGCCACCGGCAACTTCTACTGGGACGACCTGATCCTGATCGGGCGCGCCTCCACCGAGCCGATCCTGTCGTGGGAGTACCTCGGGCACAGCCACGACGGCCACTTCATGCCCGCGGCGTTCCTGGTGGCCGGAGTGTCGACCGTGATCGCGCCGGTCAACTGGGTGCTGCCCGCCGTCACCTTGGTGATTCTGCAGGCGCTCGCGTCGCTGGCCGTGTGGCGGATGATCCGGGTGATCGCCGACACCGTGGGGTCCGACAGTTCACACCGCACCGCCCGCGATCTCGGAGCGCTGGCCGCGTTGGTGTTCTATCTCTTCACTCCGATGACCGTGCCCGCCTTCATCTGGTGGTCGGCGGGCCTCAACTCGTTGCCGATGCAGGCGGCGATGGCATGGATCGTGGCCGACGCGGTGCTGCTGTGCAGCGGGCGGGTGCCGCCGGAGCGCCGACGGATGGTGGTCGTGCGGTCGACGGTGGTGTTCGTTGTCGCGCTGGCGTTCTTCGAGAAGTCCTTGTTCATCGTGCCCGTCGCCTTCGTCGTGGCCGTGCTGGCCGCGCGCTACGCCCGGACCGAGCCCGATGCGGCGCCCGCGGCCGATGACCTGCCCGAGCCTGATGACCTGCCCGAGCCCGACGACCTGCCCGAGCCCGATGCGGCGCGGGTGCCGAACAGCCCGGCGATCTCGGTGTTCACGCGGGGTCGGGCGCTGTGGACGGCGTTGGGTGCGGTGTTCGTGGCCTGGGGAGTGCTCTTCTTCGCGGTGTCCGACGCGACCGCCGGCACACACTCGGCCACGCAGACCGCCCAGTTGGTGTGGCGGTCGATCAACAAGGCTCTGGTGCCGTCGCTGGTCGGCGGTCCGTGGGAGTGGGAACGGTGGGTGCCCAGCCCGCCCATGGGATTCGCGCCACTGTGGATGGTGATCGCCGGCTGGCTGATGCTGGCAGCGGTGGTGGTGTGGGCGGTGATGCGCCGGGCGGGCGCCCCGGCGGTGCTGGTGGGTACCGCCCTGTATGTGGTGGGTGCGCAGATCCCGGTGATGTGGAACCGGTCGAGCGCCAACACCGCTCTCGAACTCGCCCAGACGATGCGGTATCTGCCCGATTCGGCGCTGGTGATGACCATCGCGATCGCCTTGCTGGCCGCCGCTCCGGCCCGTCGGACGCGCCCGGATCCCGAAGCGACGGTCGGCGGCCGACATGTCGCTGCACCCTCGCCGGGACAGCCGAATCCCGGGCCGGGACCCCTGAGCATGGTGTCGGTGGTGGTGGGCGCGTTGGTGCTGGCGTCGTCGCTGGTCTCGGTGGCGGGGTACTCGTCGTCGTGGCGCGACGATCCCACCGGGCCGTATCTGGCCAACGCCCGCCGCGCTCTCGCCGACAACGCGTCACGCACGATGTTCGACCAGTCGCTGCCGTTGGAGGTGTTGCTCCCGGTGGCCTACCCGCAGAACCAGATCAGCCACACGTTCGGTCGCGTGCGCGACCGCCCACGATTCGGCGACAGCACCGATCAGCTGATCGTGCTCGACAACTCGGGCCGTGCCGTGCCGGGCGCGGTGACCCCGGCACGGACCTTCCCGGCGGGCTCGGGCACCTGTGCCCGGCCGGAGATCGACGGCCCGGCCCGCCTCGAGTTCAACGGACCGCTGATCCAATGGCGATGGACGATCGCGATGGGCTACTGCGCCACCGCCGATGGCCGGGTCGAGATGTCGCTGGCCGGTGGGGACCCGGTGACGGTATCGCTGACGCAGGGTCTGCACGTGATCTACGTGCAGCTCGAGGGTCATGGCACCGACCTCCGGATTCGGCCCCTCACACCGGGTCTCGCCGTGCACACCGGCGACGGACGCGTCGGCGAAGTGGTCGACGCCCGACTCCTCGGGCGCTAGGAACCGATGCCGGGTCCCGTCGAGCGTGCCCACAATCCCGTCGAGCGTGCCCGGAATCCCGTCGAGCGTGCCCAGATCTCGGTCGAGCGTGCCCGGAATCCCGTTGAGCGTGCCCACAATCCCGTCGAGCGTGCCCGGGCTTACTAGCGCCGATACACGGTGACCTTGTCGCTGTGGCCGGTGGAGGCCACCAACGTCTGCAGCGCGGCCTCGGTGTCCTTGTCGGCCGCCCAGTAGGAGATGTCGCGTTTGCCTGCGGCCTTCACCTGCTCGTCGAGTTGGGTGGTGATCGTCTTGGTGCCCTCCCAATTCGGGTCGAAGACACCGTTGGTGATGTGATCGGAGTAGCCGCTCGCGAAGGTCACCAGCAGGGTGTCGTTCGGTGCGAGTCCGTCGAACAGGTAGTCGCCCTCCTTGACGGCGTAGCTACTCGGGAGCCCGGTGATCGAGTTCGCGTA
Organism: Gordonia sp. NPDC003425; assembly: GCF_053588635.1. NCBI lineage: Bacteria > Bacillati > Actinomycetota > Actinomycetes > Mycobacteriales > Gordoniaceae > Gordonia > Gordonia sp. NPDC003425. The sequence goes on along the minus strand of NZ_JBSFQI010000002.1, from coordinate 159,327 downwards.
CGCCGCGGCGCCGGGCTTCTTCAATCCGGTGCGCACCATGGTGACCGATTGCTTGCTGGAGTTCTCGTTGTCGTCGATCAGGTTGTTGAGGAACTCCGCGTCGTTGTCGAGGAACGCGAGGTACTTGGTGATCGTGGGATTGGACCGGATCGATCCGCCTCCACTGGGCAGATTTGTTGCCACGCAGCGGGTTTGGCTGGTCTTGCCGAAGTCGACCCGCACCACCGGGTTGCACGAGCCGCCGACCTGGCCCGGCGGACTGTTGTTGACGGCGAAGTTGACGGTCAGCGCGTAGTTCACGTGACCTCCGAGCGAGTCATCGGAATCCGGGTTGGCGCCGAGCGTGATGTCGTAGCCGCAGCCCGACGGGTCACAGGGTCCGGTCTGCTTCGACGAGACGAGCGGGTTGCGCATGGTCAGGCCGGGCGCCGGTGCCGAGGTGATCTCGGGGACGATCGATCGCGCATTGGCGAACACCTTCTGGACGGCGTCGCTGTTGAGTGCGGTCACGTCGGCGTCGACGGTGTACACGGCGGTGCTGCCCTCGGAATACTCGCCCTTGACGTGGGTGATGCCCTTCGATCCCGCGTCGTAGGAGACCTCCCACTTGCCCGAACGCACCTTGCCCTCGCCCAGGGACGTGATCGGCGGGTCGGAGGTGGGCCAGAACCGGGCATCGGGCAGCCCCTTGGACGGAGCGGGCAGTTCGGCACCGAGGGTGGGCGGATCGACGAGTTCGGTGTTGGCGAAGCGCCCGGCAAGCAGGCTGGGCGAGAGGATTCCGCCGATGTAGGGGAGCGTGGTGAACCGCGCGCTGGACCACTTGTTGTCGGTGGGGGCGAGATCGAGGTTTTCCTTCTGGGTGTCGCTGAGGAGCGCGGTCCAGAAACTCTCCGGGCCACTGACGAACTGGTTGTTGCCGATCTGGCGGTACTGCGCCTGGTTGCCGTTGACGGTGATCGCACCTTCGGCGTTGTTCGACGAGGTCACCGTCAGGTTGGTGAAATCCACTGTCGAGGGCGTCGCGCCCTTCTCGTAGGCGTAGGTGAGCTTGCCCGTGTAGCGGGCGCCGGCGCTGGTGCCGAACTTGAACGCGACGTCGTCGAGGCTGTGCTGTGCGCGGAAGGCCGCGGTCGGCTGGGCCGAACCGTCGGTTCCGAACGGGATGAATGCCAGCACCAATGCGACGATCACTGCGAGGCCGCCGACCCCCAGGATCACCGCAGGGATCGTGTTCGAGGACTGCTTCATCGTTCGGTTTCCTCGCTCTTCGCGTTCCGTGGACACCCCGGGACTGCGCGGCACAGGCGGCTGAAGTACACAGCCCTGCGCGAACGTGACGAAACCCCGGCGCGCACATCCTATCGGCCCGGGTTCTCGGCCGCGTCGGTTGCCACCGTGCCTGCAGTGGTGAATCAGGAATAGCACGGAATCGGACATGGGCATACCGACCGTGTGGTCACCGAATGACGGGCCGCGCCGAATACCCCCGGTTGTGTCGGCGGCTCTCGGCGGTGTGCGGGGCGGGACGTCGGCGGGGGATGTCGGGGTCGGCGGGTAGCCTTGTTCCTCGATGACCAGTACCACCCGTGACTCCTCACCCGGCGGTCGAGCACCGTCCGGTGACGATCGTTCCGCGGCCCTGCTCGAGGGCCTCAATCCGCAACAGCGCGCTGCGGTCCTGCACACCGGCCCGCCGCTGCTGATCGTCGCCGGCGCCGGGTCGGGAAAGACCGCGGTGCTCACCCGGCGAATCGCCTACCTGCTGGCCGAGCGCGACGTCACGCCCGGTCAGGTGCTCGCGATCACCTTCACCAACAAGGCCGCCGCCGAGATGCGGGAACGGGTGATCGGCCTGGTGGGTCCGCGCGCCGCCTACATGTGGATCTCCACCTTCCACTCCACCTGTGTGCGCATCCTGCGCGCGCAGTCGGCGTTGTTGGATCACCGGAACTCCAACTTTTCGATCTACGACGCCGACGACTCGCGGCGGCTGTTGGGGATGATCGTGCGCGATCTCGACCTCGACCCCAAGAAGTTCAGCCCGCGCGGTGTCGGCGTGGTGATCTCCAACTACAAGAACGAACTCGTCGATCCCGAAGCCGCACTGGCGGCCACCGCGGAGGCCGAGCCCGCCGAACGCAACATCGCGCTGATCTACGACGAGTACCAGCGGCGGCTACGCGGGGCCAACGCCTTCGACTTCGACGATCTGATCGGCGAGACGGTGGCATTGCTCCAGCGTCATCCGGAGGTCGCCGAGTACTACCGCCGCAGGTTCCGGCACGTCCTGGTCGACGAGTATCAGGACACCAACCACGCGCAGTATGTCCTGGTGCGTGAGCTGGTGGTGGGCAGCGGCGATGCGCACGAGTCGGCGGTGGCACCGTCGGAATTGTGCGTGGTCGGCGACGCCGACCAGTCGATCTATGCGTTCCGCGGTGCCACGATCCGCAACATCGAGGAGTTCGAACGCGACTTCCCGAACGCGGAAACCATTCTGCTGGAACAGAATTATCGGTCCACCCAGACGATCTTGTCGGCGGCGAACGCGGTGATCGCGCGCAATCCCAACCGTCGCGACAAGAGGCTGTGGACCGATTCGGGCGATGGTGAGCTGATCGTCGGATACGTCGCCGATTCCGACCGCGACGAGTCGATGTTCATCGCCACCGAGATCGAGCGGCTCACCGACTACACGATCGGCGGGTCCTCGGAGACCTTCAAGTACTCCGACATCGCCGTGTTCTATCGCACCAACACCGGCTCGCGTGCGCTCGAAGAAGTGTTCGTGCGGCACGGAATCCCCTACAAGGTGGTCGGCGGAACGCGGTTCTACGAGCGCAAGGAGGTCCGCGATGTGGTGGCCTACCTGCGAGTGGTCGCCAACCCCGACGACGCGGTGAGTCTGCGTCGCATCCTCAACACGCCGCGCCGCGGTATCGGCGACCGCGCCGAGGCGTGCGTGGCGGTGCACGCCGAGAACACCGGCGTGAGTTTCTATCAGGCATTGCTCGACGGCGCCGAGGGCAAGGTCGCGTTGCTCAACACCCGTGCGGTCAAGCAGATCGGCGCGTTCGTCGACCTGATCGAGGGACTGCGCCGCGACTTCCTGACCACATTCGGCGCTGCCGGATCGGGTGACGCGGACGTTGCCGTGGTCGACGCCACCGAGGAGGGCGCGGATCTCGGCGAGCTCGTCGCCGCCATCGTCGACCGCAGCGGCTACCGCGCCGAACTCGAGGCCTCCAACGATCCGCAGGACGGTGCGCGACTCGACAATCTCAACGAATTGATCGCCGTCGCAGCAGAATTCAGTGCCGAGGCAGCGGCAGCCGAATCGGCCGACGATCTCGAGGAGATCGACGAGGCGCTCGGCGGTAGCGACGGGGAACCGGAGCCCGGGTCACTGGCGGCGTTCCTGGAGAAGGTGTCGCTGGTTGCCGACGCCGACCAGGTGCCCGACGAGGGCGACGGGGTGGTCACGCTGATGACCCTGCACACCGCCAAGGGTCTCGAATTCCCTGTTGTGTTCGTAACCGGTTGGGAGGACGGACATTTCCCGCACCTGCGGGCACTGGGTGATCCGGCCGAACTCAGCGAGGAACGACGGCTGGCCTACGTCGGGATCACGCGTGCCAAACAGCGGCTGTACCTCACCCGCTCGCTGACCCGCGCGTCGTGGGGCCAGCCGGTTTCGAACCCGGAATCGCGCTTCCTGCAAGAGATTCCGCAGCACCTGCTGGATTGGCGGCGCACCGAGCCCAAGCGGACGAGCGCTCGCCACCTCGGGTCGAGTGGCGGGGTGTTCGGACGTGGCGACGGGTCGACGGGACGGCTGGGCCGATCGTCGTACTCGTCGGACCCGATGCGTGGCCGCAACAAGCAGGTGCACTACGACATCGGCGACCGGATGAATCACCCCAAGTACGGACTCGGTAAAGCCGTGGCCCGCGAGGGCAGCGGTCCCACCGAACGCATCACGTTCGATTTCGGTGGCGGCGTCGGCCGGATGACCTTCATGACCCTCGGCGGCCTTCCCGGCGAGAAACTCTGATCCCGTCGAGCGTGCCCACAATCCGGTTGAGCGTGCCCATAATTCGGTTCAGCGTGCCCACAATCCGGTTGAGCGTGCCCACAATTTCGTCGAGCGTGCCCAACTAGGAGCAGATGGGCACGGTCGACTCTGGTTTGGGCACGGTCGACTCGGAAGTGGGCACGGTCGACGGAGATGTGGGCACGCTCGACTCGCAAGTGGGCACGGTCGACGGAGATGTGGGCACGGTCGACGGCCCGCGGGGAAGCCCTATCCGGTGTAGGCGGAGAGGCGGACGCCGTGCTCGGCGAGCCAGGGTGCCGGGTCGATCTTCATGGTGCCGTTCTTCCACACCTCGAAGTGGCAGTGCGGGCCGGTGGAGAAGCCTTCGCTGCCGACCAGGGCGATGACGTCGCCCGCGGTGACGTGCTGGCCCTTCTGGACCAGTACACCGGACGACGCCATGTGGCCGTACATCGTGACGGTGCCGTCGTTCGCGCGGATCTGCACCCAGTTGCCATACCCCGACGCGGGGCCGGCCTCGATCACCACACCGTCGGTGGCGGCGTGGATGGGGGTGCCCAGCGGTGCGGCGAAGTCGATGCCACCGTGGAAGCTGCCCCAGCGCATCGCGAATCCCGACGTGAACTGGTAGCTGCCCAGCGGGAGCGGTGAGACGAACATGGGACGGCTGGCCAGCGCCTCGCGCTGGGCCTCCGCGGCGGCCATCTGCTTGCCGACCGCGAGTTGGTCGGTGAACGTGCTCAGATCCTGCGACGTGGGGTCGGAGGCGGCGATACCCGGTCCGAGATCGGGAACGGCGCCCGCGGCGGGGTCGACGTTGGCAGCGTTGGCCGGCGTGGCGACCGTGGGTGCGTCGTCGGTGTTGCTCACGTGGGCGACAGCCGCGACCGCGGCTCCGGCCGCCATGGCCACCAGTGCCGCGCGTCCACCGCGCAAGGCGTTCGGCGGTGCCGCGATGCGATGCTTGCCGCGGGTGCGGACTCGCTCGGGATCGGGGATGCGGCGGAAAGAGGTATCCGCGATGTCGCCGAGAGCCAGCTCGCCGCTGTGGGTGGTCCCCAGGCCCGCCTCGTCGGTGAACGAATCCAGCCGCGCACCGTTCGCGTCGAACGGATCGGCATCGTCGGCGTGCAGGCCGTAGGCCTCGAACTCGCCCTCGGGGATGAGGATGTCCTGGGTGATCTCCGAGCGGGTGGGCCGGTAATACGGTTCCCACGTGGCCGGCGACCACGAGTTCTCGACGGCGGCGGCACCCTCGGAGGCGGGATCGTAGGACTCGAGTTCGTCGATGGGGATGATCGTCGTCATCTCGGTGTCGTCGAATTCGCCAACTGAGGCGTTGTGGCGTCGGACGGCTTCGCGTGCGGTCAGCACCTGCCCGCCGACATTTCCACGTCCCGCCAACTCGCCCACCTCAATCTCGTGACTTCGTGATCGCTCCGGGGCCGCAACGATCTGTGACCCTTTTGTGATCCGACTGCTCGACTGACGGTAACGAAACGATTGCGGCAAGTCCAACGGACGGCCGGAATTTCCCCGGCATTTGTGAACTGTGTCACAAATCCCGCCCGCGTTCACGCTGTGCTGAACACTCCGTTGGCGATGTCAAATACCGCCCGTTGCACGCGATTTCGCGTGCCCGACTCGTCTCCGACGTCGACGCAGCAGTGTATCCGACCACGGCTGCCGATCCGATTGGGGGCCGTCGTGGGCCATCGGTGAGGCCTTGCCGGCCGCGGCTCCGAGTAGTTGCGCATCACGACTGAGTGAGTGATCTGTCGCACAAGGTACAGAGGTCCTCTCTGAGCCGTTACCCGGCGGGTTTAGAGTCCGATATGGCCCGCGTTACACCCAACACGAGCGGGCGAACCGACGAAATGGTGAGCTGAATGGATCTCTTCGAATACCAGGCGAAGGAACTGTTCGCCAAGCATGGGGTTCCCACCACACCCGGGCGGGTGACCGACACTGCCGCCGATGCGCGGGCTATCGCCGAGGAAATCGGCAAGCCGGTGATGATCAAGGCACAGGTCAAGACCGGCGGACGTGGCAAGGCAGGCGGCGTGAAGTTCGCCGCGACCCCTGACGACGCGCAGTCCCACGCGGACAACATTCTCGGCCTCGACATCAAGGGCCACATCGTCAAGAAACTGCTCGTCGCGGAGGCGAGTGACATCGCGGAGGAGTATTACATCTCCTTCCTGCTCGACCGCGCCAACCGCACCTACCTCGCGATGTGCTCGGTCGAGGGCGGCGTGGAGATCGAAGAGGTGGCGGCCACCAAGCCCGAACGCCTCGCCAAGGTGCCCGTGGACGCCGTCAAGGGCGTCGACGTGGCCACCGCGCGCTCGATCGCCGAGCAGGGCCACCTGCCCGCGGAGGTTCTCGACGCCGCCGCGGTGACCATCGCCAAGCTGTGGGAGGTCTTCGTCGGCGAGGACGCCACCCTGGTGGAGGTCAACCCGCTGGTCCGCACGCCCGACGACCAGATCCTGGCCCTCGACGGCAAGGTGACCCTCGACGAGAACGCCGACTTCCGGCACCCCGACCACGAGGAGTTCGAGGATCGCGACGCCACCGATCCGCTCGAGCTCAAGGCCAAGGAGAACGACCTCAACTACGTCAAGCTCGACGGGCAGGTCGGCATCATCGGCAACGGTGCGGGCCTGGTCATGTCGACCCTCGACGTGGTGGCCTACGCCGGTGAGGATCACGGCGGCGTGAAGCCGGCCAACTTCCTCGACATCGGTGGTGGCGCCTCGGCAGAGGTGATGGCCGCCGGCCTCGACGTCATCCTGGGCGACGAGCAGGTCAAGAGCGTATTCGTGAATGTGTTCGGCGGCATCACCTCGTGCGACGCCGTTGCCAACGGCATCGTCGGCGCGCTGAACAAGCTGGGCGACGAGGCGAACAAGCCGCTCGTCGTGCGTCTGGACGGCAACAAGGTCGAAGAAGGCCGCAAGATCCTGGCCGACGCGAATCACCCGCTGGTGACGCTCGCCGAAACGATGGACTCGGGCGCCGACAAGGCCGCCGAGCTGGCGAGCAAGTAAGGGGCCGCAACCAATGTCGATCTTTCTCAACAAAGACAGCAAAGTCATCGTCCAGGGCATCACCGGCGGCGAGGGCACCAAGCACACCGCGCTGATGCTCAAGGCGGGCACCAACGTGGTCGGCGGCGTCAACGCACGCAAGGCAGGCACCACGGTCAGCCACACGGCCAAGGACGGGTCCGACGTCGAGCTGCCGGTGTTCGGCACCGTCGCCGAGGCCATCAAGGAGACCGGGGCCGACGTCTCGATCGCCTTCGTGCCGCCGAAGTTCGCCAAGGACGCCATCATCGAGGCCATCGACGCGGAGATCCCGCTGCTCGTGGTCATCACCGAGGGCATCCCGGTGCAGGACACCGCCTACGCATGGGCCTACAACGTGGATAAGGGCAACAAGACCCGCATCATCGGGCCGAACTGTCCCGGCATCATCACCCCGGAGGAGTCGCTGGTGGGCATCACCCCGGCGAACATCACCGGAAAGGGTCCGATCGGCCTGGTCTCCAAGTCGGGCACGCTGACCTATCAGATGATGTACGAGCTGCGCGACCTGGGCTTTTCCACCGCCATCGGCATCGGCGGCGACCCGGTGATCGGCACCACCCACATCGACGCCATCGAGGCGTTCGAGAAGGACCCCGAGACCAAGGTCATCGTGATGATCGGTGAGATCGGCGGCGACGCCGAGGAACGTGCCGCCGACTACGTGAAGGCCAACGTCTCCAAGCCGGTTGTCGGCTACGTCGCGGGCTTCACCGCCCCGGAGGGCAAGACGATGGGCCACGCGGGTGCGATCGTGTCCGGTAGCTCCGGCACCGCGCAGGCCAAGAAGGAAGCGCTCGAGGCCGCCGGTGTGAAGGTCGGCAAAACGCCGAGTGAGACCGCCGCACTGGCCCGGGAGCTCTACGAGAACCTGTGATGATTCCCGGGTGACCGCTCCCGCGGGCCCGGGGAAGCACGCGAACACCGAACGGGGTGTCGCCGACGATCGTCGGCGACACCCCGTTCGTATGTCGTGCCGCCTGTATGTCGTGCCGCCTGTATGTCGTGCCGCCCGTGTGTTGTGCCTCGTTCGCGTGACCGCACTGTTCGGCCACCGTGAGGCCGGTGGTGCGTGAGATACTCAGGTGGTGAGCGAGGACGCCGACCCGGGGTCGATCGAGCGCCGGGAATCGACCCGTCGCTCGCTACTGGGTCTGCCGTTGCGGGCGGCATCGGCGCTGGCCGACACCGCCGAGCACATCCCGGTCGCCGGGAGTGCCGTGCACGCAGCGCGCCGGACCGCGCACGACGTGGTCGGCACAGCGGGCGCGATGGCCGTCGCGGGCACGCAGTCGGGGCTCGGCGCCCTGGTGCGTGAGGTGGTCGATGCCTTCACCAGCGAAGTGGATCTCACCGCACTCGTCGTCGACAACGTGGACATCGACGCGATCGTCGCGACCGTCGACCTCGACGCCATCGTGGCACGCCTGGATCTCGACGCGATCGTCGCGAGTGTCGACCTGGATGCGATCATCGCGCGCGTGGATCTCGACGCCGCAGTCGCGCGGGTCGACCTCGACGCCATCATCGACCGCATCGACGTCGATCGCGTTCTCGACAAGGTGGATCTCGACGCGGTGGTGGCGCGGGTGGATCTCGACGGTGCGATCGAGCGAGTCGACGTCGACGCGGTGATCAACCGGGTCGACCTGATCGGCCTCGCCGACGTGGTGATCGACGGCGTCGACCTGCCCGGCATCATCCGTGAGGCCAGCACCTCGGTCACCGCCGACGTGATGACCGATGTGCGTTCCAGCAGCGAACGCGCCGACGACGCCGTCGCGGACCTGGTGGGGCGGATACTGCGCAGACGGGCGCGCCGTGGGCGCGACGGAACCCCACCCACCGAACCTGACTCCGCCGAACCTGACTCCGCCGAACCTGACTCCACCGGGCCGGTTGGGCCGATCGTCACCGACGTGACCCTGGTGACCGAGATCGACGAGGACCCCGGCCGTGACTGAGCCGATCGACCGACCTGCACGTCCGCGGCGTCGGACTCAGCGCGTGATCGTCGATGCGCATGCGGTACGCGACCGGGAGAAGACCGCGGGCATCGTCAGTCGGGGCGCCGCGGCGCTGCTGGACCTCATGGCGGTGCTGGCGATCCTGGGCGGCATCTACGTCAGTCTGCTGCTGGCGCGACTGCTCTACAACGTGCACCATTTCTCGGCGCCGGATGTCAGCGGTCTGTTCACGTTTACGGTGTTCATGGCGGTGTCGGTGGCCTACCTCGCGTCGTGCTGGGCGGTGTCCGGTCGCAGCCTGGGCTGTGTGGTGATGGGGTTGCGGGTGGTGACCCGCAAGGGCAATCGGCTTAGGCCGTCGGTGGCACTGGTCCGGGCGCTGATTTGTACGTTCTTCGCGATCGGGCTCCTGTGGGTCGTCGTCGACCGCAAACGCCGATCGGTGGCCGACATCTTCCTGTTCACCCGCGTCGTCTACTCACGGTGACACGTGGCCACCCGACCTTCTGCTGCGCAGGTGCTCGAGGCAGTCATCGACGCCGCGAGTTGGCAGTCGTGGGACGTGCCCGCCGATCAGGGTCCGGTCTCCGACGACTACGCCGCCGACCTGCGGCGCGCCGAAGCGGCGACCGGCGTCGACGAGTCGGTGATCACCGGCAGCGGTGTGGTGGGCGGCGTGCGAGTGGCGTTGGTGGTCAGCGAGTTCGGGTTCCTCGGTGGCTCGATCGGCCGCGTGGCCGGCGAGCGGGTGGTGCGGGCGATCCGTCGCGCCACCGAGCAACGCCTCGCAGTGCTGGCATTGCCCGCCTCGGGGGGTACGCGGATGCAGGAGGGCACCTCGGCGTTCCTGCAGATGGTCGGGATCACCGGCGCGGTCAAATCGCATCGCGACGCGGGGCTGCCGTATCTGGTGTACCTGCGGCATCCGACGACGGGCGGGGTGTTCGCATCGTGGGGTTCGATGGGCCACATCACCTGGGCCGAACCCGGTGCCCTGATCGGCTTCCTGGGTCCCCGGGTCTATGAAGGGTTGTCCGGCAACCCTTTTCCCGAAGGGGTGCAGCGGGCGGAGAATCTGGTGGCCCGCGGACTCTTCGATGCCGTGGTACCGCTGTCGGATCTGGCTGCGCTCACCGGACGGGTGGTCGAGTTGCTGATGGCACCGCCAGACGACGCGGTGTCCCTCGTCGTCGACGATCCGGTGGCCCACTCATCGCTGTCTGCATGGGAGGTGGTGCTTGCCACCCGCGATCCCGCCCGTCCCGGCCTGCGGGAACTGCTCACCGCGCAGGCGTCGGTGGTGATCGGCCGCCAAGGCCCGATCTGGTTGGCGCTCAGTAGGATCGGCGGACACCCGGTGGTGGTGATCGGTCAGGATCGGTACACACAGCGCCACGGTCAGCTCATCGGACCCGCCGATCTGCGGGTGGCGCGACGCGGTCTGACACTGGCGCGGGAGTTGCAGCGCCCCGTCGTGACGGTGATCGACACTCCCGGCGCCGAACTGTCGGCGACCGCGGAGGAGGCGGGTCTGGCCCGCGAGATCGCGCGCTGCCTCGCCGATCTGATCGACGTGCCCACGCCGTCGGTCTCCGTACTCCTCGGCGAGGGCGCGGGAGGGGCTGCGCTGGCCTTGTTCCCGGCCGACGTGCGGATCGCCACACCCGATGCGTGGCTGTCGCCGCTGCCGCCCGAAGGTGCCAGCGTGATCGTTTATCGTGACACCGAGCATGCCGCAGAACTGGTTGCCCGCCAACGGATTCGCGCCGTCGATCTGCTCTCCGACGGGCAGGTGGACGGGCTCGCGGCGTGGGCCGACGGGTCCGGTCCGGGACCGATGCGCCGCGCGATCGCCGGCGCCCTCGACGGTTTGGTGCCGAGCCGGGACCGTCGCATCAGGTCGTCGCTGGAGAGCGGGCAGACGTGACCCGTCGCATCCTCGGGGTGGGCGCGGTGGTGCACGACGAGGCGAGACGTCTGCTGCTGGTGCGGCGCGCACGCGAGCCGCAGGCCGGGCGGTGGTCGGTGCCCGGCGGCAAGGTGGAGGCGGGAGAGTCGTTGCGCGATGCGGTGATCCGTGAGGTCTTGGAGGAGACCGGCATCGAGATCGAGGTCGGCGCGCAGGTGTGGGTGGTCGACATTCCGGACGGGCGGGGCGGTGTGTTCGAGGTGCACGACTTCGTCGGGTATGCGGTGGGCGGTAGGCTCGCGGCGGGAGACGACGCCGCCGACGCCGGCTGGTTCGACGTCGAGACGATGCGGGCACTTCCGCTCACCGACGGCCTGATCGAACACCTGGCGGCCGCAGGTCTCCTGGCGGGTGATGTGGGTCCGCGTCACCGCATTCGACACGAGGAATGACATGACCGAACTGCTACCGCTCGACCCCGACCAACTGCTCACCACGACGAGGTCGGTGCGCAAACGTCTCGACCTGGACCGTCCGGTCCCGATCGAGGTGGTCAAGGAGGCCCTCGAGGTGGCGCTGCAGGCGCCGACCGGCAGCAACAGCCAGACGTGGCACTGGATCGTGCTCACCGATCCCGAGATCAAGGAAAAGGTGGCGGCGTATTACGCGCGCTCGTTCGCCGCCTACGCCGCGCAGCGTGACGCCACCACCGACACCGCGCGTCGCGTCGCGTCGAGTTCGACGTATCTGGCCGAGGTGATGGGGCAGGTGCCCGTGCTGGTGATCGGGGCCATCTACACCGGAGGTGAGTTGCCGGAGGGTAACCAGGCCGGGGTGTGGGGATCGCTGCTGCCCGGCGCGTGGAGTCTGGCCCTGGCGCTACGCGCCCGCGGGTTGGGGTCGGCGTGGACCACCTTGCACCTCACCTACGAGCGCGAGGTGGCCGAGTTGCTCGGTATCCCGCCGACCGTGCATCAGGGTGTGTTGCTGCCGGTCGCCTACACGAAGGGCACCGACTTCAAACCGGCAGGCCGACGGCCGCTCGACGAGGTGCTGCACATCGACGGGTGGTGACCGCGCCCCGGCGCCTGGCCCGTTCTGTCGGGAACGCGTGTCGGCGACGGTAGATTCGTGGTCACCATGACCAGCCGCGATCAACCGGTCGACGCCGTGTCGACCACACCCCGTACCCGCCGCGGAGAAGCGAAGGCCGCGCGCCGGGTCGAAATGCTGGCCGCAGCGGCCAGGCAGATGGCCGACCGTGGGTTCGCCGGGGTGCGACTCGAGGACATCGGTGGGGCCGTCGGCGTCAGTGGCCCCGCGATGTACCGGCATTTCGCGTCGAAGACCGATCTGCTCGACCAGATGCTCATCGACATCAGCGTGCGGCTGCGCGACGGCGGCGACGAGGTGGTGGGTCGGGGGCTGCCGCCCGCCCAAACACTCGAGGCGCTCATCCACTTCCACATCGACATGCTGGTCACCAAACCCGATCTCATCGTGGTGCAGGACCGCGACCTGCACTCATTGACGCCCGCGGCCAATCACGAGGTGCGGTCGCTGCAGCGCCGCTATGTCGAACAGTGGGTGGACGTGTTGCTGCAGTGGGCGGCGGAGAAGGGGTGGACGGGCCTGACCCGTGCGGAGGCGAGGGTCCGCGTCCACGCCACGTTCGGTCTGCTGAACTCCTCGCCCCGGCTGCCCGACATCGACGAAGTGCGGTTACGCACCCTGTTGACCGCGATGGCCACCGCGGCGCTGCAGTGCCGGACCCCGCAGGATGGGTGACTGAACGCTGCTACGGGAGCGGTGCCAGCGACCTGTCGAGCCGACTATTGTCGTCGCGGGTCGCTGACACCGCATTTGTAGCAGCGAGATCAGATGCCCAACTCCACCCGCCGCCGCGCCAGTTCCTCCCGGTAGCGCGCCACGTTGGCCATCTTGATCTGCTCGTAGCCGCGGACCATGTCCGGTAGCGCGGCGAGGCCGACCAGTGCGGGCAACTGAGCGGGCCCGATCCGGTCCGCCGACCATGCGGCCAGCGCCGACTCGATCAGACGCCGGTACTCGACGATCAGTTCGCGCTCCGTGCGTCGGATCTCGGTGTGGCCGAACGGGTCCAGCCGCGTTCCCCGCAGCCGCTTCATCCGGGCCAGCCCCGACAGCAGTGGCGCGGTCTTCGCGCCGAACGCCATCTTGCTGGTGCGACCCATCGCCCGCAGCAGCGGCGGATGCAGGCGCACCGCCACCCGGGCATCATCACCGTAGGCCGAGGCGATCTGCGCGGCGAACGCCGGGTCGGCGGTCAGGCGGGCCACCTCGTACTCGTCCTTGTAGGCCATCAGTTTGTACAGGTTGCGCGCCACGGCTTCGGTGAGCTCGATCGAGTGCGTGGTCTGCTGCACGTCGGCCACCACGTCCAGGAAGCTGCGGGCATAGTCCTCGTCGGAGTGGGCGACGAGTTCGTCGTAGCGCAGTGCCACCGGCCCTGCGATGGTGTCGTCGATGCCCCGCGCCGCCACCGCCCGAACCGCATGCGCACTGATCGCAGGCGCGGTCGGCGCCGCGCTTCCCGACACCTCCGCGCTTCCCGATACCGCCGCGCTTCCCGACACCGCGTCCGCGAGCGCACCGGGATCGGCGATCGCCTGGCGACCCCGACGAAAGGCGGCGATGTTCGCCGCCACGGCCACACCGTTGAGTTCCACGGCCTTCTCGATCGACGCGGCCGAGATCGGTAGCGCACCGGTCTGATACGCCGCACCGACCATGAGCATGTTGGCGAATTGCTCGTCGCCGAACAACTCGGTGCTCAGCGCGCCCGCGTCGAGGTAGGCCGCCCGTGCCACCTGCGTGCCGATCCGTTCGTGGATGCGGGAATCGGCCGGAAATCCCGCCGCGGTGTCGATGACCATCGCTCCGGTCGGGATCTGCGTGGTGGATACGATCGCCGTGGTGCGATCGGCGGCGGCGACCTTGAGGTGCATCGGGTCGGTGCCGACGATCGAGTCGCACGCCAGATAGAGATCGCAGCTGTCGGAGGCAGCCTTGGCCGCCTGTTCGGTGGGTGTCGCGGTCACCTTGAGGTCGCTGACCACCGCCCCGCCCTTCTGGGCGAGCCCGGTCATGTCGACGGTCCGTGCGGCGTGGCCGTCGAGGAAGGCGGCGGTGGCCAGCACCTGTGACACCGTGACCACCCCGGTGCCACCGATCCCGGTGATCCGCATCGTGAAATCAGTGTTCCGCGTGAAGGTCTCGGCACCCTGCGGGTCCGGCAGCGCCTCGGCCGGCAGGTCGACGGACCGCCGTGCCTGCGGCACCGCACCCGGGGTGACGGTGACGAACGACGGGCAATCACCGGCGAGACAGGAGAAGTCGAGGTTGCACGAACTCTGGTCGATGCGGGTCTTGCGGCCGAACTCGGTGGCCACCGGATGCACCGACAGACAGTTCGACTTCTCGCCGCAGTCGCCACATCCCTCGCAGATCCGTTCGTTGATCATCACCCGCTGCGTCGGCGTCGGCATCTGTCCCCGCTTGCGCTTGCGGCGTTTTTCGGCTGCGCAGTGCTGATCGTGGATGAGAACGGTCACGCCGGGGATCTGCGCGAGTTCGGTTTGGACGTCCAGCATGTCGTCGCGGTGGCGCACCGTGACACCCCGGGCCAGCGTGTGGGTACGGGTGCGGTCGGGATCGTCGGAGGTCACCACGATGCGTGCGACCCCCTCGGCCAGCAGCAGTTCGGTGAGACGTGTCAGGCCGAATTCGCCCACCGCGTCCTGGCCGCCGGTCATCGCCACGGTGCCGTTGTAGAGCAGCTTGTAGGTGATGTTCTCGCCCGAGGCCACTGCCGCTCGCAGTGCGAGCGAACCCGAATGTGTGAAGGTGCCGTCACCGATGTTCTGTACGAAGTGGCGCGCGGGGACGAACGGTGCCATGCCCAGCCACTGGGCGCCCTCACCGCCCATCTGGGTGACCCCGGCGATATCACCCACCTGGTGCGGGTCCATCAGCAACACCATTGCGTGACAACCGATACCGCCGCCGACAAGTGTGTCGGGGGCGACCTTGGTGGAACTGTTGTGCGGGCATCCCGAGCAGAAGTACGGGGTGCGTACCGCCAAGGGGAGATCGATGCGGGTGGGTGTGTGGCGGGCGGCGCGACGGTCGAGCCAGGCCTGCGCTGCCTCGACGTGATGGTGCCGGGCGAGGCGCGTGGCCAGACCGAGCGTCACCGCGTCGACGTCGAGTTCGCCGAAACGAGAGAACAACGTCGACCCGTCCTCGTGGACCTTGCCGACGATCCGCGGCGCGCGCGGATGCCGATAGAGCATGTCGCGCATCATGGTTTCGATGAAGTCGCGCTTCTCCTCGATCACGATCACCTCGTCGATGTCCCCTGACGCGGTGTCGGTGATGAAGCGCTCCACCATCTCGCGGTCGAGCGGGTACACCATCCCGAGCTTGAGGATGCGGATACCGAGACGATGCAGCTCGGCATCGTCGATTCCCATGAGGTGCAGTGCATTACGCATGTCGAGGTAGGTCTTTCCGGCAGCCACGATGCCGATCCGGTCGTCGGAGCTCGACACGGTGACGCGATTGATGCCGTTGAGGCGGGCATAGGCCAGCGCCCGCGGCATCCGGATGGTGAGCTGATTCTGTTCGAGTTCCATCAGATCGGCACCGAGAAGCCGGCCGCTCGGCACGTGTGGACTGCGGCCGAGATCGCCGTGGACGGGGTGAACCCGGCCGAGGTCGGCGGTCGACGAACCGTCGGCCACGTGCGCCGAGATCTTCAGCGACGTCCACAGTCCGCTGACCCGGCTCATCATGGCCGCGTGCACACCCAGCTCGAGGATGTCCTGCGAGTCGGCCGGGTAGAGGGTCGGTATGTACAGGTCGGCCAGCGCCATCTCCGAGGTGCACGGCACGGTGGAACTCTTCGCGCCCGGATCGTCGCCCACCAGGGCCACGGCACCACCGTCGGGGTGTGTGCCGATGAGGTTGGCGTGGCGCAGGGCGTCGGAGGCCCGGTCGAGTCCGGGTGCCTTGCCGTACCAGTAGCCGACGATGCCGTCGCGCGGTGCGCCGCTCGGGTCGGCGGCCAACTCGCTCACCGTGGGCGCCAGCTGTGTGCCCATCACGGACGTCGCGGCGATCTCCTCGTTGAGTCCGGGCCGGTGCACCACGTCGAAGGGTTCGAGGATGTGGTGGCGTCGCGCGAGTTCGAGATCGAAGCCGGCCAGCGGTGAGCCCTCGTAACCCGACACGAACGACGCGGTGCGCAGATTCCGGCGGCGATCGATGCGCGCGCGGTCGGCGATGATGCGCACGAGCGCCGCGATACCGGGGAGGGGGACCGTGCCCGTTTCCCGTGTGTAGCGGTCGGCGAGGGTGAAGTCGCTGGTCGGGAGGTGGGTCGTGCCGGGCCGGCGCGGGCGGTGGTCGGCTCGATCGTCTGCGAGGGTCATGGGTTCACCTGGCCTTCTTCTGCTGTTCCGCGTCGGCGAGGGGTGGTGCCGACGCGCATGTGTGGCGGGTCCAGGGGTGGTGGACCCACTTCACACACTACGAAAGATAGTGATCGCCGTCACTCATGGGCGAGAATGAATCGAAGGCGTGACACGGCGTCGGGGATCGGTTAGTGTCGCGTTCAGTTAATGATTGCTAACTGAAAGGGGCGCGGTGTCCACCACTTCACCGGCAGCGGCGACTGCACCGCCGGCGGTGACACCGGCCGGCTTCCGCGAGGCGCACGAGACCAACGTCGCGGCCCTGCGCGAGCGGCTCGCACGTGTCGCGGTCGGCGGCGGCGAGCGTGCGCGCAACCGCCACCTCGCCCGCGGCAAACTGCTGCCGCGCGATCGGGTGGACACGCTGCTCGACGTCGGATCACCGTTTCTGGAGGTCGCCGCGCTGGCCGCACTCGGCATGTACGACGACAAGGTGCCCGCGGCCGGCGTGATCGCCGGCGTCGGCCGGATCGCCGGGCGCGAGTGCATGGTGGTGGCCAACGACGCCACCGTGTCGGGCGGCACCTACTACCCGATGACGGTGAAGAAGCACCTGCGCGCGCAGGAGATCGCCGCGGCCAACCGGCTGCCGTGCATCTACCTCGTCGACTCGGGTGGCGCGATGCTGCTGGCCCAGGACGAGGTGTTCCCCGACCGCGACCACTTCGGCCGCATCTTCTTCAACCAGGCGACGATGAGCGCCGCAGGCATCCCACAGATCGCCGCGGTCCTCGGCTCGTCCACCGCGGGCGGCGCCTACGTGCCCGCGATGAGCGACGAGACGGTGATCGTGCGCAACCAGGGCACCATCTTCCTGGCGGGACCGCCGCTGGTGAAGGCGGCCACCGGCGAGGACGTGACCGCAGAGGATCTCGGTGGCGGCGCCATGCACTCGTCGGTCTCCGGGGTCACCGATCACCTGGTGGACAACGACGAGCAGGCCCTTGCCGCCGTCCGCGACATCGTCGCGACGCTGGGCCCGCGGGAGCCGGCGCAGTGGGAGGTGGCCGCTCCGCGTCCCGCGGCGCGTCCACAGACCGACCTCTACGACGTGGTGCCCACCGACCCGAGGACGCCCTATGACGTGCGCGAGGTGATCGGCATCCTCGCCGACGGCGGCGATTACCGTGAGTTCAAACAGAATTACGGCACCACGCTGGTCACCGCGTTCGCCCACATCGGCGGACACCCCGTGGGCATCGTGGCCAACAATGGTGTGCTCTTCAGCGAATCCGCCCTCAAGGGAGCGCATTTCGTCGAGCTGTGCGACCAGCGCCGAATCCCGTTGGTGTTTTTGCAGAACATCACCGGCTTCATGGTGGGCCGTGCCTACGAGGAAGGCGGCATCGCCAAGAACGGCGCCAAGATGGTCAACGCCGTCGCCTGCGCCCGCGTGCCGAAGTTCACCGTGATGATCGGCGGTTCCTTCGGCGCCGGCAACTACTCGATGTGCGGACGCGCCTACTCGCCCCGATTCCTGTGGACCTGGCCCAACGCCCGCATCTCGGTGATGGGTGGCCCGCAGGCCGCCGAAACCCTGGCAACGGTGCGCCGCAACCAGATCGAGCGTCGCGGCGAGCAATGGCCCGGCGCCGACGAGGAGGCCTTCAAAGAACCGATCCGTGCCCAGTTCGAACGCCAGTCCGACGCCTACTACTCGACGGCGCGATTGTGGGACGACGGCGTCATCGACCCCGCCGACACCCGCACCGTGCTGAGCCTGGCGCTCGAGACCTGCCGATACGCCCCACTCGCCGACGTGCGCTACGGCGTCTTCCGGATGTGAGGAACCCATCGTGACCGACACCGTCCCGGATGTATCGAGCGCATCCCACACCTCCCACGCCGGCGACGATCTCCCAGATCCGGTGCAGTCCAAAACGATTCGCAGTGTGCTGGTGGCCAACCGCGGCGAGATAGCCTGCCGTGTGATCGCCACCCTGCGGCGCCTCGGCATCCGCAGCATCGCCGTCTACTCCGATCCCGACGCCGAGGCCGAGCACGTGCGGCTCGCCGACGTCGCGGTGCGCATCGGTCCGGCGGCGGCCACCGCGAGCTACCTCGACATCGCCGCGGTGCTCGACGCCGCGCTCCGCACGGGTGCCGACGCCGTGCATCCCGGCTACGGATTCCTCTCGGAGAACCGGTTTTTCGCCGAGGCGCTGGCCGATGCGGGCATCATCTTCGTCGGGCCACCGGCCACCGCGATCGCCACCATGGGCGACAAGATCACCGCGCGTGCCGCCGTATCGGATCGGAATGTGCCGGTGGTGCCGGGCATTTCGCGACCCGGACTCTCCGACGTCGAACTCGTCGACGCCGCATCCGACATCGGGTTCCCGGTGCTCATCAAGCCCAGCGCGGGCGGCGGCGGCAAGGGTATGCACCGTGTGGACGATGCGGCCGCGCTGCCCGGCGCCCTGGCCACGGCGCGGCGCGAGGCGGCGTCCGCATTCGGCGACGACACCCTGTTCCTGGAACGATTCGTCGACACCCCGCGCCACATCGAAGTGCAGGTGCTCGCCGACGCCCACGGCACCGTGATCCACCTCGGCGAGCGTGAGTGTTCGCTGCAGCGCCGTCACCAGAAGGTGATCGAGGAGGCGCCGTCGGCGCTGCTCGACGAGGCCACGCGGCAGCGGATCGGCGCTGCGGCCTGCGACGCCGCCCGCAGTGTGGGGTACACCGGCGCGGGCACGGTGGAGTTCATCGTCTCCGCGCACCGCCCCGACGAGTTCTTCTTCATGGAGATGAACACGCGGCTGCAGGTGGAACACCCGGTCACCGAGATGGTGACCGGCGTCGACCTCGTCGAACAGCAGATCCGGGTGGCGCGGGGCGAACCGCTCGACCTCGCCCAGGACGACATCGTGCTGCGCGGCCACGCCGTTGAGGCGCGCGTATACGCCGAGGACCCGGCGGCGGGATTTCTGCCGACCGGCGGCACGATCACCGCGCTCGCAACCCCCGAGACCGGGGCCGCGACAGGAGTGCGCCTCGACTCGGCGATGGCCCGCGGCCTGGTGGTGAGCAGCGACTACGACCCGATGCTCGCCAAGGTCATCGCCTACGGCGACGACCGCGCCGAGGCTCTCGACCGGCTCGACCACGCACTGTCGGAGACGCGGGTGCTCGGCGTGGTCACCAACATCGACTTCTGCCGCGACGTGCTGGCGCGGCCGCAGGTGGCCGCCGCCGACCTCGACACCGAACTGCTCGACCGGCTCGCCGCCGACTACACCGCACCGCCGCCCGCGCCCGAGGCACTCGCCCTGGTCGGACTCGCCCGCGTTGCACGGCAACTCGTAGGACACGGTGCCGCCGACGTGTGGCGCCGGGACGTATGGCACAGCGCCGTGGGGTGGCGGATCGGCGGCCGGGCGCCGGTGATCACGCGGCTCACCTGGGGCGGCCACCACATCGCGGTGACCGCCGACATCGCCGGAACCGACACCGGCCGGATCGACGCGGTCGTGACGGTGAGCGTCGACGACGACTCGGGCCCCCCCGACTGGCACGCATCGGTGACCTACCTGCCCGGTGGTGGGGACCCGACGCGCACGCAACCCGAGAGCGCCGGGGTTCGTCTGGTCGTGGACGGCGTCAGCCAATCCTGGACGATCGCCGACGCCGGCGCACACGGTGTGCGGGGGGTCGACTCGTGGTGGGTGTCGGGGCCGCAGGGAACCTGGCTCGTCCACCAGGCCAGGGCACTGCTCGACGAGGCCGCCGAGGAGAATGCCGGTGACATCGTGAGTCCGATGCCGGGGACCGTGGTGGCCGTACCTGCCACCGCCGGAGCCGAGATCACCGCCGGCGCAGCGGTGGTGGTGGTGGAGGCGATGAAGATGGAACACACCCTCACCGCGCCGATCGACGGTACGGCGCAGATCTCGGTCCGGGTGGGGGACAAGGTCTCCGCCGGTCAGGGCCTTGCTCACATCACACCCGTCCAGATCACCCCGGCCGACACCGCACCAGCCGACGCAGCAGGAGAGAACAGATGGAACTGACCCCTGAATACACCGACCTGATGCACACCGTGCGCGACTTCGCCCGCTCGGTGGTGGCCCCGGTCTCGGCGACACACGATGCCGAACACAGCTTTCCCTACGACGTGGTCTCCCAGATGGGCAAGATGGGTCTGTTCGGGCTGCCGTTCCCCGAAGAGTACGGGGGCATGGGCGGTGACTACTTCGCGCTGGCACTGGCACTGGAAGAACTCGGCAAGGTCGACCAATCGGTGGCCATCACTCTCGAGGCGGGAGTGAGTCTGGGCGCCATGCCGATTCACAAGTTCGGCAGCGATGAGCAGAAGCAGCGATGGCTACCCGACCTCACCTCCGGTCGCGCGCTCGCCGGATTCGGACTGACCGAACCGGGGGCGGGCTCCGACGCGGGTGCCACCGCCACCACCGCACGCGACGACGGGGATTCGTGGGTGATCAACGGTGCCAAACAGTTCATCACCAACTCGGGTACCGACATCACCTCCCTGGTCACGGTCACCGCGGTCACCGGTGTGAAAGACAACGGGCGCAAGGAGATCTCGACCATCATCGTGCCTTCCGACACGCCCGGATTCACGGCCGAACCCGCCTACAACAAGGTCGGCTGGAACGCGTCCGACACCCACCCGCTGTCCTTCGTCGACGTGCGGGTACCCAAGGAGAACCTGCTCGGCACGCGTGGGCGCGGCTACTCCAACTTTCTGTCGATCCTCGACGAGGGGCGCATCGCCATCGCAGCCTTGGCCACGGGCGCGGCGCAGGGCTGCGTGGACGAGAGCGTGGCGTACGCCAAGGAGCGTGAATCGTTCGGCAAGCCGATCGGCGAGTACCAGTCGGTGGCGTTCGCCATCGCCCGGATGGAGGCCCGCGCACACGTGGCGCGCACCGCCTACTACGACGCAGCGGCAAAGATGCTGGCGGGCAAACCTTTCAAGAAGGAGGCCTCGATCGCCAAGATGATCGCCAGTGAGGCGGCGATGGACAACGCCCGGATGGGCACCCAGATCCACGGCGGCTACGGGTTCATGAACGAGTACCCGGTGGCACGCCACTATCGCGATTCCAAGATCCTGGAGATCGGTGAGGGCACCACCGAGGTGCAACTGATGCTGATCGCGCGGGAACTGGGCTTCTCGTGAACGCCGAGAACGAGACCGCGACCGCCCGCCGCGTGATCCAACGCGGACTGTGGTTCGAGGAGTTCGTCATCGACACCATCTACGAACACCGGCCGGGCCGCACGGTGACCGAGGCCGACAACGTCGTGTTCACCACGCTCACGATGAATACCCAGGCATTGCACCTCGACGCGGCGTGGTCGGCCACGCAGCCCGGCTTCGGCGGTCAGCGGCTGATCAACTCGATGTTCACGTTGTCGACCATCGTCGGGCTGTCCGTGTCGCAACTGACCCAGGGCACGCTGGTGGCCAATCTCGGTTTCAGCGACATCTCTTTTCCGGCACCGCTATTCGCCGGCGACACTCTCTACGCCGAAACCGAGTGCACCGGAAAGCGCGAATCCCGCTCCCGCCCCGGCGAAGGAGTGGTCAACTTGGTCCACGTCGGCCGCAACCAGGACGGGGTGGTGGTCGCCCGGGCGACGCGGGCCACCCTGGTCCGGAAACGACCCGAGGAGAGCTGATCGAGAATGTCCGCCGGACCGCTACCGACCCAGTCAGCCGGACCTCCGGCGAAATTGGCCAACCCGTGGACTCCGCCGGGGCCCGCGATGCTCTTCTGCCCGGCCGACCGGCCCGAACGTTTCCAGAAGGCCGCCGACCGCGCCGATGTGGTGATCCTCGACCTCGAAGATGCGGTGGCGCCGCAGCACCGGGCGGCGGCTCGCGAGGCGCTCGTCGCCCACCCACTCGATCCGGATCGCACCGTGGTCCGAATCAATCCGGCGGGCACCGGCGACTACCGCCGCGATCTCGCCGCACTCGCCGACACCAACTATCGCGTGGTGATGCAGGCCAAGGCCGAGACGGCCGACACCATCGTGCCGACCGCGCTGCAGACCATCGCCCTGATCGAGACCCCGCTCGGAGTGGTGCGGGTCAACGAGATCGCTTGTGCGGTCAACTGTATCGGCCTGATGTGGGGCGCCGAGGATCTCGTCGCCGGCCTCGGCGGCAAGTCCAGCAGATTCGGCGCCGACGAGCCGGACCCGGGCACCTACCGTGACGTTGCGCGCTATGCGCGATCGATGGTACGGATCTCGTCGGCGGCCGCCGGGATCTTCGCCGTGGACTCGGTACACCTCGACATCCCCGATGTCGACGGACTCGCCGCGGAGGTGCGCGACGCCGTCGCACTCGGATACGCCGCCACCGCGTGTATCCATCCGTCCCAGGTCGCGATCATCCGCGCCGGTTATCGGCCTTCCGATGACGAAATCGGTTGGGCCGAAAAGATTCTTGCCGAGGCCGGGCGTGCGGGCGGCGGCGTGTTCAGCGTCGACGGTCAGATGATCGACGGTCCCGTGCTACGCCAGGCCGAGGCCGTGATGACACGTGCCGCAGCCGCCGCCACCGACGGGCACCCCACCGTCAACCCATGACCGCGCAACCACCCGGGAAGAGGGATCGACATGGCTGAGATGACCACCGAACTGTCATACGCCAGAGGCGAATCGGATCCGCCGCTGCTCACCGAGACGATCGGCGCCACGCTGTCGAGGACCACCGAGGCTTTCGGCGACAACATCGCACTCATCGACGCACCCACCGGCCGCACCTGGACCTACCGCGAGTTCCGGCGCGACGTGCTCGCGCTTGCTGCCGGATTGCTGCGGCTTGACGTGAGTGCCGGCGACAGGGTGGGGCTGTGGGCACCCAACCGGCCGGAATGGGTGCTCACCCAGTACGCGACGGCCGAGATCGGGGCGATCCTGGTCAATCTCAATCCGGCCTACCGTCAGCACGAACTCGACTACGTACTCACCCAGTCGGGATCGAGCGTGGTACTCGCCGCCGCGCGTTACAAGGATTCCGACTACGCCGGCATGCTCGACGCCGCACGTCCGGCCGCGCCCGACGTCCGTGAGGTGATCCTCTTCGACGGTTCGGCCTGGGACGAGCTGACCACCAACCCGACCGACGACGAACTGTCGGCGGTGGCAGCACGCGCGGCGAGTCTGCGCCCCGACGATCCGATCAACATCCAATACACCTCGGGCACCACCGGTTTCCCCAAGGGGGCCACGCTCACACATCGCAACATCGGCAACAACGGCTACCTGGTGGGCGAACTGCTCGACTACACCGACGCCGACCGCATCTGCATCCCGGTGCCCTTCTACCATTGCTTCGGCATGGTGATGGGAAACCTGGCGGCCACCAGTCACGGTGCGGCCATGGTGATCCCGTCACCCACCTTCGACCCCGAGGCCGTGCTGTCGGCAGTCGCCGAACACCGCTGCACCAGTCTGTACGGGGTGCCGACGATGTTCATCGCCGAACTGGCGTTGCTCGATCAGTTCGACGACGGCCACGTCGACCTGTCGTCGTTACGCACCGGGGTCATGGCCGGCTCACCCTGCCCCGAACACGTGATGCGTCAGGTGGTCGACCGGATGCACATGCGCGAGGTGTCGATCTGTTACGGCATGACCGAGACATCGCCGGTATCCACCCAGACCCGGGTCGACGACCCGCTGGAGTTGCGTGTCGGCACGGTGGGCCGGGTGGGTCCGCACCTGGAGATCAAGGTGATCGATCCCGTCACCGGCGAGACCGTGCCACGCGGGGAGACCGGCGAGTTCTGCACCCGCGGCTACAGCGTGATGACCGGATACTGGAATCAGCCCGACAAGACCGCCGAGGCGATCGACGCGGACGGGTGGATGCACACCGGTGACCTGGCCGTGATGGATGCGGGCGGCGCCGGGAGCGGCGGCGGTTATGTGCGGATCACCGGTCGCATCAAGGACATGGTGATCCGCGGTGGTGAGAACATCTATCCGCGTGAGATCGAGGAGTTTCTCTATACCCATCCCGACATTCTCGACGCCCAGGTGATCGGGGTGCCCGACGAACGCTACGGGGAGGAACTGATGGCCTGGATCCGCTTGAAGGAGGGGGCGGCCGACCTCGGCGCCGACGACATCCGGGAGTTCGCGTCGGGTCGGATTGCGCGACACAAGATCCCGCGCTACGTACATGTGGTCAAGGAGTTCCCGATGACGGTGACCGGCAAGGTCCGCAAGGTCCAGATGCGCGCGGAATCCGTCGAGATCCTGCGGCTGCTGCGATGACGCCCGGCACCGGGACCGGTTACCGCATCGACGAATTCGCCGCCGCGGTGGCCGCACGCGAGGCCGTCGACGTCGGTTCCTATGACTCGTTGTGGCGATGGTCGGTGTCGCGGCCGGCTGCGTTCTGGCGTGCCGTGTGGGACTTCTTCGATCTCGATGTGCTCGGCGGGCCGCTCGCCGACGGCGACGGCGCCGTGCTGGCGTCATCGGACATGCCCGGCGCGCAATGGTTTCCCGGCACCACGCTGAACTATGCCGCGCAGGTTTTCCGGTACGCCATCGGACCCGACGCGGCCACCCGCACCGCGGTGGTCGGCATCGACGAGGACGGCGGGCGCCGCGTTCTGACCTGGGCCGAACTGCGTTCGGACGCACTGTCGTTCGCGCGGACCCTGCGTTCGCTGGGCGTGGGTGACGGCGACGTGGTGGCCGCCTACCTGCCCGATCTGCCCGAGGCGATCGTCGCCTTCCTCGGCACCGCGACCGTGGGTGCGATCTGGTCGGGCTGTGGACAGGACTACGCGCCCGAGGGGGCGGCCGGACGGCTGGCACAACTGAATCCGGCCGTGCTCGTCACCGCCGACGGCTATCGATACAACGGCAAGACCATCGACAAGGTCGCCGACAGCGATGCGCTCGCCGGCCTGCTCGACGGGCTGCGCGCCCACGTCGTCGTCGGCGATCCGGCCCGTCACAGCGAGGGCGTGGCGCGAATCTCGTACGCGGACGCGGTGACCCGTGGCGGTGACGACGGCGATACCGAGCCGGTTCGGGTGGCATTCGACCATCCACTGTGGGTGCTGTTCAGCTCCGGCACCACCGGCAGGCCCAAGGGAATCGTGCACGGTCACGGGGGAGTGGTGCTCGAACACCTCAAGGCGGCCGGCCTACACGCGGGGCTCGCGCCGGGCGACGTGTTCTTCTGGCAGACGGCGCTGAGCTGGATGATGTGGAACTTCCAGATCGCCGGGCTGCTGTGCGGTGCCGAGGTGGTCTGTTACAGCGGGTCGCCGCTGTATCCGAGCGCAGACCGGCTGTGGCAGATCGTCGCCGATGAGAAGGTGACCTACTTCGGCACCAGCCCGGGGCAACTGCAGGCCTCACGCAAGGCGGGGCTGGCACCCGGACGCGACCATGACCTCACGGCGCTGCGCACCCTCGGCAGCACCGGTTCGTCGCTGTCGGCCGACCTGTTCACCTGGATCGACCAGAACGTGTCCGCGGGCCTTCCGGTGTCGTCGATCAGCGGCGGCACCGACGTGGTCAGCGCCTTCGCCGGCGGCTCGGCGGGGGTTCCGGTGGTACCCGGCGAACTGTCGGTGCGCTATCTGGGTGTGGCGCTGCAGAGTTGGGCACCCGACACCAGACCGCTGATCGACGAGGTGGGCGAGATGGTCATCACCGCACCCATGCCGTCGATGCCGGTGAGCTTCTGGAATGATCCCGACGGGTCGCGCTACCGCGCGGCGTATTTCGCGCACGAATGGTCCGTGCCCGATACTCCGCCGGTCTGGCGCCATGGCGACTGGGTGACGCTCACCGGCCGCGGTTCGCTCGTCATCCACGGCCGCAGCGACGCCACACTGAACAAGCAGGGCGTGCGGATGGGCTCCGCCGACATCTACGAGGTGGTCGAAGGTCTCGACGAGATCGCCGAGGCGTTCGTGGTGGGTGTCGACGGTCCCGGCGGCGCCTACTGGATGCCGTTGTTCGTCACCCTCACCCCGGGCGCGGTACTCGACGACGATCTGCGTGCCCGGATCACCCGGGAGATCCGCACCCGATTGTCGCCACGTCACGTGCCCGACGAGGTGATCGAGGCGCCCGGCATCCCACACACCCGGACGGGCAAGAAGCTCGAGGTTCCGGTGACCGCGATCCTGGCCGGCCGGGCGAGCGTCGACGTCGATCCGAGGTCCGTCGATGATCCTGCGCTCATCACGTGGTTCGCGGAGCAGGGTCGCGCGCATCAGTGGTGAGATCGCGGATTCACCCTGCATCAAAGGCCCGTACCGACGGCCAGATCAGCGCCAAAGCGCCATGCGCGCTGGCGATGTCGATCGCGGCGTGATCGATGAGCAGGCGCACCCACAGCGGACCGTAGATCGCGTCGAGCACGAGATCGAGGTCGATGTCGCTGCGGACCTGCCCCGTCGCGATCCCGTGACGTAGGCACCGTCGCGACAGTGTGCGACGCGGTTCCCAGAATCGCGTGACGAAGTCTGCGGCTGCGTGCTGGTCGCGCTGGGCATCTCCGACGATTCCCTTGATCATGCGTCCGCTCGGCGAGGCGAACATCTCGGCGACCATCTCGAGGTGACTGTCGAGGTCGGCGTAGGTGTCACCGGTGTCGGGGAAGGGCGTCGCGTCGAGGGTTGCGCGGAGCAACGCGTCGATCGCCAGCGCACCTCGCGAGGGCCACCACCGGTAAATGGTCTGTTTGCCGACTCCGGCGTGGCCCGCGATTTCGTCCATGCTCACCGACAAGCGACCCTCTGCGGACATCAATGTGAACGCCGCGTCGAGGATTCGACTCGCCGCTACCGGGTCCCGTGTGCGTCCCCGTCCCATGGCTCAGACCCTACCGAATAACGAGACTCGGAGTCTTGCGTTCGTTAAACGAGACTATTAGTCTTGTTTATGTGGCAGGTAGCCGCATCACTCTCCAGATATAAGGAGTTCCCATGTCCGTTTCGGTGCCGTCCATGTCGATGCCCTCGATGCCGTTGGCGACCGGCACGTGGGTTGTCGACAAGACTCACAGTGCAGTGCGCTTCTCGGTTCGCCACCTCGGGATCTCGAAAGTGCGAGGTAGGTTCACCCGATTCGACGCGACGGCGGTGGTCGGGACGAGCCTTGCCGACACCCGGATGACCGCGGTTGTCGAGATGGCGAGCGTGAACACCGACAATGCCATGCGTGACCAGCACCTTCGTGGCCCTGATTTCTTCGATGTCGAACAAGAACCGGTGATGACCTTCGAGTCGACGTCGATCTCGGCACGCGACGACGACGGATACGACATGGCCGGTGCGCTCACGATCAACGGGGTGACCCGGGAGGAGGTGCTGGTCGTCGAGGCGCTCGGCGTCGAGACGTTCCCCGGCGACGGATCGACCCACGCGGGATTCAGCGCGCGCGGATCGATCTCGCGAGCCGACTACGGGATCGAATTCAATGTCCCGATGTCCGCAGGCGGGGTGGTCATCGGTGATCGGGTCGACATCGAACTCGACGTCCAGTTGATGCCCTCCGGCCAGGCCGACGCGTACCACGCCGCGTTCGCGCCCGCAGAGTAACGCACGGTTCGCCCGGGGTCACTGCCGTCGATCGGGCGAACGGTCGGCACCCGGGGCGGATTGACGCACCCGGTAGGACGTGTGGTCGCGTGTACTAGCGTGGGCGAAGAGTTGCCGGGCTGCCCGAACGGGGGTGGGCGCGGTTCCGACGTTCACGCAGGAGAAGGTGATCTATGACCTACCAATCGGGAGGACCTGGCTACGGTCCGCAGCCGGGATCAGGGCAGGGCTACGGGCCCCCGCAAGGGGGATACCCGCAGGCCGGTCCCCAGGGCTATGACCCCGCGGCGTACCCGCAGTCCTATCCTCAGCAGCAGCAGCCCTCTTATGGTCAGCAGCCCGCGCAGGGCAATGAACAACCCTACGGACAGGGTTACGGCCAGTACGGGTACGGGCAGCAGCCGGGTCAGTCCGGCTACGGCCAGTACGGCTACGGCCAATACGGCTACGGAGCGCCCCAGAAACCGGCCGGCCAGGGACTGCCGTCGAACATCGGCTTCATCCTCGCGATCGCGGTGGCCGCGGTGTGTGCGCTCAACGTGCTCCTCGGATTCTGGAAGCACAGCTACTTCCTCGGAACCGGGGTGACGTTGGCGACGCTCGCCTTGCTGACGCTGGCACCAAAGCTCTCCGACAAGGTGCTCGTGCCGGTGTTGACCGCTTTCGCGGCGGGCGTGACCGTCGACAAGATCGACGACGTCATCCGGACGGCGACCTCCGACTCGGCCGAGTACCTGCCGTCGGAGTATCAGGTGGGTGTCATCGGCTACTTGCAACTGGTGCTGTGCCTGATCATCACCGCGATTGCGGTGTTCTGGCTGCTGGTGGTCCTCGGGGTGTTCAAGGTCGCGCCCGCCGCGGGCGCCGCCACCGAGTCGGCCCCAGGGGTTGACGTCCCCCAGGCCGCCGCCCAGTCCGCAGTGGCCCAGCCCGGTGCCACCGAGTCGGCACAGTCGTATGCGCAGGCCCCCGCACCCGGATACGGCGACGCACAGTCAGGCGCACAGCAGCCGAGCTACGACCCCTCGGCCTATGCCGGCTACGGCCAGCAGGGTTACGGGTACACCCCGGGAGCCTCGGCGACCCCGTCCGGACCCTCCTCGTCGGCGTCCACCGCATCGGCATCGACGTCGTCGGACGCGACATCGGGCGCGCAACCCGCCGAGGCGCCGTCGAACCCCGCTTACGGCGGCACGGCCGGAGAGGGTGCACACACCGAGCACACGACCACGGTGTTCCAGAAGCCGGGCCAGCACGGCAACGGCTGACAGCCTGTCGTTGAGCTGACCGAGCGCCCCGTCGACCCCGAGTCGGCGGGGCGCTCGGCGTTCGCCCGGCGCGTCTACGGGGCAACTCGCGTCACACGTGTCACGCTCGTAACGATGCCCTCCCTGAGATCAGCTTCTGCCGACAATCTCGCGGCGCGCCTGCGACAGGTGCGCCGGCATTCGCGACTGCAGCGCGCCAACGCCGACGGCACCGCGCGTGAATTGATCCTGGTTGCCTTCGGGGTACCGGTGATCACTCTTGGCGTGCTGCTTGTGGGACTGCTGGCGGTGTTGCTCCTCGCCGGAAGTGCGCTGTCGGGGATTGCGGGCGCGCTGGCGACCTGCTGGCTGGCCGTCCACCAGGTACCGGTCACCATCAGCGGCGTCACCATCGGCGTGCTGCCCCTGTTACCCACCCTGCTCATCGCCGCGGGGACCGCGGTTTCGGCCGCATCGGTTGCGCGACGCGGCCGTGCCGCTACCGAGGTGACCGCCGTCGCGTGCGCGGCGGTCGGCGGTCCGTTGCTGATCACGGCCATGTCACTGGCCGTGGTGATGGACGGGTCGTCGGACCTGCAGGTGCAGAGCCCCAACGCGTTGCTGGCGTTCGGTTGCACCCTGGCCGTGCACGGCGTGGCCGCTGCCCTCGGTATCGGCTGGGCACGGCGCCGCGACCTCCAGTCGCGGCTGGCTCTCACCGCTGCGGATCGACGCGGTGTCCGCTACGGCGTCGTCGCCGCGCTGGCGTTGCTGGCCGCGGGTGGCGCGGTGGTGGTGATCCGACTCGTCATGCGCTGGCACCTGGTGGGCCAACTGATCGCCGGCGGATACGACTTCGACGGATTCCTCGGCCTGACCGGACTGTCGGTGTTGTATCTGCCCAACGCGATCGTCGGTGCGGCCGCGGTGCTGGTCGGCGCCCACGTCCACGTCGGATCGGCATCGGTCGCCTTGACCGGGGTCCACGGTGGCGCGGTTCCGCCACTGCCGGTGCTGGCCGTGTTGCCGGGCGGGGACGTGGGGACCTGGGGAATCGTCGGATTCGTGGTGCCCGCCGCGATTGCCGCATTCGTCGGCTGGCGCTGCCGTTCGGCCGACCCCGTCGCGCACGCACGCGCGGTGGGGGTCGCGGCCGGTGTGGCCGCCACGGTGATGGTGGTGCTCGGCTTGTCGCTGGGTGGCGCCCTCGGTGAATTCGGTTCGGCGGGTGTCGATGTGGCCGCCATGGGCGTGTTCACCTTCGGCTGGATCGCGGTGGTCGGGCTGCTCGTCGTGCTGATCTACGGGTACCTGCCGTCCACCCGCAGCGCCCGCCGCGACGGCCACGGCGTCGTCGACCTCGAGCCCGACCTCGACGACTGGTTCGACGACCGCGGATACGACGACGACTACGTTGACGACGGGCCGGTGGTCGTCGACGAGGGCCTGGCCGTCCACTACGAGGAGGACGCGTACGAGGACGACGAGGACGACGCGTACGACGAGGACGAATATTCGTCGGACGTCGGCGAGGACCCGGCAGGGCCGGATGAGGCCCATGACGACGATCGTGGGGACGAGCACGCCGCCGACGACGGCGGGGACGGGCAGCACGACCCCGCCCACCACGAACTCAAGGTTTGAACGCCGCGTCACCGACCCGCCGATCGTCGGTGGCTCGATCACAGGCCGATGACACCGATCATCTAGGCTCGCAAGTGTGAATGCAGATCCCGGCCGTGCGAGTACGTCCCCGCAGCCGGGCCGGATCGTCGTCATGGCGTCGGGTACGGGCACCCTGCTCGAATCGATCATCGACCGGGCGACGGCGCCCGACGCCCCGTTCGAGGTGGCGGCCGTGGTCGTCGACCGCGACTGTCGCGCCGCCGACATCGCCGCGCGACACCACATCCCACTCATCGAATGCCGGTTGTCGGCGTTCGCCGATCGCGCCGAGTGGGATGCGCATCTGGCCGAGACGGTCGGCGAGGTGAACCCCGACGTGGTGGTCACCGCGGGATTCATGAAGATCCTCGGACCCGGGTTTCTGTCCCGATTCGGCGGACGGATCGTGAATTCACATCCCGCGCTGCTGCCCTCGTTCCCCGGCGCACACGGTGTCGCCGACGCACTCGCCCACGGGGTCAAGGTCACCGGTGCGACGGTGCACCTGGTGGACGCGGGTGTGGACACCGGGCCGATCCTGGCGCAGGCGCCGGTGGTGATCTCGCCGGGTGACACCGAGGATTCCCTGCACGAACGCATCAAATCGGTGGAGCGCATCCTGCTCCCCGACGTGGTGGCGAAGGTCGTCACCCGAGGAGTTGTCATCGACGGACGAAAGGCCCACATTCCGTGAACGCAGCCAGCCCCGCTGACGCCAGTCGCCGACCGATCCGCCGGGCCCTGGTGAGCGTCTACGACAAGACCGATCTCACCGATCTCGCGACGGCCTTGCACGACGCCGGAGTGGAATTGGTGTCCACCGGTTCCACCGCGAAAACCATTGCCGCTGCCGGTGTTCCGGTCTCCGAGGTGTCCGAGCTCACCGGATTCCCGGAATGTCTCGACGGGCGGGTCAAGACGCTGCACCCCAAGGTGCATGCGGGCATCCTCGCCGACCTCCGAAAGCAGTCGCACGTCGACCAGCTCGCCGATCTCGGTGTGGCCGCCTTCGATCTCGTCGTGGTGAACCTCTATCCGTTCACCGAGACCGTGGCGTCCGGGGCATCCGACGACGAGTGCATCGAACAGATCGACATCGGCGGTCCGTCGATGGTGCGTGGCGCGGCCAAGAATCATCCGAGCGTCGCGGTGGTCGTCGACCCGATGGACTACGAAAAGGTCGCCGACGCCGTCGCCGCCGGCGGCTTCACGCTTGCGCAGCGACAGCAATTGGCCGCCAAGGCCTTCCGCCACACTGCCGACTACGACGTGGCCGTCGCATCGTGGATGTCGGCGACCATTGCGCCCGCCCCTGACGGATCGGAGTTCGCGGAATGGTCGGGTGCCACGTGGGAGCGGTCGGCTGTGCTGCGCTACGGCGAGAACCCCCATCAGGCGGCAGCGCTGTATCTGTCCACGTCGAATCCCTCCGGCCTGGCGTCGGCAGAACAGTTGCACGGCAAGGAGATGAGCTACAACAACTACACCGACTCCGATGCCGCCTGGCGCAGCGCGCACGACTTCGACGTGCCCGCCGTGGCGATCATCAAGCACGCCAACCCCTGTGGCATCGCGGTGGGTGCCGACATCGGGGAGGCGCATCGCAAGGCACATGCGTGCGACCCGGTCAGCGCCTACGGCGGGGTGATCGCGGCGAACCGTGAGATCACCGTCGAGATGGCCGAGCAGGTGGCCGAGATCTTCACCGAGGTGATCATCGCGCCGGGATTCGCCGACGGTGCGTTGTCGGTGTTGCAGCGCAAGAAGAACATTCGGATTCTGCGGGCAGTGCCCCCGGTACGCGGTGGCGTGGAAACCCGGCCGATCTCCGGTGGACTGCTCATGCAGGACCGCGACATCCTCGACGCGGCGGGTGACGATCCCGGCAACTGGAGCCTGGCGACCGGCGCGCCGGCCGATCCGGACACCCTCGCCGACCTCGAATTCGCTTGGCGCGCTTGCCGGTCGGTGAAGTCGAATGCGATCCTGCTCGCCAAGGACGGTGCCTCGGTGGGAGTGGGCATGGGACAGGTGAACCGGGTGGACTCCGCGCATCTCGCGGTGACCCGCGCGGGGGAGCGGTCGGTGGGTAGCGTCGGCGCCTCCGACGCGTTCTTCCCGTTCCCCGACGGACTCCAGGTACTGATCGCCGGTGGCGTGAGCGCCGTGGTGCAGCCCGGTGGCTCGATCCGCGACAACGAGGTGATCGAAGCAGCATCCGAGGCCGGGATCACCCTGTACCTCACCGGTGCACGCCATTTCGCGCACTGACCCGTCGAGCGTGCCCACATCCGAGTCGAGCGTGCCCACATTCGCGTCGAGCGTGCCCATAACCCGGTCGAGCGTGCCCAGAACCCGGTCGAGCGTGCCCACATTCCCGTCGAGCGTGCCCAGAACCCGGTCGAGCGTGCCCACATTCCCGTCGACCGTGCCCATTGCCGAGGCCGGACGGTGAGTGTCCTCGACTTCGGGCTTCTCATGCTGGCGGGTTTCGGTGCCGGCCTCGTGGGATACATCACCGGTTTGGCGTCGGTGGTCAGTTATCCGGCGCTGCTGGCGGTGGGACTGAGTCCCATCGCGGCGAACGTGACCAATACCGTCGCCCTGGTGTCAGTGGGCGTCGGCAGTCTCGCACAGTCGGGAAAAGTGCTTCTCGACGGTGACCGTAGGCCGCTGCTGGCCGGTGTGGTGGCATCCCTGATCGGCGGGACTATCGGTGCGGTGATCCTGCTCCTTTCTCCACCGGATTCGTTCAAGGTGATCGTGCCCTACCTCGTGGGCTTCGCCGCCA
The DNA here is from genome assembly GCF_053588635.1 of Gordonia sp. NPDC003425. Classification (NCBI taxonomy): domain Bacteria; kingdom Bacillati; phylum Actinomycetota; class Actinomycetes; order Mycobacteriales; family Gordoniaceae; genus Gordonia; species Gordonia sp. NPDC003425. Next base: position 125,516 of record NZ_JBSFQI010000002.1, on the reverse strand, counting down.
TCGCACTGCTGATCCAGCCCACGCTGCGACGACTCGCTGCCCACCACACCGACCGACCGTGGATATGGCTTCTGGGACTCACCCTTATCTCGGTGTACGGCGGTTACTTCGGTGCCGGAGCTGGGATCGTGCTGCTGGCATTGACGCTGATCGTGACAAGCGAACCGCTGTGGCGCGCGACATTGTTGAAATCACTGTTCCTGGGCGTCGCCAATCTCGTTGCCGCACTGGGCTTCATGATCTTCGGTCCGGTGCATTGGGGAGCCGCGCTCGCGATGGCCATCGGATGCCTGGTGGGCGGCTGGTGCGGACCGCCGGTGGTTCGACGGCTGCCGCCGGGTCCGCTACGCATCGTGGTGGGCATCGGCGGCCTGGGTCTGGCGGTGTGGCTCGCCCTGAGCTGACTGGCTCCGGTTGTTGCCTCGGTTGTGAGCACACTCGACTGGGATCTGGGCACGCTCGACCCGGAAACGGGCACGCTCGACCGGGAAACGGGCACGCTCGGCCGGGATCTGGGCACGGTCGACCCGGAAACGGGCACGCTCGACCCGGAAACGGGCACGCTCGGCCGGGATCTGGGCACGCTCGGCCGGGATCTGGGCACGCTCGACCGGGAAACGGGCACGCTCGACCCGGAAACGGGCACGCTCGACGGGGATCTGGGCACGCTCGTGTTTTTCTCTCCGTGCGGACAACCCTGTCGGAGGCGCGCAACGGTGAGTACACAGGGTGCGTGACCGTATTTAAACCTGATCCGACCGGCGTGCCGTGCGTCGTCGTCGCGCCCGTCGCCGCTGGTCGTGCGACCATGGCAGGACTCCCGGTCGATCGGTGCGGATCCCGGCCCGCCCACCATCGGGAAGGCCCTCGCATGAACCACCGCCCTTGCGACGATCATCGGATGAACTGGTCGGACGGTACCCATCACGGGTCGCCGCCGCGCGCTCTCGGACGCCACCATCACCACAACCATCCGAGAGGGACCATCCATGACACTTTCACTCGACAAGTCACAGCAGCAGGTCACTGACACCGCAATTGTCGGCTCCGGCGTCGAACTCGACATCGACGAGTTCGGTCCGCGCTTCGGCGCGGAGATCCGAGGCCTCGACGTCGCCGACGCCTCCGACGACCAGATCCGCGCGATCCGTCGGGCACTCATCGACTACAAGGTGATCGTCTTGCGCGATCAGCGCCTCGACGACGCGGCGCACATCGAGTTCGGCAACCGAATCGGGGACCTCACGGTGGGCCATCCCGTCTGGAACAGCGGTGACGTTCCCGATGAGGTGTACTCGCTCGACAGCTCCAACGACGGATTCGCCGACGTCTGGCACACCGACGTCACGTTCATGCCGCGCCCACCGCTCGGGTCGATCCTGCGGCCGGTGGTGTTGCCCCGCAACGGCGGAGACACCAACTGGGCCGACGCCGAACTGGCCTACGAGTCGCTGTCGGCGCCGGTGCAGCGGCTGGTAGACCAGTTGACCGCGGTTCACGACGGCAACCGCGCGTTCGGCTACTACCTCGAACAGCAGCGCGGCGGACACGGAAACGTCTGGGACGGAAAAGAAGTCACCCGGCTGGTGCCGGTGAGCCATCCCGTCGTGCGAATCCACCCCGAGACCGGCCGCAAGGCTGTGTTCGTCAATCCCGGTTTCACCTCGCACATCGAGGGAGTATCGGAGGCCGAGAGCCGCCATCTGCTCGACCTGCTCTACGCGCACCTCACCAAGCCCGAGCACATCGTGCGGCATCGCTGGCGCCTCGGCGACCTGGTGCTGTGGGACAACAGGAACACGGTGCACTATGCCAACCGGGATTACGGCGACGCCCGCCGGGTGATGCACCGGATCACGCTGCGCGGGGACGAACCGGTGGGGCCGACTGCCTGACCGCGAAAAGGCGCCTCCCAGCCTCTGAAAAGCGCCCCGGAGCAGGCAGTCGTTGACGATGTGGCAACGCACCGCGCTCGGGGCGCTCTTCAGTAGCGTGCGAGCCTCCTAGCTCGACCCGAGGTTGGGCGGCACCCAGGCGAGGGTGTACGAGACGAGTTCGCGCTGCACATTTCTCGGGTCAGTGGGTTGAACATTGCAGACGGTGATGACGAGGTAGACACCGCTTGCGACGTCATCGAACTGTCCGGTCACCATGCCATTGCGGGCATACTGCAGCGGATGAATCCCGGCGACCGCTCCGCTTTCGGTGATCCGCCGGACCAACTCGACGTAGTTGATGCTGTCGGCGCTCAGAGAATTGAGCAGCACAGGCAGGGCGGCCCCGCCCGCCTTCAAGAAGTCGGCCGCAACGGTATTGCAGAAGCCTTGAACGGCGGGAATTAATGGTGGCCGCGCGGCTACGAGCGGCGGCACGTTGGTGATCGTGTAGTGAATGTCGTTTCCGCTCACGACCGTCGTGAGGTGAACACCTTCCGGGTCCGAACTGCCCGCCGATCCCGAGCTGCTACCTGCCACCTCGGTCGGTCCCGCTGCGGATGCCGTGGCCGGAATGGACACAAACGCAAAAATGCCGACGACAACAAGGATACTTACCCACCAACTCTTCATGATTCGTAGCCTAGGTCCGGAATATGTGATTTGCACCGAAATCCTGAATATGGAACATCACGCAAATCCGCCACGGCTGAACGACGACCCCTTTTCGGCGGACCTTTTCGTCAATTCCCGGCTGCGTTTTCCGTAGTCGCCCACTTGGAAAGCCCCGGACTTGTGGACAACCGAGTGGTTGACAACGTCGTCCGCCGGTGCGATTCTCGTATTCAACCAAGTGGTTGAGGGAGTGCAATGTCCGATCAGCTGTCCCGGGTGTTCGCCGCACTGTCCGACCCGACACGACGTGACATCGTCGCCCGCCTGACCAGTGCCGATGCCACTGTCAGTGAGTTGGCGGCACCCTACGACGTGAGCCTCCAAGCAGTGTCGAAGCACCTCAAGGTGCTCGAGGACGCCGGGTTGGTGAGCCGTAGCCGGGAGGCGCAGACCCGCCCGGTTCACCTTGAAGCAGAGGTTTTCGACCTGATGACCAAGTGGATCGAGCGATACCGCCGTCAGGCCGAGGCGCGATATACGCGCCTCGACGCCGTACTGGCCGATATGAACGACGACGCGGCGGTGCCGCGTCGACAAACCGAGACCAACCGAGGAGAAGAGGCATCGTGAACACCGTCGAGAAGACATTCGAGAAAGTCGCGGTGGAGGCCGACCCGACCGTCCCCATCATCCGCATCACCCGCGACTTCCGTGCCACCCCGGCACAATTGATGAAGGCACACACCGACCCCGACATCTTCGCCCGATGGGTGGGTCCCGACAGCCTCACCAACCGGGTGACGGCATGGGACGCCCGGAACGGAGGGGAATGGGCGTACACCGCATCGCGCGGATCCGGTGACGAGGCAGAGGAATTCCGCTTCCGGGGCTGCTTTCACACCGTCGGCGACGACGTCATCGTGCAGACCTTCACCTGGGAGGGCACGCCCGATCAGGTGGCGCTCGAGACCCTGCGGTTCACCGATCTCGGCGACGGCCGCACCCGCCTGGTTGCCGAATCCCTGTGCGACAGCTTCCAAGCACGCGACGGATGGCTTGCGTCGGGTATGGAGACGGGCCTCGACGAGGGCTACGACGCCCTCGACCGGCTCGTCGAATCCGGAGACGTCGAATCCGGAGACGTCGAATCCGGAGACGTCGAATCCGGTGACGCCCAATGAGCGCGGAGTCCACCGAGCGCTCGCGCGGATTGGCCGAACTCGATGCGGCCCAACGTCATCGGCTCATCAGTGCAGACTTCGCCGCCATCACCGGGCAGGTGACCGACTGGGACGCGCCGACGCCCGTGCCCGATTGGAGAGCCCGCGACGTGGTGACCCACCTCGTCGAATGGTCCACCGGCTTCTTCGCGGCCGGCGGGGTTCGGTTCGCACCCGCGCCAGACACCCACGACGACCCGACGGCGACGTGGGTTGCGCACGCCGCGGCCGTCGGGGCCCTGTACGACGAACCCGACATCACTTTTGCGCACCCGATGGTGGGAACCCGTCCGATCGGCGACGCGATCGACGCGTTCTACACCTCCGACGTATTCATGCACAGCTGGGATCTGGCGCGGTCGGCGGGCATCGACCCCGACCTCGACCCCGCGTTCGCCACGCGGCTGCGCGAGGGCATGGAGCCGATCGACGAGATCCTGCGATCGTCGGGCCAGTACGGTCCGGCGATGCCGGTGAGCGACGACGCCGATCCCGTGGACCGGCTGATGGCCTTCGTCGGCCGTGATCCTCGATGGGGTCACGCCCGCGTCGGGTCGGGAGATTCGCCCAGCCCGGACTAGTCCCGATTCGGAGTACCGTGGTCGGAGTGGCAGAGGACTTCACCACGCCGGCCCCGACCACCAGCGGCTCGGCGACCACCGAAACCCGACATCCTTCCCCGCGCACCCTCGGTGAGCTGCGGGCCAGCGGACACGTGCAGCGCTCCGTGCGCGACGAGATCCGGCACAACCTGCTGGGCGCGCTCCGCGAGGGCCGCGATCCGTGGCCGGGCATCGTCGGCTTCGAGGCGACGGTCATCCCGCAGCTCGAGCGGGCGCTGATCGCCGGCCACGACGTCGTGATGCTGGGCGAACGTGGCCAGGGCAAAACCCGCATCCTGCGGACACTGGTCGGTCTCCTCGACGAGTGGACCCCGGTGATCGCAGGCTCCGACCTCGGCGAACATCCCTACGAGCCGATCACTCCGGCGTCGATCCGCCGGGCGGCCGGCCTACTCGACGACCTGCCGATCGAGTGGCGTCACCGCAGCCAGCGCTACAGCGAGAAGCTCGCCACCCCCGACACGTCGGTGGCCGACCTCGTGGGTGACATCGACCCGATGAAGGTGGCCGAGGGCCGCAGCCTCGGCGACCCGGAGACCATCCACTTCGGCCTGATCCCGCGCGCCCACCGCGGCATCGTCGCCATCAACGAGCTGCCCGACCTGGCCGAACGCATCCAGGTGTCGATGCTCAACGTGATGGAGGAGCGCGACATCCAGGTGCGTGGCTACACGCTGCGGCTGCCGCTGGATGTGCTGGTGATGGCCAGCGCCAACCCGGAGGATTACACCAACCGCGGCCGCATCATCACCCCGCTCAAGGACCGTTTCGGCGCCGAGATCCGCACGCACTACCCGCTGGAACTCGACGACGAGATCTCGGTGATCGAGCAGGAAGCCGACCTCGTGGCCACGGTGCCGACGTTCATCACCGAGATCCTGGCGCGCTTCACGCGCTACGCCCGCGATCATCCGTCGATCGACCAGCGATCGGGTGTCTCGGCACGCTTCTCCATCGCCGGAGCCGAGACCGTGGCGGCCGCCGCGCTGCATCGTGCCACCGTCACCGGGGAGGACGTCGCGGTGGCCCGCGTCGTCGACCTGGAATCGGTGATCGAGGTGCTGCGCGGCAAGATCGAGTTCGAATCCGGCGAAGAGGGCCGCGAACTGGAGATTCTCGAGCACCTGCTGCGCAAATCGGTGGCCGACACGGTGCGCGCGCACTTCGGCGGCATCGACATGGCGCCGCTCGTGCACGCGCTGGAGAACGGCGAACCGGTGGTCACCGGCGACCGGGTGACCGCCGAGGACCTGCTCGCCTCGATCCCGGATCCCGACGTCACCGCGGCGGTGCTCGACGAGATCGCCGACCGACTCGACGCCGAGGTGGCCGGGGAACGTGCCAGCGCCGTGGAGTTGGCGTTGGAGGGGCTGTTCCTGGCCCGCCGCATCGGCAAGGAAGCCGACGACGACGGCCAGACCATCTACGGCTGAATCCCCCACGGGGAGCGGAAGGTGGGTGTGAACCCATGGTTGCCAAGAACTTTCACCGATCGCGGTACCAGCGGTACACCGGCGGGCCCGATCCGCTTGCACCGCCGGTGGATCTGCGTGAGGCGCTGAGCGAGATCGGCGACGACGTCATGGCAGGCGTCTCCCCGCAGCGGGCGTTGCGTGAATTCCTGCGCCGCGGCACGCAGGACATGCGCGGCCTGGACAAGCTACGCGAAGAGGTCAACCGTCGTCGTCAAGAGCTGCTCAAGCAACGCAACCTCGACGGGACGTTCAACGAGATCCGCGAACTCCTCGACAGCGCCGTCCTGGAGGAACGCAAACAGCTCGCCCGCGACCTCGACGACGAGGCCCGTTTCGCCGAGATGCGGATCGGCAGTCTGCCACCGTCGACCGCGCAAGCCGTCGAGGAACTGTCGGAGTACGACTGGCGCAGCCCCCAGGCGCGCGAGGACTACGAGAAGATCAAGGACCTCCTCGGACGCGAACTCCTCGACCAGCGTTTCGCCGGGATGAAGGAGGCGCTCGAGGGCGCCACCGAGGCCGATCGCCGGCAGGTGTCGGAGATGCTGACCGACCTCAATCAGCTTCTCGACGCCCACAATCGGGGTGAGGACACCACCGAGCAGTTCGACGACTTCATGCGCAAGCACGGCGACTTCTTCCCGGACAATCCGCGCAACACCGAAGAGCTCATCGACTCGCTGGCGCAGCGGGCCGCCGCGGCCCAACAGTTCTACAACTCGCTGACCCCCGAGCAACGCGCCGAACTCGATCAGCTCGCGCAGCAGGCGTTTGGTTCGCCCGAACTGATGAGTCAACTGGCACAGATGGATTCGTCACTGCACCAGGCACGTCCCGGCCTCGACTGGGACAACGCGCAATCGTTCTCCGGCGAGCAGCAGATGGGATTGGGGCAGGGTGCCGCCGCGCTGCACGACATCTCCGAACTCGAGGCCCTCTCCGAGCAACTGTCCCAGCAGTACGCGGGCGCCCAGATGGACGACATCGACCTCGAGGCGCTGGCCCGCCAGCTCGGGGAGCAGGCCGCCGTGGATGCCCGCACCCTCGCCGAACTCGAAAAGGCGTTGCGCGAAGAAGGATTCTTCGACCGCACCGCCGACGGCAACCTCCGCCTCAGTCCCAAGGCGATGCGCCAACTCGGACAGTCGATCTTCCGTGACGTCGCCGAACAGATGTCGGGCCGGCGCGGCGACCGGCAGACCCGTCGGTCCGGGCTGCTCGGCGAACCCACCGGTGCCACCCGCGAATGGGAATTCGGCGACACCGACCCGTGGGACGTCACCCGAACGGTGTCGAATGCGGTGTTGCGCACCATCTCCGAAAGTCCCGAACCCACCACCGCGTCGACGCGGATGGCCCGCGACGGGGTGGCCATCGACGTGCGCGACGTGGAGGTGGCCGAGACGGAGGCCCGTACCCAGGCGGCGGTGGTGCTGTTGGTGGACACCTCGTTCTCGATGGAGATGGAGGGTCGGTGGACGCCGATGAAGCGCACCGCGATTGCGCTGAATCACCTGATCTCCACCCGCTTTCGCAGTGACGAATTGGAACTGATCGCGTTCGGCCGTTACGCCCGCAGCATCGACATCGCCGAACTCACCGGACTGCAGCCGCGGATGGAACAGGGCACCAACCTGCACCACGCCCTGCTGCTCGCACAACGCCATCTGCGGCGCTACCCGAACGCGCAGCCGGTGGTGCTGGTGGTGACCGACGGTGAACCGACCGCCCACCTCGACCCGAGTGGTGAGCCGTTCTTCTTCTATCCGCCGCATCCGCAGACCATCGCGGTGACCGTCCGCGAACTCGATCACGTTTCCCGAATGGGCGCGCAGGTCACGTTCTTCCGGCTCGGGGAGGACCCGGGTCTCGCGCATTTCATGGACCAGATCGCCCGCCGCATCGGCGGACGGGTGGTGGCTCCCGATGTCGACGGACTGGGTGCGGCCGTGGTGGGCGACTACCTGAAATCGCGGCGCGGCCGACGACGCTGACTTCCGGTCACCACGAGAAATCAGGGATTCGTCAGGGTCGTTCCGGGTGGCCAGGACACCCGCGACGCCACTACCGTGGCTGAGGTGAGCCTGCCAGCGCAACGTCCCGAACCCGGACCCGACGACGAACGCCGGGCACGACTGCGTGCCGCCGACGTCGATCGCGAACTGGTGCACAGTATTTTGTCGGCGGCGATGTCCAGCGGCGCACTCTCGCCCACGGAGTACGAAGAGCGCGCACAGAAAGCAGTGAGCGCCAAGACATTCGGTGAACTCGACGAACTCACCGACGACCTCCCGGTGACTCAACTCGGCGTTCCGTTGCCCGCTGCGGGCGATCCCTACCCGGGAGCGGCAACCGCGCAGGTCAGTTCGGCGGCCGGGCGCGAACCCGTCCGTCACCGGCTCGCCATCATGTCGGGCTCCGAACTCAAGGGCCGCGCGGTGGTGGCCGAGCATCTGAGTGCCACCGCGATCATGGGGGGTGTCGAAATCGATCTGCGCGAGGTGGACTTCACCTCGGCGGATCTGACCATCCAGTGCGTCGCGGTGATGGGTGGCGTCGACATCACGGTGCCGCCCGACGTCGGAGTGGAGGTCGGCGGGCTCGCGATCATGGGCGGATTCGGCGGGAAGGCGGCCCACCCCGGCCGACCGGGTGGCGTGACCGTCCACGTCACCGGATTCGCCCTGATGGGTGGCGTGGACGTCAAGCGCAAGGAGCGTGACTGATCGACGGCGTCGTCGACACGTCATCGGGTCTCAGGCGAGCAGCCACGCGATCACGGCGATCACCGGAACCGAACCCAGCGTGGTGATCAGGGCGGTGTCGCGGGCGAGAATCTGGCCGCGCCGATAACGGGTGGCGTACACCATCACGTTCTGCGCGGTGGGCAGCGCAGCGATCACCACCTGCGCGAACAGGGTGTGACCGGACTCGCCGAAACCCCATCGTGCGATCGCGTAGACCAGCGCGGGCATCGCGATCAGTTTGAGTACCGACGCCGCCACCACCTCACGCCGCGGACTGTCGCCCTTCTTCATCACCGCCACCCCGGTCAGCGACAAACCGAACGCGAGCAGCGCCGCGGGCACCGACGCGCCGCCGAGCATTTTGAACGGCTCGAGGACCGCGGCGGGCGGATGCCAGCCGAGTGCGGAGAACACCACGCCGATCAGGCCGCCGATCACGATCGGGTTGGTCAGCGGCAGCACCACGGCGTCGCGGATCGCCGATCGTCCGGCGGTGCGATCCAACGCCGTCAGGTCCAGCGTGACCAGCGCCAGCGGTGAGTAGATCAGGATCTGAAAGAGCAGCAGCGGGGCGATGAACGAGGCGTCGTGCAGCACGAAGAGGGCAATCGGCAGACCGAGATTCACACTGTTGACATACGACGACGACAGCGCTCCGATGACGAGTTCGGGAATCGAGCGGCGGCGCAACAGCAGCCGTGCCACGCCGATATAGACGGCGCCGACGATCAGTGCCGAACCACCGGCGATCAGCAGCGTGGTGGAGAAGATGACCGACAGGTCGGCGGTGACGAGTGAATGAAAGAGCAGCGCCGGGGTACACACGAAGAACACCAGGCGGGAGAGCACTTCGTGGGCGTGTTCGCCCAGCGTATGGGTGCGGCCGAGCAGAAATCCGATTCCGACCATGATGAAGATGACCGTGAACCCGGAGACCACGCCTGACACCGGTCGAGTCTAGTCACTAGTCTGAAACGACATTTCGGACGGTGAGGGGACCGGGTGAACGACGACGGCAGGCGCGATCCGCGGGAAGACGGCGGTGTCGATCCGTACGGCGAGACCCAGTTCCGCCCACTTCCCGAGGCGCGGCCGGAGTACGACGCGCCGTTCACCCCGATCGGCTATCCACCCTACGAGGACCCGGCCGCGCAACCGCCGACCGATCCCGGACCCTATGTGGCGCCCGGCTCCCAGCCGTATTCACCCCAGCCGTATTCACCCCAGCTGTACCCGCCCCAGCCGTATCCGAACCAGCCGTATCCGAACCAGGGTCCGTACGGGGCCGTGCCTTACGTGCCCGGATATCCGGCACCAGGTCTTCCGTGGACCCCGCAGGCCCCGACCAGCACCAAGGCGATCATCTCCCTGGTCTGCGGCATCGTGTCCGTGGTGGGGTTGCTCACCTGCTGGGTGTCGGTGTTCGTGTCCCTGCCCACGGGCCTTGCCGCGGTCGTCCTCGGTGCCCTGGCACGGTCGGAGATCACGCGGTCGTCCGGTGGTCCGCGCGGGGAGGGCATGGCGCTGGCCGGTTTGATCACCGGAGTGGTCGGCATCATCGGGGCCATCGTCTACGCCGTGATCTTTTTCGTCCTCATCGCATCGAGCAATTGACCCGGTGGCCGATTCCGCGGGCGAGCGTGAGCACGGACTTCGTGTACGAATCGAATGAAACGCGGCAGTAAAGGCGCGTGAGGGCTCCACCCGTCATTAAGCTGATGCGGCAGAGGCCGGCTCGTCGTGTCGGGCCCGGCCGCCGTGCACAGTTCGTCGACCTGCCTGCGGTCGACGTCGTCGAGGAAAGGCTCGCAGATGTCCACACCGCACGACGGTTCGAAAGAGCCTGATTCCGGTTCGGAAGGCGCGGCATCGACACCGCCGCCCTCGCCGTCCGACGACTCCACTCGGATCATTCAGACTCCACCGTCGGGAGGGTTCCCCTCGGGCGCCACGCCCCCGCCCGCCGCGCCCCCGCCTGCCGGGCCGCCCTCGTCGGATGCCACCCGGGTGATCAACACCGGCCCGAGCGGAAACACGCCGGAGACGCCCGGATCGACGCCGCCACCGCCGTCGGGGTACCCGCCCCCACCGCCGTACGGTGCGGCCCCCGAGTCGCCCCCGCAGTACGGCACCCCTCAATATGGCGCGCCGCCCCAGTACGGCACCCCGGAGTACGGCGCGCCGCCCCAGTACGGCGCGCCCGCCGGCGGCGGCACTCCCGACTACGGTTCGACGCCGGGTGGGCAGTATCAGGCTCCCGGCGCCCAGCCCCAATACGGCACCCCTCAATACGGTGAGCAGCCCCAGTACGGTCAGCAGCCCCAGTACGGTGAGCAGCCCCAGTACGGTCAGCCGCCCGCGTACGGCCAGCCGCCCGGTTACGGGCAGCCGCCTGCGTCCGGCTATCCGGCGGCCGGTGGGGTACCGGGGCAACAGTCGACCAACGGGATGGCGATCGCGTCGCTGATCGTCTCGATCGTCGGCGTGCTGTGCTGCTCCACCCTGCTGGTACCGATCATCGGTGTCGTGCTCGGCGTGGTGGCCCGCAACCAGATCAAGGCCTCCAACGGCACCCAGAAGGGTGACGGCATGGCCCTGGCCGGCATCATCATCGGCGGCATCGCGATCGTGGTGGGCATCGTGTACTGGATTCTGTACGCAACCGGCGTGCTCACCTTCAACATCACCGACACGTCCACGTACTGACCGGCTGCGCTGACCGGCTGTACTGACCGGTCAACCCCGCAGGTGCACCGTTTTGGAGGTTGACCCCTCCGCCGGGTAGTCTGGTGAGGTTGCGTGCCGCGCCCCCGGGTGTTCGGCGCGCGGACCATGCGAGTCGTCGTGTGTCCCTGCGACGCGGACGACCACCAGAGCACACACGTAGAGAAGGGCACTACCATGGCTGTTCCGAAGCGCCGGATGTCGCGGGCCAACACCCGCAGCCGTCGTTCGCAGTGGAAAGCGGACAATCCGGCACTGCAGGAGGTCAAGGTGAACGGCGTCGCCCAGCGCATCCCGCGGCGGTACGTCAAGGCCGCCCGCGCCGGCGTCATCGACCTCGACCGCCGCTGACCCAACGTTCCACCAGAACTGCCGCAACCTCCTCGATGTTGCGGCAGTTCTCGTTGTAACCTCTGCTCCCGTTGTAACCTCTGCTCCCGTTGTAGACCTCTGCTCTCGTTGTAACCTCTGCGTCGTGCCGCCGTGGTTTCACCGTCGGCGCGGTTGATCGAGGCGAACGAGGTTCAGATGTTGCTGACGATCCTGAGCACAGCGGGGATCGCGTTGTTCGCGGGGTCCGGTGCGCTCGTCGGCGTCCGGAAGGGCTTCGACCTGTGGGGGATCGTCACGGTGGGTGTGCTCACCGGTGTCGGTGGGGGCATCTTGCGGGACCTGCTCGTCGGCATCACACCGCCAACGTCGCTGGTGAACTGGCTCCCGATCTCCACCGCGGTCATCGCCAGCCTGGCGGTGTTCAAATTCCATCCGTCGCTCGCGGAAATCGGGCGCCCGGTCGAGATCCTCGACGCCTTGGGTGTGGGTCTGTTCGCGTCGGTGGGTGCCAGTATCGCGGTCGATGTCGGCGCGAACGCGTTCACCGCGACGCTGGTCGGTCTGCTCACCGCGATCGGCGGCGGCATCATCCGCGACGTCCTGGTCAACGACGTCCCGTTGCTGTTGCAGCCGTCCGAGCTCTACGCGATTCCCGCCCTGATCGGGGCCGCGATCGTCGCCGGGGGGATGGTGCACACCAATCTCCCGCAGCAGGTCTGGCTCATCGTGGGCACGGTCGTGTCGAGCGCTCTGCGGCTGGCGTCGTTGTTCCGCGGGTGGCGGCTGCCCACCGCCGGCCGCGGTGTCCGGCTGGTACCCCGCTGGCGTCCCGGTGGGCGGCCCCGCCGTCCGGAATGACTGGCTCCTATTGTGCGATCACCTTGTTGACCAGGCGGTTCAGTGAGTTGGGAATGAACTTCGCCGCGTTGCCAAGCACCAGGGTCTGGGTGCCCACCGAGTAGCTCGTGCGGTGCAGCAACTTGTCCTGGCGACTCGGATGCACTGCTTCCCAGACCTTGTCGGCCACCTGCTCGGGGGTGATCCGGACGCCCAGGGTCTTCGTGGATTTCGCGTCGTTGTCGGCGAGAGTGGTCTTGGCCCACAGCGGCCAGATGCCCACCACACGGATGTCGTCTTTTTCCCACTCGAGTTCGAGTGCTTCGGTCAGGCCCGCGACGTAGAACTTGGTGGCGCTGTAGGTGGCGATCCCCGGCTGACCGTAAATGGCCGACGCGGAGGCGATGTTGACCAGATGGGCGCCGGGCGTCGCCTTGAGGTATTTGAAGGCGGCCTGCGCGCCGAGGGTGACGCCGAGCGCATCGATGTCGATCTGCTTGCGGATCGCGTCGGGGGAGATGTCGGCGAGGTCGCCGGCGATCAGGATGCCCGCGTTGTTGTCCAGCACGTCGAGTTGGCCGTCGGTGTGCGAGGTGAAATCCGCGAGCGATTGCTCCCATTGCGCGGGGTCGCGGACGTCGATCTGCCCGGTGATGAATGCGGGATGGTTGGCCTTCACCTTCGCCAGCGCGTCGGCGTCGACGTCGTAGACGCCGACGGTCCAGCCTTCGCGGTCGAACCGCTCCGCGGTGGCCAATCCGATGCCGGCCGCACCGCCGGTGATGAAGATGGACGGCATTGACTCTCCTGCCCTTGAACTGCGAAAACGTGCGATCCACACGAACCTACCCGCGAGTATATCCGCGCGTGTGTTTACTCCATCACACCCCGGTGCTATCTTGACAACACGCATTGTCATAACAGCGCACGTTGTCACGGTTGCGCGCAGACGTCCCAATGAGAGGCGAATTCGAATGACTACTGCAATGGACCGCACCGACGAGATTGCAACGTCGACGAGCGAGGAGAACGTGGTCAGCATCCGCGACCATGGCATCGACGAGGTGTCGGGCCGACTGCTGGCATCGGCGGCACGGCTCTCCCGAAACGCGATGACCGAGATCGACTGGTCGCTGCCGATGGATCCCACCAAGTACGGCTGCAGCCCCGAGTGGTCGTCGCTGTACGGCACCGACTACTGGAACGAGCTCACCGAGGAGCAGCGGGTCTCGCTGACGCGGCACGAATTCGCGTCGATCATGTGCATCGGTATCTGGTTCGAGATGATCCTCAACGAGATGATCCTGCGCGATCAGTACCTCGGCGACTACCACAGCAGCGAGTACCAGTTCGCGCTGACCGAGATCGCCGACGAGTGCCGTCACTCGATGATGTTCGCCAAGGCGTCGGAGAAGATGGTCGGCACCTCCTACCGCCCGAGCCGGATCGTCGGACGACTCGGCAAGCTGCTCAAGGGCAATGCCCGCGGGGAGATCGCCTACACCGGCATCCTGGTGGCCGAGGAGATCCTCGACGTGTTCCAGCGTGGCTGCATGCGCGACGACCGGGTGCTCCCGTTCATCCGCACCGTCAACGAGATCCATGTGCTCGAGGAATCGCGGCACATGAAGTTCGCGCGCGAACAGGTCCGCGAGTCGTTGAAGACCGCCGGCGCCGCCCGCCGTCAGACTAGCGCGCTGATCGTGTCGATCGCCGCCTACGTGATCGTGTCGAGCCTCATCCAGAAGCAGGCGTACACCGACGCCGGACTCGACGCCGACCGCGCCGCTGCCGAGGCCAAGAACAACGCGCACTTCCACGCGATGATCCGCAGCAGCTGCGCCCATCTGATGGAGTTCCTCGACGAGGTGGGCCTGCTCACCCGCCCGGCGATGCGCTACTACCGGAAAGCGAACATGCTCTGATGTTCGTCATCACCCAGACATGCTGCAGCGACGCGGCATGCGTGTCGGTCTGCCCGGTGAACTGCATCCACCCCACCCCCGACGAGCCGGGATTCGGCACCTCCGACATCCTGCACGTCGACCCGGTGGCCTGCATCGACTGCGGCGCCTGCGCGGATGCGTGCCCGGTGGACGCCATCTTCCCGGCCGAGAACCTCGGTGCCCGCGACAAGGTGTTCATCGAGATCAACGCCGACTACTACCGCACCCACCCCGAGGTGAAGTCGGGGTGGAACCCGATCGCCTGGGACCCGGCCGAGGACGATGCAGACCCCGACCATCCGTCGGTGACCTACCCCGACATCCCGCGGTTGCCGGCAGGCATGCGGGTGGCGTTGGTGGGCACCGGTCCGGCGGGCGGGTACGCACTGCGGACACTGCTCGACCGCACCGAGGCCGACGTGACCGTCATAGACAAACTGCCGACACCGGGTGGTCTGGTGCGAGCGGGGGTCGCGCCAGATCATCCGGGAACCAAGGGTGTGCTGCACGGCTTCGACCTGCTCTACCGCGATCCCCGGGTCACCATGGCCACCAACGTCGAGGTGGGCAACCCACGGGCCGGTGGGCCCGACATCGGAGTGGTGTCGCCGCAGGAGCTGTCCGAACACTTCGACGCGGTCATCTACGCGGTGGGCGCCAGCGAATCCCGGCGGCTCGGCATCCCGGGTGAGGACCTGCCCGGTTCCACCTCCGCCACCGAACTCGTCGCCTGGTACAACGCCGTGCCCGGTGCCGACGCGGCACCGCCGATCCGTCGCGGCACCGCCGACGACCCCGCGACCGGCCGGGCGGTGATCGTCGGCACCGGCAACGTGGCGCTCGACGTGGCCCGCATTCTGGTGTCGCCGCCGGAGTTGTTGTCCACCACCGACATCGCCGATCGCGCACTGGGCATCCTCAAGGAACAGAACGTGCACGAGGTGGTGCTGCTGGGTCGTCGCGACCAGGCCAATGCCGCGTACACATCGGCCGAATTCCGTGCGCTGTCGACGATTCCGGGCGTTGAGGTGGTGGTGATCGATGATCCCGCCGCACAGGTCGACGACCTGTCCGGCCCGGCCGACCCGAACCGGCGGCGCATCGTGTTCCTGTTCCACAGCGTCCCCGAAGAGATCCTGGGCGACGGTCAGGTGGACGGCGTGCGGGTCCGCACCGGCGAGGGCACCCACCGCATCGGCGCCGACCTGGTGGTACGCAGCATCGGTTACCGCAGCGTGCCCATCGCCGGACTGCCGTTCGACGAGGCGCGGGGGCTGTTCCCCAACGTCGACGGCCGGATGGTCGACGCGGACGGTGCGGTGATTCCCGGTGCCTACGTGGTGGGCTGGGCCAAACGCGGCCCGAGCGGCGGAATCGGCGCCAACAAGATGTGCGCCCAGAAGACCGTCGAGGACCTGGTCCGCGATGCCGCCGAGGGCAAGCTGACGCCGCCGAAACACAAGCCCGACGACTTCAACCGCCTGCTGCGCTCACGCACCCGGCATGTGATCGGCTACCGGGGGATGCGGGCCATCGACCGCATCGAACGTCGCCGCGGCGACGAGCAGGGCCGCCCGCGCGTCAAGTTCACCCGCGTTCCCGACATGGTCGGTGCCGCGGGGTGGCGCAAACGCTGACCTCTCGTGCTCACGCCGAGACGTTGCCACTGGCGCGGCGCCTCAGAGGCTGCGCAGCAATAGTTGTCGCGAGCGACTGCTGGCGCCGCGGTTATAGCTGCCGCCGGGAGGAGCTGGCATGCTCCCCGGCGCGTTGCTCAGCCGACTCTCAGTGATTGTGGATAAGACTGTTCATATGCGCATTCTCGTGGTTGACGATGACCGGGCGGTCCGGGAATCGCTGCGTCGGTCATTGACCTTCAACGGGTACGCGGTCGACACCGCGGGCGACGGGATCGAGGCGCTGGAGAAGATCGTCGCCGACCGACCCGACGTCGCGATTCTCGATGTGATGATGCCCCGCCTCGACGGCCTCGAGGTGTGCCGGCGCCTTCGCTCGACCGGCGACGACCTGCCCATCCTCGTGCTGACCGCCCGCGACTCGGTGTCCGAGCGGGTGTCGGGACTCGACGCGGGCGCCGACGACTACCTGCCGAAACCCTTCGCGATGGAGGAGTTGCTGGCGCGACTGCGCGCCCTGCTGCGACGCTCCACCCCCGACGACCCGGAGTCCGAAGCACTCACCTTCGCCGACCTGTCGCTGGATCCGGTGACCCGCGACGTGTCCCGTGGCGAACGCCAGATCAGTCTCACCCGTACCGAATTCGCGTTGCTGGAGATGCTGATGGCCAACCCGCGCCGGGTGCTCTCGCGCAGCAGGATCCTTGAAGAGGTGTGGGGATACGACTTTCCCACCTCCGGAAACGCACTCGAGGTCTACGTCGGCTATCTGCGTCGCAAGACCGAGGCCGACGGTGAGCCGCGACTGATCCACACCGTGCGCGGCGTCGGCTACGTACTCCGGGAGACCCCGCCGTAGTGACGGATCTGCACGAGACCTCGGCCGGATCCACCCACGGCTGGACACCGTGGCGCCATCGCGACGGCCATGCCGAGATGCGTGCCCCCATGCCGCTGACCCGCGCGGTGTCGTTGCGCCTGCGCGTGACGCTTCTCTCCGCGACGGTGGTGCTGGTCGCGGTGAGCCTGATGGCCGCCGCCGCCTATTTCGTGGTGTATCGGGCGATGTACAACGAGGTCGACTCTCAACTGGAGAGCCGGGCCGACGGCATGACCGCGCTCGCCAAGACCGGCATGCTCAACGACCGCCCCGAGTCGCTGGTCGCGGGAACGGTGTTCTCCACCAACATCTCACTGGCCCTCGTGCGCCCCGACGGGCAGACGTATCTGGTGGGGTCGGTGCCGTTCCAGGACGTCGAACGCCGCATCGCCCGCTCGACGAATCATCCCGGCAACAATCTGCAGAGCCTGCGCACCGTCGACAACCAGCGGGTGCTGGCCCGCAAACTCGACGACGGCAACACATTGATCCTGGCGCAGAGCCTGTTGCACACCGATCGTGTGCTCAAACGGCTGGCGTGGGTGTTGCTGGTGGTCGGCTGCGGCGGGGTGGCGTTGGCTGCGCTGGCCGGCACCACGGTGGCCCGTGCGGGTCTGCGCCCGGTGGCCCGCCTCACCCGCGCGGCCGAACGCGTCGCCCGGACCCAGGATCTGACGCCGATCCCGGTGAGCGGCAACGACGAACTCGCCCGGCTCACCGAGAGTTTCAACACGATGCTCGCCGCCCTGGCGCAGTCGCGCGATCAGCAGGCCCGCCTGGTCGCCGACGCCGGGCACGAGCTGCGGACACCGCTCACCTCGTTGCGGACGAACCTCGAATTGCTCATCGCGGCAAGCGAGCCGGGTGCGCCCCCGGTCCCGGCCGCCGACATGATCGAACTGCGTTCGGATGTGGTGGCCCAGATCGAGGAACTGTCCACCCTCGTGGGTGACCTCGTCGATCTCGCCCGTGAGGACACCCCGGAGGTGGTGTTGGAGGAGGTCGACCTCGCCGAGGTGGTCGATCAGGCTCTCGAGCGGGTGCGCCGGCGTCGCACCGACGTCGACTTCGAGGTCAGCACGATGCCGTGGTTCGTCTTCGGTGACCAGCACGGTCTGAGCCGCGCGGTGCTCAACGTGCTGGACAATGCCGCCAAGTGGAGTCCACGTGGTCACGCGGTGGTGGTGGGACTGGCCCAGGTCGACGATGTCACTGCCGAACTGACCGTCGCCGACGCGGGACCGGGCATTCCTCCGGAAGACCGTGAGTTGGTGTTCGAGCGGTTCTACCGGTCCACGCAGTCGCGGTCGATGCCGGGATCGGGACTCGGCCTGGCCATCGTGCGTCAGGTGGTGGTGCGCCTGGGCGGGTGGGTGCGCGCGGAGCAGTCGACGATGGGCGGCGCACTGATCCGGATGTCGCTGCCCGGACACCCGATTCCCGTGGAACCCGAACCGCAGGTGGTTCGTCAGTAGTGTGAACGGTCTTCAGTGACTTACCTCGCTGACGCGAAGTCCGATCCCCTAGGGTGATTGGCGAGCGCATCCCGGCCGGTCGGAGCCAATGCTCCGCCTGCTCAGGGGTCGCTCGCAGGCCCGAAGGGCGAACACCGAACCGAGGAAGAACGACGACGATGACAGGTGGCGGCCCGCAGGGCGGCAATCCCTACGGCAACGGCCCGTACACGGGTGGGTTCCCGGCCTTCGACCCCAACGCGGGTCGCACTCCTGCGCCCGACCCCAACGCGGGCCGCGCACCGGGCTACGACCCGGCCGGCGGTCGTACTGCGCCCTACGGTGACACGTCCTATGGCGGCACCCATTCTTACGGTGACACCCATTCCTATGGGTCCCACGCGACCCCGGGATATGAGCAGCCCACGTCGCCGCCCGGCACCGCGGCGTTCCCACCCGGCCCGCCCACCGGATTCGACCAGCCCGGTCCGGTCGAGCCGACGCCGCAGAAGAAGTCCCGCGGCGGCCTGATCGCGGCCCTGGTTGCCGCGGCCCTCGTCTTCGGCCTGATCGCCGGAGCGATCGGTGGGGTCGTGGGGGCCAAGGTGGCCGACAACTCGGGCAATTCGGCGATCCCCTCCGGTCCGCTCGGCGGCGACCCGAACACCGGCAACGGAGCTGAACCACCCGCGCCGGCCGGCTCCACCCAGGAAGTCGCGGCCAGGGTACTGCCGTCGGTGGTGTCGATCGACGTCGTCTCCGGCAGCGAAGAGGGCGAGGGCTCGGGGGTCGTGCTCACCGACGACGGCGTGATCATGACCAACAACCACGTGGTGACCAGCACCAGCGGGAGCCCGGCCAGCACCGTTCAGGTGAACTTCCACGACGGCTCGCGCGCCTCGGCGCGTGTACTCGGCGCCGACCCGATCTCCGACATCGCGGTCATCAAGGTCGACAAGTCGAACCTGACCCCGATCACCGTCGGCAACTCGAACAATCTCGCCGTGGGCCAGGACGTGATCGCGGTGGGTGCGCCGCTGGGGCTGGAGGGCACCGTCACCACCGGCATCATCAGCGCGCTGAACCGCCCGGTGTCGACGTCGCGAGAGGGGGGTGGTGGCACCACCTCGGTCATCGACGCCATCCAGACCGACGCGGCCATCAATCCCGGCAACTCCGGTGGCGCCCTGGTCAACGCACGAGGCGCGCTGATCGGCATCAACACCGCCATCGCGACCCTCGGCGGTGGGGAACAGCAGCAGGGCGGCAGTATCGGACTGGGCTTTGCCATCCCGATCGACCAGGCCATCCGGGTGGCCAAGCAACTCGAGAAGACGGGTAAGGCCACCCACGCGAGTCTGGGTGTGTCGGTGCGGCCGAGCAGTAACCCGGACACGCCCGGTGCGCTGGTCTCCGACGTCACCGCGGACGGACCGGCCGCCGCCGCGGGAATCCCGAAGGGCGCCGTCATCACCAAGGTCGACGATCGCAACATCACCACCGGAGATGCGCTCGTCGCCGCCGTGCGGTCCTACGCGCCGGGCGACAAGATCTCGGTCACCTACGTCGCCAACGGACAAACCAAGACCACCAGCGTCACCTTGGGAACCCTCCCGGCCAATTGATTGCTGCGACCGATCACTACGTTTGATCACGACAGAGAGGCAACCATGAGCGACTCAGGTAGCACCCAGTACGGTTCCACCGTTGCCGAGGGCGACGTCGACACCGCGTCCGCTCCTGAACTCGTGGAGGTCGATCCGGCCGACGTGGTGGCAGCCGACGCCGCGGCGCGCGATTTCGTCGCCCGGTACAGCGCGGTGCCCGCCCCCGACTCCCCGGATGGGGAAGTGGGGCGCGCGCTCGTGGTGGTGGTGGACGACCAGGTGGCGCACGGAGAGCTGCCCGATTCGCTGGGACCCCTGGTCGGCGAGTTGCTGGCCGAGGCCGGATTCCACGTGGACGCCACTCTCGCGGTGTCGGGCGACGAGGTGGAGATCCGTAACGCGCTGAACACCGCGGTGATCGGCGGGGTGGACCTGGTGGTGTCGGTGGGCGGTGTGGGCGTGGGGGCGCGCGATGTGACACCCGAGGCCACCGAGCACCTCCTGGACCGCCGGCTCCGCGGCATCGAAGAGGCCGTGCGCAGTTCCGGTCTCGCTGCCGGCGCCACCGACGGGGGCCTCTCCCGTGGCCTTGCGGGGATATCGGGCCAGACCCTGGTGGTCAACATCGCAGATTCGCGTGCCGCGGTTCGTGACGGCATGGCGACGGTGGCACCACTGGCCAAGTACGTCATCGAATCGATCAGTGAATTCTGAGTGTCTCTGAATCGTCTCTCAGGAGAATCTGTGCTAGCCCGTGCTCGACGCCGGGGCGTCATCGGCGCGCACGACCGAATCCGCAATCGCTGAGTAGGCTGATGAAATGTCGTCCACCAGCGAAAACGATTCGCCAGGCGAGAAAACGCGTGCCGCATCACGCCGGCGCCGCGCTCTTGACGACGTGTTCGGTGACGACATTCCGGACATAACGACCGATGAGTGTGACGAAGGTCACACAGGTCGATCACAGGAGTGGTACGACGACCAACGCCCGCCGCACTATGGTTAACGCCATTTTTTCGGAAGGTCCTAGCAGGGCGTTTTCCTGCTGTTAACACAATTCCCGTGCAGCTGGCGAATCATTACTTGTCGATACCAAGTTGTGGACATGAGACACGGCTGAATCCTGCTGTTGCCCGTTTTGATATCGCTCGGATAACGTTCGCGGTGACAGCACCCGGCCACAGCGTGGAGGCTCGGGAACGAGGTCCTGCTATCGGGGAGCTATCTGGTGGCAGTAGTGGAACGAGGAGGCTGGGTCCGTTTACCTCCTGGAAACTCTGCCGTAGCGGCGGGTTCACCCGGGGGCTAGATGATTCCCGCGAGCCACCTAGGTCACCCGGCGGATACGAGAACGCATCCACCGGATAACAGCCGAATCCTGTGAGAGGGAACGAATGAGCAAGTTCAGCAAGCTTGGGCTGCGCCGTGCTGCTGGCGCTGTCGCCGTAGCCGCCGTCGCGGCGATCGGTGCCGCCAGCATGGGGGCAGGGCACGCGGAGGCCGCGCCGCTGGCCAACGGCTACAAAAACGCGGGCGGCGCCCAGATCTGGCGCACCGGTGAGTCGGCGTACGCCACCCCGACCGTTGCCAACAACCCGGCCCAACGTCAGGCGTCACTGTCCGGTACGTATACCGCCAAGCTGGCAGCTCCGCTCAATGGCAACATTGCGGTGAAGTACATCATCGGTTGCCAGGTAAACGTCTCCGGACTCACTCTTGGCCTTGGCGGCAGCTTCGACATCAGTCCGGCCATCGGAGGCAGCGCAACGCTGAGTCTGCCCCTGGCGCCGGGTCAGGTTGCCGTGGCAAGCATCACCGACAAGGACATCAAGGCGGGTGGTACGGGCAGCATCCAGATTCAGGACTTCACCCTCATACTCCCCAACTGCGGCGGCTACGCCTCGGCGCGCTCGGCAGTTCAGGTTGTCGCGGCCAACGGATACAACACCGACGGTGGCACCGTGAACGGTACGGGCAACTACATCCAGTCCACCCTGTACGGCCAGCCCTTCAGTCTCAACTGAGTGGCAGCAGATAACCAGCAACTACTGAGATTTATCTGCTCCCAAGCAGATCGAACATTCCACGAAGGGGAATCATGAAGAAGATCATCACGCGTCGCGTGGCCGCAGTCGTCGGTATCGCCGGCGCCGCGGTGATGGGGCTTGGCAGCTTCGGTGTTGGCGGTGCTCACGCCGGCCCGGTGGCCGGAGGTAAGGTCACCAAGAAACTGGCCGACGGTACCCCAGTGACCGTCGCCCTATACGACCAGTTCATCAATATCCAGCACCCTGTCAGCAATGTTCCGACCAGCCGTGAAGTCTGGGCGTCCGGCAAGGTCAACGTCACCGTCGGCGGAAAGGCCGAAGGCGGCAGCATCAAAGCCGGGTACTTGGTCGGGTGCCAGGTCAATTTCGGTATCGATGACAGTAGCGGTGCAGGGGCTGGCTTCACCAACCAGGGAACGTGGGGTGACTTTAACGGGGTTCCGTACCCGCGGTTCAATAAGAACAATGGCCAGGCTAGCCCGGTGCCGGGAGCCAACGGCGGTGTCACCCTCCAGCCTGGTGCGGTGTCGACGGTCTGGCTGATCAACACCACCTCCGGTGACAGCACGGCCTACAAGGACTACGGCGTCAACGACTACACCTTCAAGGGCAGCAGCGGTGGCGTCCAGTACAGCCAGGAGCAGTTCGGCGTCGATGGTTGCGCCGGATACGCATCGGCTCAGCCGATCGTGCAGGTTTCGGTCAGCACCGACTCGGTGAAGAGCCTCGTCACCCTGCGCGGAACGCCGTTCAGCCTCGGCTGATCGCTATCCACGCACACAACTGAACACACTCCGTAGGGCGGGAACCGGCAAGGTTCCCGCCCTACGGCGTTCCCGGGTAGTTCGCAGGCAACTGCCAGCCGTCGAGCCGGGAACGGACAGGCAAGGCCAATAGCGTTGGGACAATGACTGGTTCGGCGTCCATCGTCGGCGCGCGCGAAGACGACACGATCGGCGATGACCTCAACACAGTTGAGGGCGTTGGTCGTGATGTGCCGGACGATGACGACACGGCGGGCCCGCCGCCCACACCGATGAACGTGCTCGCCACCATGCGGCGGTTCGGCCCGCTGCTGATCGGGCAACGCTGGAAGCTCGCGATCGCGGTGCTGCTTTACCTGGTGGAGGTGGGTACCACCGTCGTCACCGTGGCCGTGTTCGCCTACATCGTGCAGAACGTGCTGGTCACCGGTGATATTCATGCTTTGGTGACGCCGATGGTGGTGTGGGTGGTCGCCGCTCTGATCGGGTCGATCTGCTCCTATCTCGGAGCGATCCTGACCGGCTCGGTCACCGAGAACATGCTGCTGCGGCTGCGTGATGCGATGTACGCGCACACGCAGCGGCTCGCGCCGCACACCCGGCAGAAGTTCGAAACCGGCGACCTCATCGCCCGGCACAGCGCCGACGTCGACGGCATCGACGCGTTGCTGTCGTCGGGGGTGGTGCAGGGTTCGGTCGCCGCGGTCAGTCTCGTCGTCTACGCGGTCGCCGCCTTCGTCACCCGGTGGGACCTCGCACTGCTCGCCGCGGTGCTCGCCCCCCTGCTTTGGGTGCTCGCTCGCTGGTTCGGCGTCGTGGTCAAGCGCGCCGCACGTCGTGAACGCCGAGCCAACGGCCGCATCAGTTCACTGCTGCAAGAGGGCATCACGTTCGCGTTGTCGATCCAGGCCGACAACCAGGGCGCGCGTGATCGACTGAAAGTGTTGCGGCAGAGCCGAAGATGGCGCGATGCCCGGCTGGCCGAGATCCGCGCCAACGCCGTCTTCTCGGAGACGGTCGGCATCGTCGAGGTGCTGTGCATGATGGCCGTCCTGGTGGTGGGGGCCTGGCAGATCTCGGTGGGCCGCGCCGACATCGGGGTGCTCATCGCCCTCACCGGCTACCTCGGGTACCTCTATCCGCAAATCCAGACCCTCGGCGGTCTCGTGGTGCAGGTGACCGGAGCAACGGCCAGCGCGGAGCGGGTGGCCGAGGTGCTCGACGCTCCCGTCGGCATCACCGACGACGCCGACGACGCGGTGCGGCTGACGGCCGACAGCCAGAAGAACGACGAGCGGCACACTGTCGGGCTCTCGCACACCTGGCCGACGGACATGTCCGACGCCGATGTGGAGAAACACCTGCTCACCGCCGACGTCGAGCCGATGACGACCGAAGCCCGCGTCGAACTGTCCGGTGTCACGTTCACCTACCCGGACTCTTCCACGCCGGTGTTTCGCAAGGCTGACCTCGCCGTCGACAACGGCGACTTCGTCGCCATCCTCGGTCCCAGCGGCGCGGGCAAGAGCACCCTGATGTATCTGCTGCTGCGGTTCTACGACCCCGACGCTGGAACCGTCTTGCTCAACGGCACCGATGTCCGGTCGATGACGTTGGCGCAGCTACGCGCCCACGTCTCGGTGCTGCAGCAGCAGGTCGCGCTCTTCGGAGGATCGGTGCGCGAGAACATCCGCTACGGCAGGCCCGACGCCTCCGATGCAGAGATCCGCGCGGCGGCCGACGCTGCCGACGCCACCGGCTTCATCGTGGGGTTGCCGCAGGGGTTCGACACCCATCTACAGGAGCGGGGCACCAATCTGTCCGGTGGGCAGCGTCAGCGGATTGCGCTCGCTCGAGCCTTCCTGCGTGACACCCCGCTGTTGATCCTGGACGAACCGACCACCGGACTCGACGCCGATACGGTGGCTCGGGTGATGGAGCCCATGACGCGGATCGCACGATCGAGGACCACGCTGCTCATCACGCACGATCCGGCGGTGGCCGCCCTCGCCGACTACACCGTCAGGGTCTGCGGTGGCCGGCTGATCCGGGACTGATCGGCAGAGCGGGCTGACCCAGAAGAGTTGACCCAGAAGAGTTGACCCAGAACAGTTGACCCAGAAGAGTTGACCCAGAACAGTTGACGCAGAAAGGTCCCGCCTCTCGCCTGGCGAGAAGCGGGACCGAATTATGATGTGCGGGAATGAGTTCCGGATCAGCTCCCGAAGAACGGGAACCACGGCAGGGGTCGCCGCGGAGCGGGAGCCGGAGCAGGAGGTCCGCCATGTCCGCGAGGGGCCGGACTTGGCTGAGGACCGGGACCCGGCTTGGGGCCGTGTCCGGGGCCGGGACAGCCTCGGGGTGGGAGAGGTTTGCGGGGTGCCATCGGCGTCTCCTTCGTTGAGGTGATTGCGACGTGCGCACACCATGTCGGGTGCACGTTGTCGAACATAACCCCGCGAACAGGGCGCGTGGTGACGGTGTGTCCGACCATCAGCTCGTTTCGGCGCTACTACCGCCGGAACGGCGACTACTGCACTGCGTCAACAGGTCTCGCCATCAGCGATTATGGCGGTTAGCTGCCGGATTGCTTGAGATCATCTGTGAATTGTCGGACCGGTGAGCCGAATTCGTGTCGGCGTCGTCCGCGCGAACGAGTCAGGGGCAGGCGCCGTGCCCGGCGCCCGCCCCTGGGGATCACGTCTTTCCGGTCAGCTCCCGAAGAACGGGAACCAGGGGAAGAGACGAGGACGCGGCTGCGGACGGGTGGGGGCGGGACGCCCGCCCTGGCCGTTGGGTCGACCGGATCCGTTGTTGCCGTTGTTTCCGTTGGGGCCGTGAGGTTCGCGCATGGTGATTCCTCCGAATCTGGTTGGGCGAATAGGGAGATGGTGTCGAGTCGATCTGAAGTCGATCAACTCGCCTCAACACCAACAAGATTCACCGTAGGAGCCCAACCTTGGGGCATGAGTTTGGTGGGCTGTCAACTACCTGAACACGACGGAGGCCACGCCGGTGGGCGTGGCCTTCGTCGCGTGTGGCGTTGTCAGCGGGAGTGTCGTCCCTGAGGGTCCGGCGGATACTCGCCCGGGAACTGAGACCCCGGCGGCGGGTAATTGCCGGGAGGAGGGTAGCTGCCGGGAGCCGGATTGGGCGTCGGATAGGGAGGATTGCCACCGGGCGGGGGACCGGGCTGCGCCGGGAACGGCGCCGACGGCGGATTCTGGTAGTGCGGCGCCGGAGCTGCGGACTGCGGCGGCGGGGTGGTGAGCCGCTGCGTGGGCGCCGGCGCGGCCACAGGCTGGCCGCCGCTCGGTGCGCCCGGATTGTTCAGGTGGTCGGGCAGATCCTTTTCTGCCTCCTCCTTCGCTTTCGAGGCGCCTTCCGGATCGAGGAGGTCGCGGATCTCGGTGAGCAGCGCGACCTCGGTGACCTCGGCCTTCTTGCCGAATCCGCCCAGCTCGGTGAGCTTGTTGTACGGCAGGATGATGACGAAGTAGACCACTGCCGCGATGATGAGGAAGTTGATCGTCGCCGTGATCACCGAACCCAGGTTCACAAAGGTCGACGGCTTGTCGGGAATGATGTTGAATCCGAGTCCCGCTGCGTCGCTGGGGCTCCACGGAATGGTGTTGATGATCGGCTGGACGATGCCGTCGGTGAACGCCGTGACAATGGCCGTGAACGCGGTGCCGATGATGACCGCGGTGGCCAGATCGATCACGTTGCCCTTGAGTATGAACTCTCTGAATCCCTTGAGCACGTTTCCGGTCCTCTCGTTGATCGGGTGCCCGCTGCTGGCCGACAATCGTGCGTCGTGGCTGTGTCGAAATGATCACCCGGGTGAGTGACCGTGACCGAAGCCTATCCGCGATCGTAAACGACTGACAGGTTTTGCTCAGGTAGGCCGGACATGTGTTCGGCTCGCTCCTGCCGCAATCGTCGTCAGGTTGGCACATGGTGTCGGGCTGCGCGCAGCACGACTGGCTCAATGCGCCCCTGGCTCAGTGCACCACCACGGCAAGGGCCACGTCGAGGCCGGCCGCAGCCACCCGATGCGCCGCGTCCTCGCCCATCGCCAGCAGAATCGGTGTGTCGCTGGGGTTCTTGCCGGCCAGTCCCGTCGACGGCGGATCCGCGTCGAGCGCCACCACAGCCTGCCGTGCCAATACCTCGGCACCCGGACCGAGCACGTCCACCACGTCACCGGTCCGCAGCAGCGACGACACAGCTTCATCAGCGAGCCGAACCGGCACGAGACGGGCGTCGGCGCGCCCGGTGAGGGACGCCGGAAGCCGTGGCGACAGCAGTCGCGCGTCGGTCATGATCTCGCCGGAACGCACGAGGCCGGTCACGGTTCGGCCCGCCGCATCCACCGACATGCGGATGGCGCCGTCCGGAACGAGTGACCCCGGCACCTTGCGCGTGGTCACATCGCCCGCCGTCACCGTCACCCCCGGCAACAGATCGTGTGCCGCAACCATCACCGAGACACGGTCGTCCTCGCCGCGTCCGAGCGCGACGATGGCGATCGCGGTCAGCACCAGCAGTGCCGCGGCACCGCGGCGGATGTACATCGAGCGTGCCCACCCCGGACGCACAGCGGCGCCGAGCCGATCGACGAGCCGCGGGGCGAGCCGGTCGCGCGGTGTTCTCATGTCGGGCAACCTAGTCGGCGATCACACCGACCCTGCTCGCGTTGTCCACAGCCGTGCTCGCCTTGTTAACAGCACTGTGCGCTCAGTTGGTGCAGTCGCCGCTCGTCGGGAACAATGGCTTGAGGTGTGCCGGGAAGTCTGGTCGGCGCGGGAGGTGTTCTCCCGTTCGCAGAGATGATCCGTGCCGGCTGCTGGGCCGTCGCGCATATTTGACCGAGGAGCGACGTGTCGACCGAATCCGACCGTGACCTGCGCCGCGAACGAATTCGACGTTCATTGTCCCTGGACACCACCAGCGGCGCCCTGCTGTTGACGTGCGCCGCGATTGCGGTGGTCTGGGCCAATTCGCCCTGGCGTGAGACGTATCACAGTCTTCTCGAGTTCGACGTCGGCCCGGAATCACTGCACCTGCATCTCACGCTCGGGCACTGGGCCGCCGACGGCCTGCTGGCGATCTTCTTCTTCGTCGTCGGTCTCGAACTCAAACACGAGTTCGTCGCAGGTAGTCTTCGCGATTTTCGCCTTGCCGGTGTGCCGATCGCCGCGGCCGTGGCGGGCATGGTGGCACCTGCCCTCTGCTACGTGGCGGTGGTCGGTTCGCTGGACCCCGAGGCATTGCGCGGCTGGGCGATCCCGACCGCCACCGACATCGCCTTTGCGCTTGCGGTGCTCGCGATCTTCGGTCGCGGGCTGCCACTCGCGCTGCGGACGTTTCTGCTCACCCTGGCCGTGGTCGACGACCTGCTCGGCATCACGGTGATCGCCACCTTTTATACGGAGTCCATCGACTTCGCGATGCTCGGGCTGTCGCTGGTCGCGATCGTGGTGTTCGCCGTGCTGGCCAGGATGAGCTGGGGATACCGGTGGCTCATGCTGCCGGTGGCGCTGGTCGCCTGGGGTCTGATGCACGCGTCCGGAGTGCACTCGACGGTGGCCGGCGTGTTGCTGGGTTTCGTGGTTCCGGCCCTTCCGGTCCGTGGCGAACCCGAATCGCGTACCGAGATGCTCGACGACACGATCCGCCCCTGGTCGTCGGCGGTCGCGTTGCCGATCTTCGCGTTCGCCGCGGCAGGGGTGTCGGTGGTGGGCAGCGGCGAGAGCATCATCGAACCCGTGTCCATCGGGATCGTCCTGGGTCTGTGCGTCGGAAAGGTCGTCGGCGTGCTCGCCGGCACCGCGCTGATGACCCGGTTCACGCCGCTGCGCCTGCCCGACTCCATCGGACTGCGCGATCTGGTTCCGGTGGGCATGCTCACCGGCATCGGCTTCACAGTTGCGCTGCTGATCGCGGAGTTGTCCTTCGAAGACGGTCCGCACGCGGCGCCGGCCAAGGCGGCGATCCTGATCGGCTCGGTGATCGCCGCGGCGGTGGCGGCCGTCCTGTTGCGCTGGGATGCACGACGTACGCGCGATGCCGACATGAACCGCGACGGTGTCCCCGACACCGACATGGACGTGATCGGCGGCTGAACTTGGCACTCGGAATGTCCGAGTGCCAGTCTCGGTTATGATCGGTAGCGATCTACTACTCCCACGGAGGTTGACGGTGCCCACTTACTCGTATGCGTGCACGGAGTGCGACAACAAGTTCGACATCGTGCAGTCGTTCTCCGACGACGCGCTCACCGAGTGCCCGCAGTGCGCGGGGCGGCTGCGCAAACTCTTCAACTCCGTCGGCATCGTCTTCAAGGGCAGCGGCTTCTACCGCAACGACTCGCGTTCGACGTCTTCCACGTCGGAGAAGTCGAGTTCTGCGGATTCTTCGTCGTCGAGTTCTTCGTCGAACGACTCGAAATCCAGCACCTCATCCGACACGAAGTCGTCGAGCAAGTCCGCCGATTCCGCATCGTCGAGTTCGTCGTCCGGTACGGCCGCGAAAAGCGCCTCGACGTCGGCGTGATCGCCTCTCAGCCGAGTTCGGCAAACCCCTTCTCCGGCGTCAGCACCCAGCCGACCGGCACGTCGTAGGGGCCCGACGGCAGTGAGTCCACCACTTCGTCGTCGTAGACCACCGCCACCAGATCGGCCGAAAGCCCCGACAGTGACCTGTCGTAGTACCCGGCGCCCCGGCCGAGGCGCACTCCGCTCTTGTCGACCGCCAGTGCCGGCATCAGGATCACCGATGCCGCACGAATCGCCTGCGAGCCCAGGCGTTCCCCGGTCGGCTCGAGCAGGCCCCACCGCCCGCGTTCGATACTGGTGGTGCCGTCGTAGCGCACCCAGTCCAGCGGAGCGGGATCTCCGGGCGGCACGGCCGGGACGAGCACGGTGACGCCGCGATCGAGCAACGCGTCGAGCAGAGCGGGTGAGCCGGGCTCCGTGCCGAACGGCACATACGCACCCACGGTGACGTCGTATTCGAGGCGGAAGGGCGCAGCGTAGATCCAGTCGGCGAGGTCGGCGGCGGCCTGCTCGCGCACGAACGGCGACAGCGACGACCGACGATCGGTGAACTCGTCACGCAGGCGCCTTTTCAACGTGCGCACCCCGACGCCCTCCGCTCGGTGGACAATTGACCTCCTGTGAACCTTAACGCCCGTTCGTCCGCGATCGAACGGCATGGTCATTTGTTCGTCCAATGATGTCCGGCAGGTCTCTACGAAATTGGGCAACTACTTGCCAGGCCCCGATCGGAAACCGACATTATGGTTAGGGCATGACGTCAAGCCTCAGCGATACGACGCCCGACGAATTCACCGAATACTCCGCGGTGCCCAACACCCCGCCGATCCCGCGGACCGCGGTGGTTCCCGCCGCGGGCCTGGGCACGCGGTTCCTCCCGGCCACCAAGACGGTGCCCAAGGAACTGCTCCCGGTGGTCGACACCCCGGGCATCGAACTCGTCGCCGAGGAAGCCAAATCGGCCGGAGCCGAACGGCTGCTGATCGTCACCTCGCCGGGCAAAGACGGTGTGGTTGCCCACTTCGTCGAGGATCTCGTCCTGGAGAACACCCTGGCCACCCGCGGTAAGGCCGCCATGCTGGCCAAGGTGCGCAAGGCGCCGTCGCTGCTCGAGGTGGCCTCCGTCGTCCAGGAGAAGCCGCTGGGTCTCGGACACGCGGTGGGGTGCGTCGAGCCCTACCTCGACGACGACGAGGACGCCATCGCGGTACTGCTGCCCGACGATCTGGTGCTGCCCGGCGGGGTGCTCGAGGTGATGGCCCGCACCCGGCAGCGTCGTGGGGGGTCGGTGTTGTGTGCCATCGAGGTACCCGAGGACCGGATCAGCGCCTACGGAGTCTTCGACGTGGAGCCGCTGCCGGACGCCAACAACCCGAATGTGATGAAGCTCAAGGGCATGGTGGAGAAACCCGATCCCGGGGACGCTCCCTCGAACCTGGCCGCCGCCGGTCGCTACATCCTCGACCGCAAGATCTTCGATGCGCTGCGGCGGATCAAGCCCGGGGCCGGAGGCGAACTTCAGCTCACCGACGCGATCGCGCTGCTCATCGCCGACGGCGAACCGGTCCACGTGGTGGTTCACCGCGGTACCCGCCACGACCTCGGCAACCCCGGCGGCTACCTCAAGGCGGCAGTCGACTTCGCGCTCGACCGCGACGATTACGGGCCCGATCTGCGCGAATGGCTCGTCGCGCGTCTCGCGCAGGACTAGTCGCAGCGTCTCGGCGCCGAGCGCGGACGAGTTGCGCTCGCAGACCGGTTCACCGCGCGCCTGCCCCACCGAAGCGTCCCCGCCGACTAACGTCGTGTCGGACGTCGGGCACTGTGCACGCAGGCGAGTGAGGTGAGATGCGGTCCGTCGAAGATCATCTGACGCACGTCACCGCGGCAGCGGTCGCGCCGCGGCCGGTCCGGGTGGCCATTTCCGAGGCCCAGGGCTTGATGTGCGCCGAGGAAGTGGTGACCGAGCGCCCGATGCCCGGCTTCGACCAGGCGGCGATCGACGGTTACGCCGTGCGCGCCGTCGACGTGGCTCTTGCCGGGGTCGCCGCACCCGATCAACTCGAAGATTTCGATGCCGGCGGCGCTGAACTCGTCGATCTCGAGGCGGGCGAGCCGATCATCGTCTCGCTGCCGGTGGTGGGCGAAGTGGGTCCCGGCGCGCGTACCCCCACGCGCCTGCAGCCCAAGCAGGCCGTGCGGGTGGAGACCGGCGCGCCGATGCCGACGCTGGCCGACGCGGTGGTGCCGTTGCGCTGGACCGACGGCGGCGAGCAACGCGTCAAGATCGGACACGGCGTCGACAGTGGCGACTACGTCCGGCGCATCGGCGACGACGTACAGCCGGGCGATGTCGCGGTGCGGGCCGGTTCGATCATCGGGTCGGCGCAAGTGGGATTGCTGGCCGCAGTGGGACAGGCACGTGTGCTGGTCCATCCCCGGCCCCGCCTGTCGGTGATCTCGGTGGGCAGCGAACTCGTCGACATCGACCGCACCCCCGGCCCCGGCCAGATCTACGACGTCAACAGTTACGCACTCGCCGCGGCCGCGCGCGATGCGGGAGCCGATGTGAATCGGGTGGGCATCGCCGAGCGGGATTCGTCGCGACTGCGGGAAGTGGTTGAGGCGCAACTGATCCGGTCGGAGATCGTGGTGATCTGCGGAGCGGTCGGCGGTTCCGCGTCACGTGCCATCGCCGACGCGCTCGCCGACCTCGGCGAACTGGAGATCGTGCGCATCGCGATGCACCCCGGCTCCGTGCAGGGCTTCGGTCGTCTCGGCCGCGACGAGGTGCCCACATTCCTGCTGCCCGCGAATCCGGTGAGCGCGCTGGTCACCTTCGAGGTGATGGTGCGGCCCCTGATCCGGATCGCGCTCGGCAAACGTCAGCCGATGCGCCGGGTGATCACCGCCCGCACGATCGGACCCATCGCCTCGGTGGCCGGCCGCAAGGGATATCTGCGGGGCCAACTCATGCGCGACGAACGGTCGGGGGAATACCTCGTGCAGGTGCTCGGCGCCTCGCCGACGGGGTCGTCGCATCTGCTTGCCGAACTGGCCGAGGCGAACTGCCTCATCATCGTCGACGCCGACGTAGAGGAACTCGGCACCGGCGACGAGGTCGAGGTGGCGTTCCTGGCCCAACGGGGCTGACCCGGAGTTTTCGGCGGTACCGACGATCCTGCCGATGCCGCGACGACACCGAATAGACTCGGTCACGTGTTCACGTGGTTGAGCGGTGTTCAGGCGAGCCCCGGGTGGCCCGCCACGTTGGGCCCGCTCGTCGCCCGGGGTGGTGCCGTCACGTTGCGGCCGGTGCGACTGCGTGACGCCAAGGTGTGGAGCGATCTGCGTATCCGCAACCAGAATTCGTTGTTGCCGTGGGAACCCACCGGTGTGGGCAGTTGGGCCGAACGGCATCAGCCGGCGTCGTGGCCGCCGCTGTTCGCGGTGCTCAAGTCGGAGGCCAAACGGGGCAACATTCTTCCCTTCGTGATCGAACTCGACGGGCGATACGTCGGACAACTCACCGTCGGCAACATCCAGCGTGGCGCGGTGCGGACGGCGTGGATCGGGTACTGGATCGATCAGGCCCACTTCGGGCAGGGAGTGGCCACGGCCGCAGTGGCTCTCGGCGTCGACCACTGCTTCGGCCCGGTGGGTTTGCATCGCCTCGACGCCACCGTGCAGCCGGCGAATGCGGCGTCGCAGGCCGTGCTGACGAAGATCGGATTCCGCCGCGAAGGGCTGTTGGAACGCTACATGGACGTCAACAAGCGCTGGCGCGACCACATCCTGTTCGCTCTCACCGCCGAGGAGTTGGCCGGCACTGCCGCGGAGCGCCTGGTGCGGTCGGGGCGGGCGAGCTTTCTGTAGTACTCGGGTGTGTGCCGACGTCGACGGTGGTCGTAGGCTTCGCGGTATGTCGACTGCATTGGAGATCGTCGTCCGCGGACATGCGAGTGGTCGGTACACCGCACAACGGGCGATGTTGTCACTGACCGCGGACTTCTCGGGGACCGACCGCGACGAGGTATACCGCAGCGCCGTGGGTGTCCAGGAACGCGTCACGGCTGCGCTGACCGAACCCGAAGAGAGCGACGCGGTGTCGACGTGGCACAGCGATTCGGTGCACGTGTGGTCGTACCGCCCGGTGGATCCCGAGGGTCGACCGCGAGACCTGTTGTACGTCACCCAGATTCGTATCTCTGCCGAGTTCGTCGACTTCGAGCGGCTGAGCGCGTTCATCGACGAGTGGGCCGGGGTGGAGGGCATCGACATCGGTGGTGTCCGTTGGGATGTGACCGACGAGAGCAGGCGGAGCCACGAGCGCGAGTTGCGCAAGCTCGCCGTCGACGACGCGGTGTCCAAGGCGCAGGCATATGCCGATGCGGTGGGACGGGGTCCGGTGGTGGCGGTGCAACTCGCCGATCCCGACATGCTGCCGTCGGAACCGAACCTTATGCGCGCCATGGTTGCCGGTGCACCGCCCGGGGGATCGGCCCCGGCACTGGAACTACGGGCGCGAGACATCGAGATCTCGGTGTCTGTGGACGCGCGATTCGTCGCGGAGTAGGCAAGCGTCGACCTGCGTGTGCGGCGCCTGGGCGCTTTTCGGGGACTGCGTGGCGCGCTGCTGCCCAGTCGGCGACTGAGAAAGCCGTGTGAATCGACCCCAATCTGGGCCGGCTGCGGCGCGTCTGCGCAGCCCTGCGCTATCGCGGCCATAGATTGTGCAGTGGTCCGGTGTAACCAGAGTGATTGAAGGGAGAGGTCGAATGCCGAACTCCGTCCTGTGGGTCTGCCTCGTCGCGGTGTGGCTGTTCGTCCTTGTCCCCATGGTCATCAAGGGGCGGCCACAGATGCGCAAGTCCACCGATGCCGCACGCAAAACCCGCCTGTTGCATCGCGGCGGCACCCGTACCCGCACCTCTGCACGACGGTCAGCCGGATCGCATCCGCACGACCCGTCATGGACGTCGCGCCGCACCGCACGTTCGGCCACAGCGACGCTCGACGACGAGGTCGACCACGACGACGACGTTGACGACGAGTCGGATGCCGAGGTCGACGAGACCCCCACCCGTCGCGCAACTGTGGCAAGAGTTGTTGAACCACAAGCGGACACGACACAGGACGACACGGCCGAAGACGACACCGTCGAAGACGGCACGGCCGATGATCTCGACGACGGTGAGCGCGCCGACGGCGAGGAAGTTGTCGACGTCGACGAAGCTGCGGACGACGACGAACTCGACGACCAGTACGACGACGAGCATGTCGAGGGCGACGAGTACGACGACGAAGCAGAGTACGACGACGCCGACTACGAGGACGACGCCGAGTACGAGGATGACGCCGAGTACGAGGACGACGCCGAGTACGACGAGGCAGAGTTCGACGACTACGACGATGACGCCGAGTACGACGACATCGATGACGAGTCCGAGGGTTTCGACGAAGTCGACGACTACGAGCGCAAACCTGCAAGGTCCGCTGAGTCTGCGCCCGAGGAGAAAGTAGCGCCTTCCGACGACGTCGCGGAGAAGCGGACCAGCCGGTCGCGGGAACGGCAGTCGCGTCGCGGCAGTGCGTATTCGCTCGACGCCCGTGACACGCAGCTGCGGTATCGCGAACGTCAGCGTGTGATGCTCGGGCTGCTGGGATTGGTGATTGTGTCGATCCTGGCGGGTGTCTTCCTGGGGCTCGCCGGATGGATCGCCACCGGTGTGACCGGTGTGATGTTGCTGGCCTACCTGTTCTACCTACGACGCACCGTGCGGACCGAACAGCACATCCGGGCGCAGCGGGCCGCCCGCGCCGCCCGGGCACGGCGAGAAGAGGCGCAGCGGCAGCGTCGTCAGATGCAGACCCCCGAGTTCGCGGCCGCTCCGCCGCCGCCTCGGCTGCGTCGCCCCGGCGGGGCCACCGTCCTCGAAATCGACGACGAGGACCCTGTATTCGAACATCTACCGCCGTTCCAGCGACGTCGGGTCATGCGTGAGGATCAGGAACACTACCGTCGGGTGGCCGGCTGACCGAGATGGCCTCGGGGTGCAGCGAGATCCAGGTGCGTCCGGCTTTCACGGCGTCGCACAGCGCCAAACGCTCGCCGACGTAGAGCGCGGGTGCGCCGACCACCGGTATGTAACCGAGCAGTGAGAACGGCCGCGCCGGCTTGGGGCGGTTGCCCAGTTCGTCGTTGACCCTGCGCAGGATCTGAGCGATCTTCCACGGGGCGACGAAGATTGCCCATGCACGTTTGAGGGGTTGCGTCGGAAGTGCCGTCGCCGCTTGGGCGTCGGCGGTGGTGGCGTCGAGGTCGCGATTGCTCAGCACCGCGGCCAGCAGACGGATCTGG
This sequence comes from Gordonia sp. NPDC003425, assembly GCF_053588635.1. NCBI lineage: Bacteria > Bacillati > Actinomycetota > Actinomycetes > Mycobacteriales > Gordoniaceae > Gordonia > Gordonia sp. NPDC003425. Next base: position 89,751 of record NZ_JBSFQI010000002.1, on the reverse strand, counting down.
TCGGTGCGGTCGGTGACGCCGTATTCGCGGGCGATGGCGATCAGCACCATGGCCTGGTTGGCAAAGCCCAGCGTCAGCGCGAGGGGCAGCGCCTTGGCCCACGCCCCGAACATGCCCGGGTAGGCCACGGCGACCGTGTTGAGTGCGCCGATCCTGTTGATCCACCAGCTCGCGCGATCGTTCATCGACAGCTCCGCCCACCCTTTGGTGCCGGGCCAGTCCGCGACGTCGAGTCCTTCGGCGAGCAGATGCTGCGCTCGTTCGAGCCGGGAGTGGCCGACATCGTCGTGAAAGGTGTGCGCCTTGAGTCCAAGCGGGTCGGCGTCGACGAGCACATCGATCACCGGGTCGATGATCGCGATGGCGCGGTCGAGGGCAACGGCGAGTTGTTCGTCGGTCATCTGGGCCACGTCGGCAGCGTATCCGACGTGCCGCGCGAGGCCCTGGTCAACCATCTGACCAGGCGTTTGTGAGGGTGAGTGGCTGCGGTGTTAGAGTGTCCATCGGCCGGTTGCGCGCAATCGGCACGGGGCTATGGCGCAGTTGGTAGCGCGACTCGTTCGCATCGAGTAGGTCAGGGGTTCGATTCCCCTTAGCTCCACAGATCGGACAGTCCTGGGTGTCGTGGTACAGCCTGGTGGTCAACCCTGGGGTGCGGTGGTGATGGCATTGCAGGTTGTCGCCGATTCTCGATCGGTTGCGGATCTTCGGTTCGGTGCTGACTGTGTCGGTGAGGTTCTTCAGGATCTGCACGCCGACCGCCGGTGACCACCCTGGTGATCGACGCGTCGGTTCTGGTGTCGCTGTGGCTCGACCCGGACGGTTCGGCGTCGATCGCCGATCGTCTCCGAGGTTCGACGCTGCACGCACCCGAGCATCTCCTTGTGGAGACCGCCAATATTCTGCGTCGGCGACGCAACGCCGATCTGCTCCCCGCGGCCGCAGCGGACACGGCCTTTGGCGGGGCGATGCGAGCCCCGATCAGATTCTGGCCCTTCGCACTCGTCGCCGAACCAGTGTGAGAACTCGGCGCGAACGTCAGCAGCCACGATGCCGCGTACATCGCCCTGGCCGAGAATCTCGGCGCCCGGTTGATTACTCGGGACGCGAAACTCTCACGTGCGCCCGGGATTCGGTGTGCCATCGAACTGCTGTGACCGCAGGGGATGCGAGATGGGTTCGCCCGGAATCGTGAAGGGGAGTAGGACGGAGATGTCCACCCGAGGAGTTCTGATGACCCACTCGATCTTGTCCGACGATCGGATCGCCGGCCTGACCGCGGACGAGCGGCGGGATCTGATCGCTCGACTGTCGCGGCCGCTCGACGACATCGCGCCGAGCCCCATCGTCCGCAGTCGCCTCCGCAACGTTCGTATCGGCCTGATGACCGCCGGTGCGATCGGTCTGATCCCGTGGGTCGTGTTCCTCGCGCTCACGTTGCCGGTGGATTACGTCGCACACAACTGGTCCGTCACCTGGGTGGGTTTCGATGTCCTGCTGGTGGCGATGATGGCGGCCACCGCTCTCTTGGGTCTGCTTCGCCGTCAGATGCTGGTCCTCGCAGGCTTCACCACGGGCGTGCTGCTGGTGTGCGACGCCTGGTTCGACATCATGACCGCGGCCCCGGGCGACCGGTGGATCTCACTGCTCACGGCGTTCCTGGCAGAACTGCCGCTGGCCGCGCTGCTCATCTTCGGCACCATGCGCATCATTCGGCTCTCCGCCGTGCACCTGTGGCTGATCGAGCCGCACGCCCCGCTCTGGACCGTGCCGGTGTCGATTCGCTGAGTGGTCGGATATCTCATCGGACGGTGTCAACCGGCATGGCAGCCGAGTCGATCGAACGCGGCCGCATCCGAAAGATACTGTCCCCGCGGATAGTACGACCCCATCGTTGCCTGCTCGTGGTTGAGCGATGCGTGCGCGATGCTCTGCGCGAACGACGGATCGGCGAGCATGTTGCGCATGATGAGCACCGTGCCGAGTCCGTTGCTCATCGGCAACCAGGCCACACCGCACGCGGCGGTGGCATTGACCGGACGATCCTGTGGGGCCGATATCACCAGCGTGAACGTCCGTCCGGCGCCAAGGGGCACCTCGTGGTCGGGGACGCACGCCACCGCTTGCGTGGTGGACAGGATCTCGCTGCACATCGACCAGTACCGCACCTGACCCGACCCCATGGGTGTCTGGCCGGCCGAGGTCTCGGGATGGGTGGGCATCGTGGCCCGCAGCACCAGCACCTTGCCGTAGCGCGGATTGGCGAGCGTGGTGATGTACTGGTTGTCGACATTGGCGCCGAGGCCACCGGATTCACCGCCTGAGGTCGCCGTGCTCGCCCGGTCGTAGAGCGCGTCGCCGAGCAGCTCGCTGCGGAGGAGTTGGGTGTAGACGGTCGGGGTGTTGATGAACTTCTGCCACTGGGGCGGGTTGGTGCCGTACGCTCCCACACCGTCCGGAATCGCGGGCCGCGCACCGAACGACGCTCCCGGGGTCACTCCGCCGCTGTTCGCGTCGCACGTCGACACCGTGTGTCCGCTTGCATCGACAACGGTGACCGCCGGGAATCCGACACCGCCGGTCCGCTGGTCGACGTTGCGGTCGACGTCGTAGATCCGGTAGACGATGTTCAGTGACCCCGACGCCCGGCCCGCGTACAGGGTGTTGGGTGCGCCTCCCGTCGTCGGCGCCGAGCCGGGTACCACCCGCATCGTGTACGAACGGTTCGTCGCGTTGCGGTCCGCGCCGACCACGAACGGATTGATCGATCCGGAATCGGGACGCAACTTGGTGTCGTGGATCGCGTCACCCGATCCGCCCGGCCCCTGCAGGGCGTACGCCATGTATCGGGAGTGCGGGAACCGGGCCTGCACCCGCACGGACTGTCCCGACGAAAGCGGCACCGTCACATGCCAATAGCGGGCATTGAGATCCGGGTAGAGCACATTGCCCACCGGGGTCCAGCCGCAGGCACGACCACCCGGTGCAGCGTTCGCCTGCGCGCCCGAGGCGACGAGCAGAGCTGCCGCGGCCGTTGCGGTCACCAGTAGCGCCAGCATTCGAGACATGTGTTTCCCTCTCATCACGGCCAGCTGTCCAGGTAGGCACGGTAGGTACCGATGGGAAGCGTTGCGTCGTAGGTCATCTCGCCGGACGCGGAGAACTCCGAGATATGCGGCGCGGTACCCCAGCTGCCGAAAGTGTAACCGCCCGGCAGCGCCTGCGCGTTTCCGGTCGCCGCCGTCGCGAGTCCACCCGGATGTCCCTGTGCGCGAACCAGTGTCGCGGTGTGCCTTTTCGGGTCGATGCGAACCCATTTGATACTGGAGTCGCCGAGCTGATTGACGACGTCGATGTTGTTGTCGAACATCCGGATCGTCGTCGGGTCTGCGTACTCCGCGTCGTGCTGACCGAAGAAGTCGCTGCCCGGGCCCATGACGAAACTTGATCTTTTGCCACCGAGTTGCCAATTCACCACGCCGGTTCCGATGTCGACGTTGTAGATCGCGTTCAGGTTGCGGAACGAGATCAGCAGGTTGCCACTCGGGTCGAGCGCGATGGAATTCATGTGGAACGGGTCATAGGTTCCCGCGCCGCGTAGGCCGGTGTACGTCGCGGACGACTCGGACAGGGGAATGTGTGCCAGCGCGGACCAATGCCACAGCGGGCGTCCGGTGGCCACGTCGACGACGGAGGCGATGCAGTCGAGCATCGTGCCGTTGCGCGGGCCGCCCACCGAGGTCAGGTCGGCGGCGACTTCCCGATACGAGGTGATCAACGCGCGCCCGTCGGGGGTCAGGCGGAACTCGTGGACATCGGAGGTGAGTCCGTCACCGGGTGTGAGCGTCTTGATCACGTGACCGTGGGTGTCGGCGATGTAGTCCGCCCCCGCGCCGTGCCCGGCCGCACCCGGCCCCTGCCACCACGTGAGCACCTTGCGGCCCTGGTAGGTCTGGGTGCGAAAGTTCTCGATGCCCTCGTTGTTCGGCGGGGTGTAGCGCCAGACGACCCGCCCGGACTTGTCGGCGATGATCGCCGACTGATCGATACCGGCCAGCGCCTGCGGGGCGATGGGCAGCGGAACAGCCGCGGGCAGGCCGGTGGTGTAGAAGACATATCCGCCGGGTCCGCCGGGCTTGTTCACGTTCACGGTGTACTGCGCGGCACCGAGTGGGAACGTGGGCAGCCGGGGTGCGGCGTCGGCCGGTGCGGCGACGGTGGTTGACACGATGGTGGCCAACGAGCCGAATACCGTCACAGCCACGAGCAGCGCGGTCCGCAACGCGGTCGCTGGGCGCATCGAGTTCTCCTGTGGTCGACGATCTTCCCCGCCGGTGACCGGGGACCACCCGATCCTTCGCGCCCGTCTGCCTGCTCGACAAGGGTTTTCGGATGAGAGATCGATGAGACCGCCTCAGGCGACGCCGAGCGCTCGTAAGGCTGCGGCCACACCCGCGGCCAGCGCCACCACCGCGATGAGCGGTGCGCGGCACAGTGCGGCGGCCACCCCCGCGGCCACACCGGCCGGCCGAGCCCACCCGGCGAGATCCTGACCGGCATACAGTGCGCCGGTCACCGCGACGGCGACGAGGAGCACCAGCGCGGCGCGATCGATCAACTCGCGCAACCGAGCCGACATGCGGAACCGGGAGCGCAACACCGGGCCGGCCAGGCGGAGCAGGTAGGTACCCACTGCCAGCAGGCACACTGCGAGGAACAGCTGGGTGCCGTGGCTCATGTGGTGGCCGCCGGTTCGGGCCGGGCGGCGGCGAGGCCGGCCAGTGCGCACAGGATGGGCACGCCGGCAGGCGCGAACGGGGTCACCGCCACCGCGAACACCGCACCCACACCCATGGAGATCACCAGGGGTGTTCGTGCGGCGGGTCGGTCGCGGAGTGCTCCGACGGCAAGTGCGGCGAGCAGAGCCGGGAACGCCGCGTCGAGACCCAGCGCCTGGGGACTCGAGATCAGCTGACCCACAACGGCTCCCAGCGCAGCACCGGCAGGCCAGCAGAGCGCCACCCCGGCACCGCACCAGAGAAACGCGGCGCGCGATCGGGCGGCATCGGGCTGGACGGTTGCCACGGCTGTGGTCTCGTCGTTGATCAGATGCGCGCCGAACGCGGTGCGCAGTCCGGGGCCCAGGTGCTGGCCCACGGCGAGTCCATACCCGAAGTTGCGCGTGTTGACCACCAGTCCGGCCACCGCGCCGAGGAGCGGCACTCCGCCGGAGGCGAGTACTCCGACGAAGACGAACTCGCTCGAACCCGCCATCACCAGACAGGCGATCGTGACGATCTGCCACCAGGCGAGACCCGCGCCGTGCGCGGCGACACCATACGACGTGCCGATGACCAGCACCGACAGCGAGATGACCAGGATGGTCCGCAGTGTCGACCACCCGAGGTTCTCCCATGACGAACGCATGTCCACTATGATGAACACATGGGCACAGTTCGTCAAGGTGAACAATCGGACGATATATCGAACACCCGGTCTCGGGGGCCGCACCCCATGACTCCGAATCCAACAGTGCTCGTCGCCGCGGCACTCAAACGTGAACGTACCCGCGCCGGCCTGTCGATCGGCGAACTCGCGCGACGCGCCGGAGTGGGCAAATCGACTCTCTCGCAACTGGAATCGGGAACCGGGAACCCAAGCATCGAGACTCTCTGGGCGCTGAGCACCGCCCTGGGGATCCAGTTCTCGGACCTCCTCGACGCACCGCCGCGGCCGGTGGAGCTGATCCGATTCGGCGAGGGCACGGTGATCGCGGCCGCAGTGGCCGACTACACCACCACCCTGCTCTCGGCGGCGCCGCCCGGATCGCGGCGCGACCTCTTCCTGATCCGGGCCGAACCGGGCTCGCCGCGGTCCTCGCGTCCGCACGCACGCGGAACCACCGAGCATGTGGTGCTCTGCGCCGGACGCGCGCTCGTCGGGCCCGCCGATGCGCCCGTCGAACTCGGTCCCGGCGACTACCTTTCCTACCCTGGTGACGCAGAGCACACCTTCGATGCGCTGATGCCCGGCACCGTTGCGGTGCTGGTCAGCGAGGCATTCTGAACGCGAAGGCGAAGTAGGGGCGTCCGGCGGGGCGCGTCGGATTGGCGCCACGACGCCGATTTCGCGTAGCGTTGTGACATCGGCACGCAGAGATGTGGCGCCGACGCGTCGTAGATCGCAGATCCTCGCGGCAGGTCCCTCCGACGGGAAGGTCGACCGCCACGCATCTTCATTTCATACGGCGAAACGAATTCGCGCACCCGCGATTTCGCCACCGTGGCAGCAACCGGCATCGAGTCCGTTACTGCCCACATGCAGAAAGACTTGGTTTCATGACCGACTTCAGTTCTCTTGGCGTGCCCGCCGAGATCGTCAAAGTGCTTGCCGCCGAAGGCAAGACCGAAGCATTCGCGATTCAGGAGAAGACCTTGCCGGCGACCCTGGAGGGCGGCGACGTCCTCGGCCGCGGGCGCACCGGATCGGGAAAGACGCTGGCATTCTCCATTCCTCTCGTCGCCGGACTGGCCGAACTCGAGGTGACCCGCAAGCCGGGCGCCCCAACCGGGCTCGTCCTGGCGCCGACACGTGAACTGGCCAACCAGATCAGCGTCGCCATCACCCCCCTCGCACAGGCGATGGGCCTCACCGTCACCACCGTGTTCGGTGGCGTCAAACAGGCACGTCAGGAGCAGGCCCTGCGCCGCGGCGTCGACATCGTGGTGGCCTGCCCGGGGCGACTCGAGGATCTGATGCGTCAGCGCATCGTGCGCCTCGACGATGTGGAGATCACCGTCATCGACGAGGCCGACCACATGGCCGATCTCGGGTTCCTCCCCGGCGTCACCCGCATCCTGGCCGCCACACCCGCCGACGGTCAGCGCATGCTGTTCTCCGCGACCCTCGACAACGGCGTCGACAAGCTCGTCCGCCGATTCCTCACCGACCCGGTGATGCACTCCGTCGACGACGCCACCTCGCCGGTGGAATCGCTGACCCACCACGTGTTCGAGGTCGCCCCCGGCGACAAGTCGGCCGTGGTGACCGAACTCGCCTCGGGTGTGGGACGCCGAATCCTGTTCACCCGCACCAAACATCAGGCGCGCAAGCTGGCCCGCAAGCTCACCGCGGACGGAATCCCGGCGGTCGATCTGCACGGCAACCTGAGTCAGCCGCAGCGTGACCGCAACCTGAAGGCCTTCGGCGAGGGTGGGGTGCGCGTGCTGGTGGCCACCGACGTGGCCGCCCGCGGTGTGCACGTCGACGACATCGAACTCGTCGTGCACGTCGACCCGCCGGCCGAGCACAAGACGTTCCTGCATCGGTCGGGTCGTACCGCGCGTGCCGGCAGCGCCGGTGACGTGGTGACGCTGTGCCTGCCCGAGCAGCGCCGTGACCTCGAACAGCTCCTGCGCAAGGCCGCCATCGGGGTGAAGCCGCAGCGAGTGTCGTCGACGGCCCCGGCCGTTACCGCGCTGATCGGCGAGCGCGCCGAGTTCGTGGCACCGGTGGCGCCGACCGCGGCGCCCACCCGTCAGCCGCAACGTAGCGGCCGCGGCACGTCCGGGCGGCGGCGCCCGCAGCAGCAGCGCAACGGGCGCTCACGGTCGCGCGGCGTCAGCCGACAGTCGGCCCGAAGCGCTTGACCAAACCGGTGGCCAGCCACGGCTTGGCGCCCCACACCATCGCGCGCCCGGTCACCGCGGCACGCAGAAGTGACATGCGACCGTAGCCGGCGAGCAGACACGCCACCGGGTCGATGCTGATGTGGACGTCGGGCTCGCGGTGCTCGGCGGGATTGACTTCGAGTGCACCGCCGGTGAATTCGAGGATGCAACGCTCGTCGTAGCCGCGCAGTCGCAAGTCATAGGTCGCGTGGTGTTCACGGCAGGCCCCCTCGTCGCGCCACACCGGCAGCAATGCGTGGTGTCCGCGCACCACCAGGGGAGTGAGTGCGGGGTCGAGTTCCCAGCGCTGGCCGGTGGCCCGGGCGATGTCGTGTCCGCGTACCGCGAATTCTCCGATGAGGATGCCCAGCGACGCGTCGGCCCGCACGGTGGGCCCCGAGTCGATCTGCATCATCGGCACGCGGGCGCCGAAGTGGCTCACCAGGTCGAGAAGCTCGTCGAGGTCGTCGAGCAGCTTGCCGCACAGACTCCCGACATCCCGGGTGGGCACGTTCGCGATCTGTTTGGCGTACACGTCGAAGAGTTCGCGGGTGCGGCACGGCCACGACGCCTCGCCGCGCGCCAGGTCCAGGTAGCGCGACGGCTCACACGCCACATGGCCCACGCAATCGCCCACCGTCCACTGCGCGGCGCCGCCCAGACGCGTCTCCGGGTTGTCGACACGCCGGGTCATCTCGACGAAGCTCTGGGCCGTCGACCTGGCTGCGTCGATGTAGTCGAACCGCGACAACGTGCTGCTCATCCTCACCCCTATCGCGGCATGAGAATACTCGCGGGTTGCTACGTATGCGATACGCGACGGACGGATGTGAATCGAAGGAACCGAACTGTAACTTTCGCTATCCTTAACCGCATTCACCGGTCTGATGTCGGGTCGGAAAACACCTGCTACAGGGGTCAATCGTTCTTCGCTGAGGCCACCGCCGCACGCACCGCTTCCGCGCATCGTGTGCCGGCATCCTCGGGTCCGAGGCCGATGAAAAAGGTGCCTGCCGCGCCGTCCGAGCTGTCCCATCCGTCGACCGTGAATCCCCGATCACCGGAGTTCGGGGGAGCGTCGGCGATCGATGCCGAGGCCAGTGGTACCGACATGGCGGTGATGCCACGTTCGGCCCCCGACACCTCCACGATCAGGTGGGTCGGATGCAGGATCACCAGTGTCTGGTGCTCGTCGTCGGGGTCGGCGGGATTGGCCCGGCGTCCCAGGAGCCGACCGATCCACGACCTCGAAGGAAGATTCTCGCTGCGTGTGACCCATGCGGGCATCGTGACGTCGAGTTCGAGCCGGTGGGCGCTCGCGTAGTTGTGCAGTGCGGTGCGTGCGTCAGCGGGCAGCGCCGAGAGGTCGGCGTCGGCGGTGCTGCGCCGGTACATCGGTGCCGAGACGGCCGAGTGATGCTTCCCTGAGATCATGCTTCGAACGTAGTTCAGCAAATGGCGCGGCGGTCGCCAGATCGGCGAGCAGCGAGCCGACTGTCTCGGCGCTATCTGATTTGTTGGTGCCGATGAATCCCGACGGACCGCGCTTGATCCATCCGGTGACATACATGCCGGGCACCGGGACGTCCCCATCGACCACCCGGCCGTCCCGATGGGGGATCACGCCGCGGTCGTGGTCGAACGGCAGCCCCGCCACGGCGCGCCCCCGGTAGCCGATCGAGGTGAGGATCAGTCCCGCGGGCAACACCTCGGTGGCCGGTTCCGGTCCGGGAGATGTCACACAAATGCCGACGGCGCGTCCCAATTCATCGACGTCGATCGCCGTCGGCCGCCGGTGAAAGGCGAACCGGATGTGGGGCTCGGCGGGTGCATCGTCGTCCACCAGTTCGCTCAGCAGGGCGAGCTTGCTGCGCGTGGTGGTGTCGAGGTCGCCCCATTCGTGTGCCTCGCGCAGTTCCTCGGCGCCGAGCGGGTCGACGACGGTGGGGGTGCCGCCGTCGACCAGGCCGACGAGTTCGGGCAGCGTGAACGCTGCGTGCCGGGGGCCGCGCCGGCCGACAACGGTCACGCGACGCACCCGTGAGGTGCGCAGCGCGGCCAGCGCGGCCGGTGCGATCGAGGTCTCCGCCAGCCGCTCGGGATCGGTGACGAGGATGCGGGCGACGTCGAGCGCCACGTTGCCGTTGCCCACCACAACCGCCTCGTCGCACCCGAGTTGTGGGGTCAGCGAGGCGAAATCGGGATGGCCGTTGTACCAGCCCACGAATGAGGTGGCCGAGTGCACACCCTGAGCGTCGGCGTTGTCGATGTCGAGACGACGGTCGGTGGGTGCCCCGCCCGCCCAGATGACCGCGTGATGGCGTTCGCGAAGGTCGTCGAGCGACAGGTCACGGCCGATCTCGGTGTTCAGCCTGATCTGCACCCTGTCGTCGCGGGCGATCTCGTCGAAGAGGCGGATCACCGTGCGCGTCGCGGCGTGGTCGGGCGCCACCCCGAAACGGGCGAGCCCGAACGGCTGGTGGAGTCGTTCGTAGATGGTCACCGAGACGCCCCGGTGCCGCAGCAGTTCGTCGGCGGCATACATCGCCGACGGTCCCGACCCGACGATGCCCACCGACACCCGCATCCCGGTCGGCAGCGCCCGAGCCGGCCTGATCGGAGCCAGCGGCAGCATACGGCGCTGGTCGACGGGGAAACGGGTTGCTTCCGAGGATGTTTCGTCCTGCTGGTAGTGCCCGGCGTTGATGTCGGCAAAGCGTTCCTGACCAGAGCCGAGCCGGTGTGCGGGACTGATCGCACCCACCGGGCATGCGCTCACGCAGGCACCGCAGTCGACACAGGTCTGCGGATCGATGTACAGCATCTCGGCCGTGCCGAAACCGGGCTCGTCGGGGGTGGGATGAATACAGTTGACCGGACAGGCGTAGACGCAGGAGGCGTCACCGCAGCAGGCCTGCGTCACCACGTGAGGCATGGTTCTCTGTCGAATCGCCGGATCGCGCGGCTAGACCGCGGTGTAGGACGGTTCGCTGCGGAAGCGTGACGAGCGTCCGCTGATGCCGAGCGCCCGCCACAGCGCACGCGACGCCGGATTCATCAGCCCGCACTGCTCGCCGAGCATCCGTACGTCACCGAAAACGTTGCGTCGCACGTGCTTCGACTCCTCGGCGCGCCAGAAGATGTCGCGCATCACCGCGTCGGGGATGTCGAATTCGCGCTGGAAATTGCGGGGCGGAACCATGATGGCGCCCAACAGGATCCGCATGGCGATCGGGAATGCCAGCGACAACAGGAACCGTTGCGCGCGTCCTTTGCGCGGAATGCTCTCACGCAGGTGGTGGTGGGCGAAGGAGATGTGGCGCGCTTCCTCCGCCACGTGCAACTGCATCACCGCGGCCATGGTCGGATGCAGGTCGGCTCGGGTGCGCAGAAAGTCCTTCTGCAGATGATCGATCGGTTCCTCACCGCCGAGAATGCCGAAGAAGAACACGGTGGGAAAGATGGTGGACACCAGTGGCACCAGCGGGGACACCATGCGGTACCCGATCTTCGCACCGGGCACGTCCATGCCGATCCGGTTGACCAACTCCTGGAACATCAGGGTGTGGTTGCACTCTTCCTTGGATTCGTGCGTGGTGTAACGAAACTCCTTGGCTCCGTTGCGAAGCGCAAAACTGTACTGCATCAGACCCCGGATCAGGATCGATTCGAACTGCAAGCCCACCTTGGCGACGTTGGCCTGTCGCCACATGCCCATCCGGATCTGCTTGTCGAGTGGCTGCTGCTGATACCAGGGGTGTCTCCCGACCGGATCGACGTCGTAGGACAACCGCCACCGAGGGTCGTCGGGGGTGATGGCCATCTCCGGCGCGTCCCAGTCGATGTCCAGGTAGGGGTCGAAGTTGCGGTGTACCGACGCCGACGACAGGTCGTCGAGTACTTGCTGATACTCGGCACGGTCGAGTCCCTCGTCGACGGCCGGTCCCGGGTCGTAGGAGGTCATCTCGGTCATGGTGTCGCCCTTCTCGATGGTGTGGACGTATGGCGAGCGTCACAGAGTTCGACGCTAAGCCGCCGTGCGGGAACTTGTCAACAATCGATGTCACATTGACCGGTGGAACTCATGGTGAGGCCTATGTGGTCGGGCGGTGCGCCGCAACGGCGTGGCCGCGCGACGGATGCGCGAAGATGGCCGCGTGGAGAAGATTCTCATCGTGGTGGGCGCGGTCGTGCTGATCGCGCTCGTCAGTGACCTCGCGCCGCGCATCCGGATACCGGCCCCGCTCGTGCTGGTGGTGGTCGGGGCCGTGGTCGGAATCAGCGTGTGGGTGCCGGAGTTCCACGCCGATCCCGAGTGGATCCTGATCGGCGTGTTGCCGCCGCTGCTGTATTCGGCCGCGATCCAGATGCCGACAATGGACTTCCGACGCGACTTCACCGCGATCAGCGCGTTGTCGGTGGTGCTGGTGGTGATCAGCGCGGTGATCCTCGGATGGTTCTTCACCCTCGTCGTCCCCGACATCTCGCTGGCCACCGGGGTGGCGCTGGGCGCCATCGTCAGTCCGACCGACGCCGTGGCCACCTCGATCGCCAAACGCATGGGTGTGCCATCGCGGGTGGTGGCCCTCCTCGAGGGCGAGAGCATGCTCAACGACGCGAGTGCGCTGGTGTTGCTGCGGGCAGCGATCGCGGCAACCGCTGCATCGATCTCGTTCTGGGGCGTCGCCCTGAACTTCGCGTGGGCGGTTGTCGCGGCGGTGGTGATCGGTGCCGTGATCGGGCTGGCCAATCTCTGGGTGCGTTCACACATGCACAACGCCACCGCCAACACCGCGATCTCGTTCACCGTCCCGTACCTGGCCTACCTGCCCGCCGAGGCAGTGGGTGCGTCGGGCCTGTTGGCCGCGGTGACCGCAGGACTCATCACCGGTGCGGGAGCGGCTCGGTTCCTGACCCCCCAGCACCGCCTCTCCGACATCCAGAACTGGCGCACCGTGGAACTCATCGCCGAGGGCGGCGTCTTCCTGCTGATGGGTCTGGAGTTGTTCACCCTGATGCGTGATGTGCAGAAAGACCACGAGGGTGTGCACAATGCGGTGTTCATCGGAGTGGCTGCCTTGATGCTGGTGCTCGTGGTGCGAGCCGTCTACGTCGCGCCGCTGGTGTGGTGGCTCGATCTCAAACGTCGCCGCGGAGACGCGATCCGCCCGATGCTCGAGGACTTCACCGTCACCCCGAGCACCGATGTCTCGCACCATGGGGGCCGAAAGGCGCGGAGCAGGTGGCGCCAGATCATCCCGATACGCCGACGCCAGCGAGGCGAACTCCCCTCGCCGGATCTGGGGCCGGTGTCGCCGGCAACGGCGGAGCGGATCAACTCGCGCGTGGTCCGCACCTTGGCCGATATCGACTACTACGCCGAAGCGCCACTGGGACCCAAGGAATCGGTGATCATCGTCTGGGCCGGGATGCGCGGTGTGATCACCGTGGCGGCCGCCCAAACGCTGCCCGAATCCACGCCGAGTCGATCGCTGCTGGTGCTCGTCGCCTTCGTGGTGGCCGCCGCGTCGCTGCTCGGGCAGGGCGGCACCCTGCCGTGGCTGATCCGTCGGCTGCACCTTCCCGACGAGTCGAGAACGATTGCGGCCGAACGCGTGCGGCTCAACGCCGAACTCGAGCGGACCAGCGCACGGGTGATGGCCGCCAGCGACGAGATCCGCGCCGTGCCGGGTATGCGGGAAAGGCTCGAGGAGACCAACAGACAAGCGCAGGAGGATGCGGCCGATGCGTCGCAGACCCTGGCCGACGACGATGCCCTCGGCCCGGTAACCGACGGCGACGAACAGGTGGAGGGCAGGGCCGACGATGAACCGGATACCGAACCGACGCCGGCTGCGAAGCCGGGCCCGCAGGCGATGGGCTTCCGGATGACCGCGGAGAATCGCGCCCGGATTCGACGGATTCGGCGCGAGATCGTCGTCGCACAACGCGAGACGCTGCTCCGTCTGCGCAGTGAAGGAACCTACAGTTCCGGGGTGCTCAGCAAGGCGCTCGGCCAACTCGACGCCGAGGAGATCAGCCTCGACATGCAGCGCGGTAGCTGACAACTATCGCGCGATTCGCGAGTCGTCCTCTGTTCGAACGCCGAACGATGGTTACGGGCGGAAGCGCGGGTTAAGGTTGCCGTGTCCGAATTTCAGAGCCTGCGCTGCGGAGGGAACATGCCGAACGTCGTTGCGGGGCGCAGGCGCCGGAGGTCGATGTGACAGGTCCACGACCGCCGCAGGGGGGTGGCCCGGTTCCGCCACCGCGCCCGACATACGTACCGGCTCCGGGTGGGCCGCCGCCCGGTGCACCGCGTCGATTTCCGTCGCCGCCCACGGCGCCACCCGGCCCCGCGCCGGGACCCCCACCCGGGCCAGTACCGGGACCCCCACCCGGGCCCGGCCGGCCGTGGTCCCCGCCTTCTCCTCAGTCTCCGCCTCCTCCTCAGTCTCAGCCGGCGCCCGAATCGGAAGGCTTCGCCACCGCCTACATCGATCGCACCGTGGGGACCGGTGACCTCACCGAAGAGTTGATCGAAACCGACATCTGGACCGACCAAATGGTTGCCGCCGCAGGTATTCCGGTGGTCGACGTCCCGTTCGTCACCGTCGGATCGGGCATCGGCTCGTTCGTCACGGTCGACTATCTCCGGATCTGCGGCGTCCCGCTCGACCAGATCGCGGTCCTCGGCCCGCAGGACGTGCCGTGGCACAGCTACGAGTACCTGACGCGGGTATCGCAGATCCCGCGCGGCGAACGGCTGCGATCGGATTCGGCGTCCACCCCCGACAACATCTGGGGATTCCCGTCGTACGCGGTTCGCGAGGCGTGGTCCACCAAGTCGATCAAGCCGCTGTGGAACGTCGCGGTGGAACCGATCTTCGCCAACTACTACACACCCAAGGCCGGGCACGCCTTCGAGTCGATGGAGAAGGAGTGCCGGCGCATCGGCTACCTGCAGTGCCTGCGGCTCGGGCAGGTGCGCATGATCCGGCGCCGGGCGGGTGGCGGCTACTACACCATCCTGACGCCGCCGCCGAATGCGCCCGGCCCCACCAAGCGAGTCGCCTTCCGCAGTCAGTGGGTGCATGTGGCGATCGGATACCCCGGCATCAAACTGCTGCCGGATCTGCAGGACTTTCGCGAGCGCTACCGCGACGCCAGCAAAGTGGTCAACGCCTACGAGCCACACGAACACATCTATCAGTCGCTGCGACGTAAACCCGGGACCGTGATGATCCGGGGGGCGGGCATCGTGGCGTCACGGGTGTTGCAGCGGCTCATCGACGATCGCGACGCCTACCACCTGCAGACGCAGATCGTCCATCTGTTCCGCACCTACGTCGACAAACCGCACGGACCGCACATCTTCATGCGCCGAAAAGGCAAGGACGGCTGGGCATATCAGGGCTTCAACTACCCGAAGTCGGTGTGGGGTGGGCAGCTCAAGGCGCGGATGCGCAAACTCGAGGGCCACGATCGTGCCGAGGCGTACAAGCAGATGGGTGGTACCAACACGCCGGTGCGCGACGATTGGCAGGAGCAGCTCAAACGAGGACGCCGCGAAGGCTGGTACCGGGTGGCGGTGGGTAAGGCGGAGAAACTGCTGCCGGCGCCCGGCGGGCAGGGCGTGATCGCCACCGTACGGGTGGACCCGCACACCTCGATCGCCCAGGAGCATCGTCCCGACGGCACGATGGAGCTCTACGCCGACTACGTGATCGATTGCACCGGACTCGAAGCCGATGTGCGCGAACACCGCCTGCTCGCCGACCTGCTCGACCACACCGGCGCGGGTATCAATCCGGTCGGCCGGATGGATGTGGAACGGGATTTCGAACTCATCGGGACCGCAAACGGGGCCGGGAAGATCTACGCCTCGGGCAGCGCGACCCTCGGCGGCTACTTCCCCGGGGTCGACACCTTTCTCGGATTGCAGATCGCGGCGCTCGAGATCGTCGATGACCTGGCCAAACAGGGATTCTGCAAGAAGCTCACGCCGTGGCGCTCCACCGCGCAGTGGTGGCGATGGGCACGCGGCAAGGGGGTGGACTGAATGTTGCCGACGCTGTGGGGCCGCATCCAGACCCGGGTGCTGGTCCTGGGCATTCTCGGTGGGTTCTGGACACTGCTGATCGGGCCGTTCCTGCCCGACGGCGCCCCGCTGGCCACGACGTATCGGGTGGCGTTCACCGTCTTGGCGGTGGTGATCGTGCTCGGGGTGGGGTGGGAGTTCATTTATCACTTCCTGCAACAGTTCCGGTGGGAGAAGGATTGGCCCACCCTCTTCGGGTTGGTCACCGCCATCAACGAAGGCATCGTGGCTTGGCTTGTGCTGCAATACACCCCGGTGTTGCCCGATGACCTCAAGCCCTCACCGCTGGTGTTCTCGCTGCAGTTCGTGAGTACCTGGCTGGTGGTGTGGGTCGCGGTGAACGGGCCGTTGCGCGCGATCTTCCCGCATTGGCGATTCCAAGGAGGTCGGTTCTTTTGAGCGGACCGGGTTTGTCTGATGTGCCGAGCGTGATTCCGACAGTCACGCTGGTTCCGGGAAGCGGGATCGTCATCCGCAAACCCGCATTCCTGTGTGTTCTCGGTGCGCAGTGGGCGTCGCTGGTCCCACAGATCCTGGCCCTCGAGGAGTCCGTGGCGGTGCCCGACCGGCGGCCCCGGCGTGGACGCCACATGGTGCGCGCCCTGGCCCAACTCGTCGCCACCATCGACGACGGGAACGGTGAACCGGTCGACATCGCCTTCGCTGCACCCGACAACGTCGGCATCGCGATTTACCTGTCCGGGGCGATGAACGCCGAGATCGACGGGCAGCGACTGACTCCCGACGGTGACGAGGCATTCGACCGGGCGATCCCCTGGCCGTTCGAAGGCCTCGGCCTGTATGTGGCCGGAACCGAGCCCGCCGAGCCGGGCGAGGAGATGTTCGCACTCGTGGAGGGCGCCGTGCCTGCCGCGGGTGCGCTGCTGCACACGCCGTTGGGCATGCGCGGCACCGAGATCCACGACGTGAACTCGGTGGCGCCGCCGCCGCTACGGCAAGTGCCGGCATCTGGCGTGTCGGAACCGGTTGCGGCCGAACCTGTGGCACCGGAACCTGTGGCGCCGGAGGCGATGGCGCCGGAACCTGTGGCGACGGAACCTGAGGCGCCGGAACCTGTTGTGGCCGAACCTGTGACGCCGGAACCTGTTGTGGCCGAACCTGTGGCGCCGGAACCGTTCGTGGCTGCCTCACTCATGGCCGGAGACGCCGCGACTCCGCCGGTCACTCCCGCTCAGCCGGCGCCACCCCAGGCCGAAGCCCCGCCGCCTCCTGCCGAAGCCCCGCCGCCTGCTGCCGCCCCGGCGCCGCCACCAGCCGCGGGTGGTGCATTCCAACTCGATTCGCTACAGAGCAACGAGGTCCCCGAACCCCGCGCACCGCTACCCAAGCAGGAGCGACAGCGTCCGGCCACCGAGGTGGTGCGGGTGGTCGAGTCCCGCGCGCATGTGCACGGGATTCGTTGCTCCCGTGGACATCTGAATCATCCGAGGTCGTGGTTGTGTGGGGTCTGCGGAATCCGGATGGATCAGTTGACCGGCATCCTCGTGGAGGGTGAGCGGCCCCCGCTGGGCTGGCTGCTGCTCGACAACGGATCCACCTATCTGCTCGACGAGGATCTGGTACTCGGCCGGGAACCCGGCTCGGTGGGTGGCGCACGCACGGGGAGTCCCAAACCCATTCGGGTGCAGGACGAGAGCGGTCAGCTATCGCGGCGCCACGTCGAGATCCGGCTCGTCGAGTGGTCGGTGCAGTTGATCGACCTGGGTTCGGCGAACGGCACATTCGTCAGCGATCCCGCTGCGGGGAATCGGGAGATCCGCCTGCCCGCCCATCAGGTCTACGTGCTCACCCCTGGGTCGCATGTGCGCCTCGGCGGTCGCCACTTCATCTTCGAGTCGCCCCACGCCCGGACCTGACGCGGCGATGGACAAGCATCAGGCAGCGTTTCTGCTGATCGACGTGGCTGTGGTGATCGCCGCAGCCCGCGTCGGTGGCCGCATCGCGCAGGCCCTGCGACAACCGGCCGTGGTCGGGGAGATCGCTGCGGGCATCGCCCTGGGACCCAGTGTGCTCGGGCTGTTTCCCGGCGACCCGAGTGCGTGGTTGTTTCCCGTCGAGGTGCGTCCGCTGCTCGGGGCGCTGGCCCAGATCGGCCTCGTGCTGTTCATGTTCATCGTCGGACTCGAACTCGACATGCGCCTCATCAAGGGGCGCGAACGGTCGGCGGCCACCATCTCGATCGCCTCGATCGTGTTGCCGTTCACACTCGGTGCCGGGCTCGCGCTGATCCTCTATCCGTCGCACAACATGGTCGGCGGGGAACAGGTGACGCGGCTGGGGATCGCTCTGTTCCTCGGTATCGCGATGTCCATCACCGCTTTTCCCGTGCTGGCACGCATCCTCACCGATCGCGGGATGCAACGAACCCCGCCCGGTGTGTTCAGCCTCGCGGCGGCCGCGGTCGATGACATCATCGCCTGGACGCTGTTGGCGTTCGTCATCGCGATCATCGAGGGCGGCAGTCCGTTGGCGGTGGCGCGGATCGTCGGACTCACCCTGGTGTACGCGGCGGTTATGTTCATCGTGGTGCGCCCGTTGCTGCGACGTCTGGTGGCCTGGCGCGACCGGGCCGGGCGGATGACCCCCGACATTCTCGCGGTCATCCTCATCGGCCTGTTCGCGTCGGCCGCGGCCACCGAACTCATCGGAATCCATTACATCCTGGGCGCATTCGTTTTCGGTGCGGTGATGCCCAAGGTCGGCGGCGAGGCGCTGAGCCGCGAAATCCTCGAGCGTCTCGAACAGGCGTCGGTGCTGTTGTTGCTGCCGATGTTCTTCGTGGTCACCGGACTCGGCGTGAACCTCACCGGCATCGGACCCCAGGGCTGGTGGCAGTTGCTCCTCATTCTTCTCGTGGCGATCGGGGGCAAGTTCGTCGGCGCCTACACCGGCGCCCGGCTGAGCCGAATACCCTCGCGCCAGGGGGCGGCGATCGCCGTGCTGATGAACACCCGCGGACTGACCGAACTGGTGATCCTCTCCGCCGGTAAACAACTCGGCGTTCTCTCCGACGAACTGTTCGCCATGATGGTGATCATGGCGCTTGTCACCACGGTGCTCACCGAGCCGCTGCTGCGGCTGGTCTACCCGGACTCGGTGATCAGCAAGGACATTGCCGCGGCGGAGCGTCGTGCGCTGGCTGCCGGCACGGCGACACGGATCATGCTGGTGCTCGACGACCTGTCGGGTTCGGTCGACGATGTGCGGCGCAGGCATTCCCGTCTGCTCACCCTCGGCGCCGATGCCGACGTGGTCCTGGTCGGTTTGCTGCGCATCACGCCGGGTTCACAACGGCTCGAGGTGGGAGTGCCGCTGGTGCCCGACTTCGCCGAAATGGCCTCCGCCGTAGAAAAACTCCGCGCGTTGGGGCGCACCCTGCCGCAGTCGGCGACGGTGTCGGAGTTGTGCCGATTCACCGCCGATCCTGCGCTCGATCTTGCCGAGTTGGCCGAGAACGCCGCGGCCGACGTGGTCGTACTGGCGTCGGCGTGGCGCGACCTCGCATCGTCGGTCACCTCCGCGCCCACCGTCGTCGTCGACGAGGACGTGCCCGACCGACATCCGGACCGGTTGACGTGCGTGGCCGCCGAGAGCCGTCACGGGCGTGCCGCGATCGTGGTGAGCGCGGGCGTGGCCCTGTCCGAACGTCGCAGACTGAGGATCGAGACCGAGATGTCCCGGCGTCGGCTGCTCGCGGACCTGGCTCCGGTCATCGCGCATGGTGTACGGGTGGATGTCGCCGCCATCCGCGCGTCCGGCGAGCCCCGGGACGAGGTCACGGTGATCTCGTCCGATGTCGAACGATCCACCGAGGCAGCCGCTTTCGTTGTCGCCGACAACACCGGAACCACCGAGGAGCCCCTCGGTGAACGGATTTCGCTGAGATACGCGCTGCCCGAGCCCGCCCCCGTGCCTCACCTGCGGTCTCCCGACCACACCGAACTCACGTCTCCGACAGACCCTTCCCGCGAGAGGTACTGACATGGCCACAGTCGAAGTCCCGCAGCAACTGGCGGATTTCAGCGTCTTGCGCCGGCTGGGCGCGGGCGGCAACGGAACGTTCTATCTGGCGGTGCCGCCCGCGCGCCTCGGGTTGTCGACGGACCGCGTGGTGCTCAAGGTGTTCAGCGGTGTCTGCAGCGACGACGCCTACCGTCGTGGCGTGCGTGAACTGCGGGCCTTCGCGGCCGTTTCCTCGCCGTATCTCGCAATGCTGTACGACGCGGTGTTGCAAGGGCAGTTCATGTACGCGATGGAGTATTTCCCGGCCGGGTCGCTGGAGGAGCCGACGCAACCGACCACGCGTGCGGGTGCGTTGGCGGCCATCGCCGACGCGGCGCGAGGGGTGGACGCACTGCACGAGGCCGGTATCGCGCACGCCAACATCACGCCCGCGAGCATCATGCTGACCGAGCCCACCGCCGCGCGTCCCGCCGGTGGCGGCAAGATCTCCGACCTGGGGCTGGCCCGCGTGCTGGCCGCCGACGAGCCCGTCACCAGCTTCGCCCAACCCGGCGCGGTGCAGTACATGGATCCCGCGCTGCTCGCAGGTGATCTGCCCTCGCGCGCCACCGACATCTGGTCGCTCGGCGCGTGCCTGCATCGTGCGCTCACCGGAACCGGGGTGTACGGCGAGGTGCCCGATACGCAGCCGCTGCTCGCGATCCGCGCCGCGCTGTCGACGCCACCGGCTTTGTCGGAGAACCTCAACCGTGACGAACGCACACTGATCGCGAATTGCCTTGCCCTGTCCGGTGAACGACCCGCAACCGCCATCGAGGTAGCCGAACGGATCGAGGCGCTCGGCTAGTCGAGCGTGCCCAGATCGCCGTCGAGCGTGCCCAGATCGCCGTCGAGCGTGCCCAGATCCGGGTCGAGCGTGCCCAGATCGGCGTTGAGCGTGCCCAGATCTCGGTCGAGCGTGCCCACTTCCGTGTCGAGCGTGCCCGCGGATGGTGGTTTCGACAAGCTCAACCAGCGGGGGAGTAGCTCAACCAGCGGGGGCGGCGGGTCGAGCGTGCCCAGAACTCGGTCGAGCGTGCCCAGAACTCGGTCGAGCGTGCCCGCTTTCGGGGGTGAATGGCGGTGAACGGCTCGACGGTCGACAGACGACGCATCGGCCCCGGGGATGTAGCGTCGACTCGTGGCGGCGGACGAATTGCATGGGCGGTGGAACCATAATGTGCACTACCACCGGATAGTCCGCGCCGCGACGCCCGCCGACGCACGGAGCGCACTCGATGTCGGTACGGGCAACGGCCTCCTGGCGGGTGAGTTGCTCGACATCGTCGCCGACGTGTCGGCCATCGACACTGATGCTGACGTCCTGGAAGCCGCTCGCGCAGAAGCTCCGGGCGTGCAATGGATTTGCGGTGATGTAATGACGCACCCGTTCGGTCGGACCTTCGACGTGGTCGCGTCGGTGGCCACGTTGCATCACCTACCCGATCAGGCCGCCGCGTTGATGCGGCTATCCGAGTTGACCTCCCCGGGCGGGATTCTGGTGGTAGTGGGACTTGCGCGGTCAAGGTCTCTCACCGACTTCGGTGTCGATCTGGCCGGAGCCGTTCAACATCGGTGGCTATCGCGGAGGCGAGGTTACTGGGAGCACTCGGCGCCGACGGTGTGGCCACCACCGCACACGTATGCGGAGGTTCGCGCATGCGCAGAGGACGTCCTACCCGGAGTGCAGTGGACACGACTACCGATGTTCCGATTCGCGCTGACGTGGCGTCGACCATTCGAGTGATCGGCATGGAAGGCACCGCACAAAACTTCATGAAACCGGAGACGGCAGTGCGTGCGTCCAACCGACATGAACAAGACGACCGACGACGTCGACATCGACAAACACCTCATCCGGCGCCGCGAGGCGGTAAGCAACCTCGGCCTTTCCTCGGATGAGTTCGACGGCGCGTATCGCCGCCTCTCGAGTGGACTGTTCGTTCCGCGCGAGGTAATCCTCTCGGCGCGAGAGCATGTGATGGCCACCTTCCACGCCGCCGACGGTTATCCCGTGGTTGCACGGACCGCGGCAGCCATCATGCACGGAAGTATCTGGTACGACGATGAATTCACCGTCGACCTGATTCGTCACCCGACCGGCTGCGGCAAGCGACGTCGCGGATCGCAGGTGTATCGGACCGAACTGTCGGCGGCGGACGTCGTGTCGATCGACGGAATCAGCGTGACCAGTGCGGTTCGTACAGCATTTGATCTGGGTCGCGTCGGACCTCCGTGGCGTGCGCTCGGTTACCTCGATGCGTTGGCGCGGGCGACCGGATTGACGTCGACCGACTTGGTGACCTATGTCCAAGCGCACCGACGTGTTCGCGGCATCGTTCAGTTGCGTGAAGTCGCCGCGCTTGCAGACGGTCGAGCGGAGTCACCACCGGAAAGCTGGCTGCGGTTGATCCTGATTCGTGGCGGTTTGCCGTCGCCGGACCTACAGATGGAGGTCGCCGACAGTTGGGGACACATCTACGCTCGCATCGACCTCGGGTACGAGAGTCTCAAGATCGCGGTCGAGTACGACGGTGAGGACTTCCACTCCACACCGGAGCAGTTGGCGCACGATGCGGAACGTGATCGGAAACTGGATGACGACGGTTGGAAGGTCATCCGCGTTCGGGCACAGCAGGTTCGGGACGCTCCCTGGAAGATCGTCACCGACGTGGGGGTCGCCATCAAGTCGCGCGGAGGCTACTTCTGAACGATCGAGGGCACGCTCGGCGGGGATGTGGGCACGCTCGACGCCGAACTGGGCACGCTCGACGGGGATCTGGGCACGCTCGGCGGGGATGTGGGCACGCTCGACCGGATTCTGGGCACGCTCGAGTTGGATATGGGCACGCTCGGCGGGGATGTGGGCACGCTCGACGCCGAACTGGGCACGCTCGACGGGGATCTGGGCACGCTCGACGGGATTCTGGGCACGCTCGACGGGGATGTGGGCACGCTCGACGGGATTCTGGGCACGCTCGACGGGGCTACTCTCCCAGCAGATACGGGGCGCTGGTGAAGAGCATGATGAGGAAGAACGCGAACTGGAACCACATGGCCCCCTGCCACACCTGCCATCGTCCGCCGGCCTGCCACACCCGATAGGTCTTGAAGGCGGTGAACACCGCTCCGATGAGGACGATGATCGGCGCGACCACCACCAGCACGGTGCGCAGGCCACCCGACGAGGCTGCCGCCACCAGCAGGGTGGCCACCGCGAAAGCGACCGTGACCAGCGCTGCGGTCACCGCGGCGCGGATGTCCGACGGGGGAGGGCTTGACGACGCGGCGTCATCGCGCCGCGGGTCGGGTGGGGGCGAATCATTTTGTGGCTCAGTCATGATCGCAGTCATCGCCGGAGCGGGTTGGTGTGGTGCGTCCGGCGCCGTACACCTCCTGTGCATCCACGGTACATCCGCACCGACGACGGGGCGTCGGGGTTGCCTGGTAGGGACGTTGTCCTATTGCCGGGGGCACCCCTGCCGGGACTACCATGGAACCAGGAAACGGGTGTGACGAAGAGAAGAGGAGTTGACCACAGATGAACGCGATTCTCGTCGGTGTTGACGGTTCGGATGCGGCCCTCGCCGCGGTGCGGTGGGCGGCCAAGGCCGCGGCCGCCGAGAAGTCCGATCTGAAGCTGGTGGGCGTTTACGACGCCAGCACCAGTGACTACGCACCCGGCCTGATCATCCCGCAAGACGTCATCGATGCCATTCGCCAAGATGCCACCGACGCCGTGCACGGCGCCGCCGCGGTAGCCAAGGAAGTGGCGCCCGAGGTCACCCTGCACACTTCGATCGTCGACGGCGACGCCGCCCGCGTGTTGCTCGAACTGGGCAAGGACGCCTCGATGATCGTGGTGGGTACCCGCAAACTCGGCAGCGTCAAGGGCCTGTTCCTGGGGTCGGTGAGCACCACGATCGCCGCTCATCATCACGGGCGCGTCGTGGTGATCGACGGTCCCGGTGGCGACGGTCCCGTGGTTGTCGGAGTCGACGATTCGCCGACCAGCCGCGCCGCGGTGGCCGAGGCATTCCGCCAGGCGTCGTTCCGCAACGTCCCGTTGGTGGCGGTCCACACCTGGACGCCGCTCGATGTGGACGCGCTGCACGGCTACGGCATCGATCCCGACGAGGTCACCCGGATGTCGCAGGATGCGGTGGAAGCACTCTCCGAGCGCCTCGCGGGGTATTCGCAGGATTATCCCGACGTGACCGTCGAGCGGAAGGTGCTGCCCGAGGATCCCGCGAAGGCGGTGATTGACGCCGCTGGCGACAACGCGTCGCTGGTCGTCGTCGGCAGCCGCGGTCGTGGCGGTTTCCGCGGACTGCTGCTCGGCTCGACGAGCCAGAAGGTGCTGCGTGAGGCACAGAGCCCGGTGATGGTGGTTCGCGCCTGACGCGTATCCCGCGATAATCCCGACACCAGGCGACTTCAAGTTCACTTGAAGTCGCCTAGTGTTGTGTGATGGGGCTGAAGAAAGTCGAATTGTCCGTCGGAGAGCTGGCCCAACGTGCCGGGATCGCGCCGTCGGCGGTGCGGTTCTACGAAGACCAGGGACTGATCTTCGCTCGCCGCACGCCGGGAAACCAGCGTCGGTACCACCGCGCGATGCTCCGCCGGGTGGCCTTTATCCGGGCGTCGCAGGCCGCGGGCATTCCGCTGTCGGTGATCGCCGAGGTGTTCGCCGAACTCGGCGACCACGAATCGCCGCCGCGCTCGATGTGGGAGGCCGCGTCGAAACGCTGGATCGCCGACATCGACCGGCGGATCGCATTGCTGCAGAACATGCGCGACATGATCGGTTCGTGCGTCGGCTGCGGCTGCCTGTCGCTCGGGTCGTGTCACCTGCTCAACCCCGGCGACGAGCTCAACCGGCTCGGACCGGGGCCGCGACGGTTGATCACCGATTGACGGCCGCGCCGGTGTGTTCCCCAAGCGCTGGATAGTCTGAAACCCATGGCCCGACCCTCGCGCGTGGCGCTTGCCCTCGGCAGCGGAGGTGCGCGCGGATACGCCCACATCGGGGTCCTCGCTGAACTCGACGCGCGCGGATACGACGTGGTGGCCGTCGCCGGCTCGTCGATGGGCGCCCTCGTCGGCGGCCTCTACTGCGCGGGCGGACTCGACGACTACGAGACGTGGATCAGCGGACTCAACCAACTCGACGTCATGCGACTGTTGGACGTCTCCCTTTCCAAGCCGGGCGGGATGATCGGGGCCGAGCGCATCCTCGCCCACGTGCGTGAGATCGTCGGCGACACCGTCATCGAAGATCTGCCCATCGCCTTCACCGCGGTGGCCACCGACCTCACGGCCGGCCGGCCGGTCTGGTTCCAGCGCGGCAGCCTGGTGGACGCCATCCGCGCATCCATCTCCATACCCGGCGTCATCCGGCCCCACGAGTACGACGGTCGACTACTCGCCGACGGCGGCATCCTCGATCCGCTTCCGGTGGCACCCACCTCGGCGGTGCCCAGTGACGTGACGATCGGCGTGGTCCTCGACGCCGACGATCCGCCCGGGCAGGGTGTGTCGGCCACCCCGAAGACCAAGGGAATGATCCGACGGAACGTGGAGCCGTTGCTCGACAACGATCTGGTGCGCTCCGTGCGCGAACGCTTTGTCGCCGACGCCGACCCCGAGGTGGAACTCGAGCCGGAGCCCGACCGTGCCACCCCGATGGGCAGGGTGGAGGTGCTGTTGCGTTCTCTCGACATCATGTCGATCGCCCTGACCCGCTACCAGGTGGCCGGATACCCACCCGACGTGCTGATCCGGATACCGCGGAAATCGGTGCGCACGTTGGATTTCCACAAGGCCACCGAGATGATCGAACTGGGCAGGGCGCGCACCGCCGAAGCCCTGGACAAAACGGCCGAGGCCACGTGAGGACCCGATGAGGCAGATCCCCAGAGGTATCTGGGTGCTGCTGTCGGCCAACGTGGTGATCGCGCTGGGCTTCGGGCTCATCGCTCCCGCGCTGCCGAGCTTCGCGCGCAGCTTCGACGTCGGCTACACCGCGGTGTCCGCGGTGGTCTCGGCGTTCGCGGTGATGCGGCTGCTGTTCGCCCCGGCCACCGGTCGGCTCGTCACCGTGCTCGGGGAACGGCGCATCTACCTCAGTGGCCTGCTGATCGTTGCGGCGAGCACCCTCGCGTGTGCCTTCGCGCAGAGCTACTGGCAGTTGCTGGTGTTCCGTGGGCTCGGTGGGATCGGTTCCACCATGTTCACCATTTCGGCGATGGCCCTGCTGATCCGGCTCTCGCCCAACGAGATCCGCGGTCGCGTGGCCGGATTCTTCTCGGCCGGGTTCCTGATCGGCAGCATCACCGGGCCGCTGATCGGCGCTCTGCTGGTGGGTTTCGGTCTGCGGATGCCGTTCATCGTCTACGCCGTCGCCCTGGTGATCGCCGCGGCGGTGGTGGCGACACAACTGCGCGACACCGGCGCCGCCGACACCGTCAGCGACGACGGACCGGGTGTGATGGCGTTGCGAACGGCGTTGCGAGACAGCACCTACCGGGCCATCATCGCGTCGAACTTCACGCAGGGATGGGCGTCGATGGGTGTGCGGGTGGCGGTGGTGCCGCTGTTCATCACCGAAGGTCTCGGCGCGGTTCCCGCGATGGCCGGGGTGGTGCTCGCGGTGTATGCGGCGGGCAACGTGGTGGCCATCCTGGTGGCGGGCCGGATGTCGGATAGGCTCGGTCGCCGACCGGTGATGCTGGTGGGCCTGGCGATCATGGCGGCGGCCACGGTGGGTCTCGGCTACTCACCGAACCTTCCGGTGGCCATGGGCCTTTCGCTGCTCGCCGGGGTGGGTTCGGGACTGTTCGCACCGACCCATCAGGCCGCGTTGGCCGACGTACTCGGGGCACGCCGGCAGGGCGGGTCGGCGCTGGCCGCCTACGGGATGTCGTCGGACCTCGGCGCGATCACCGGTCCGCTGGTGGCCGGGTTCGTCGCGCAGCGCGCAGGATTCGGTCCCGCCTTCGTGCTCAGCGCGGTGGTCGCGGGCATCGCGCTCCTGTTCTGGCTGTTCGCGCACGAGACCGCACCCGAAGTGGTCGGTGCGCAGGCCAAGCTCACTGCGCCGCCGCCGACTCCCGACGGTCCGACCCGATGATGTCGGCGTCGCCGCAGAGTCGTATGAACAGAGTCGTATGAACAGAGTCCTTGTACGGAAGGTCGTGTGTACAGAAGGTCGTGTGCACGGAAGGCCATACGTACAGAACGGGCGCGTATGAGGACCACGACACGCACCGGTGCAGGTCGTCCTCCTCTGAGCCGCCCATTCTGTACCGAGACCCGCTGAGCCCACCGAGACCCGCTGGGCCCACCGAGACTCGATGACCCTGAGCGCGCGATCACAACGCACTAGGGTGGGTCCATGACCTCCGCGTCGCACACCTACGCACTGGGATCGGACTCCGAGGTGGGGCGACTGCGGGCGGTCATGCTGCATCGCCCCGGCGACGAGTTGCGGCGTCTGACACCACGCAACAGCGACCAGTTGCTCTTCGATGGCCTCCCGTGGGTCACCCGCGCGCAGGAGGAACACGACGCCTTCGCCGCGGCCCTGCGCGGCCGGGGGGTGGACGTGTTCCTGCTCGGGGATCTACTCGTGGAGACCATCGAGCACAGCGGAGCGGCCCGCATCCAGGGAATCGCCGCCGCCGTGAACGCGCGACTGCTCGGCCCGCACCTCGCCGCGGAACTGTCCACGCATCTGCGCGGGCTCGCGGCCCCCGACCTCGCCGACCTGCTGATCGCCGGCATGACCTTCGACGAACTACCGCTCAGCCCCGCTGCCGCGTCGTCGTCGCTGGTGCGCCGGATGCACCATGGCCCGGAATTCGCCATCGCGCCGCTGCCCAACCTGCTGTTCACCCGCGACAGCTCGTTCTGGATCGGACCCCGGTTCGCCATCACCTCGCTGGCGTTGTCGGCGCGGGTGCGCGAGACATCGCTGACCGACCTGATCTATGCCCATCACCCCTTCTTCACCGGCACGCGGCGCGCCTACGAATCGCAGGTGGCCCCGGTGGAGGGTGGCGACGTGCTGTTGCTCGCACCCGGCGTGGTGGCCGTGGGAGTGGGGGAGCGGACCACACCCGCAGGTGCCGAGGCGTTGGCGCGCAGCCTGTTCGGTGACGGGCTGGCACACACCGTGCTTGCCGTGCCCATCGAGCAGGCGCGGGCATTCATGCATCTGGACACCGTCTGCACCATGGTCGACACCGACGCCGTGGTGATGTATCCGAACATCCGGGACTCGATGTCGGCGT
Source organism: Gordonia sp. NPDC003425 (assembly GCF_053588635.1). Lineage (NCBI taxonomy): Bacteria > Bacillati > Actinomycetota > Actinomycetes > Mycobacteriales > Gordoniaceae > Gordonia > Gordonia sp. NPDC003425. The sequence goes on along the minus strand of NZ_JBSFQI010000002.1, from coordinate 61,663 downwards.
TCACCCTTCGCGACGCCGGCGACGGATCGGTGTCGGTGACCACGGCGCAACCGTTCGTGCAGGCCGCCGCCGAGGCGATGGGCATCGAGAAGCTGCACGTCATCGACACCGGACTCGACCCGGTGACCGCCGAACGCGAACAGTGGGACGACGGCAACAACACACTCGCCCTCGCGCCGGGAGTGGTGGTGTCCTACAACCGCAACGTCGAGACCAATCACCGTCTGATCGACTCCGGTATCGAAGTGATCGAAATCGAAGGGCGCGAACTGGGTTCGGGTCGCGGCGGGCCGCGGTGCATGTCGTGTCCGCTGTCGAGGGACCCGTTGTGACGGAAACCGTTGCGCCCCTCGGTCGGTTGGTACACATCGATCCGGACAGTGCGCACGCACCCTACGACCAGCTGCGGCTGAGGATTCTCGACCTGATCGCCCGCGGCGATCTGCTGGTGGGAGAACGGATTCCGACGGTCCGCGCGCTCGCCGCCGACCTGCGGCTCGCACCCAACACGGTCGCGCGCAGCTACCGTGAACTCGAGGCCGCCGGCGTCATCGAAACCCGGGGTCGCCGGGGCTCCTTCGTCAAGGCCAGCGCGAACACCGCCCTCGAACGGGCACAGCGCGCCACCTTTGAACACGTTGCGGCACTGCGTGAGATGGGAATCGACGGCCCCACCATCGTCGACCTCGTGAAACGGGCCACCGGCGAGTCTGCCGGGTAGACCGGTCGGCTCAGCCCCAGCTCGGCAACCAGATCTGCTGATGCCACTGCTCGGTGGAGATGGGACTCGCCGTGAGAATCGGCCACAGCCACACGAAGTTCGTCACCACCAGCCCGACGTAGATCGCCACCACGAGCAGGCCGAGCACCTGCCGTTCGGGACGTGGCCGGTCAGGTGACGACCGTGTGGCCGTGAGGATGTCGCCGCAACACAACGCGAGCCCCATCACCAGGAACGGTGCCAGGGCCGTGGCGTAGAAGAAGTACATCTGGCGGTCGAGCTCGATGAACCACGGCAGGAATCCGGCGGCGTACCCGACGACCACCGCGGCGTAGCGCCAATCGCGGCGGATCAGCCACGACCACAGCCCCCACAGCAGCATGGGCACCGCCAGCCACCACATGGCCGGCGACCCGATCAGCATCTGCGCGCGCACGCACGGGGCACCACCGCACTGATCGGGCCCGTTCTCCAGGGCATAGAGCATCGGGCGCAGACTCATCGGCCACGTCCACGGTTTGGACTCCCACGGGTGATGGTTGCCCGCCGAATTGGTGAGGCCGGCATGGAAATCCAGTACCCCTGACTGGTAATACCAGAGCGAGCGCCATGCCCCGGGCAGCCATGACCACATCCCGCCATCGCCGATGGTGTTGCCCACCTGGTAGCGGTACACCGATGTCTCGCTGGTGAACCACGGAATGAACGTCGCCAGATAGATCGCGATCGGCATCGCCACCAGGCTCGCACCGCCGGGCACCACGTCGCGCACCAGCGTGCCCGCCCAGGGTCGGCGCACGTGATAGGCCTTACGCGCGGCGACGTCGAATCCGAACGCCAGCAGCGCGAAGAAGATCACGTAGTAGATCCCCGACCACTTGGTGCCGCAGGTGAGGCCGAGCATCAGGCCCGCGGTGAACCGATACCACCGGAATCCCAGGCGGGGACCGTACACCGAATCGTCGATCCGACCCTCCAGATACACCGTGTGCATCCGGGCGCGGACCTGATCGCGGTCGGCGATCAGCGCGGTGAAGGCGGCCACCACGAACAGGCACTGGAAGATGTCGAGCATGCCCATCCGGGACTGCACGAACAGCACGCCGTCGCAGATGGCGAAGATCCCGGCGATCGCACCCACCAGAGTGGAGCGGGTCATCCGGCGCACCACGCAATAGATCATCACGACGATGGCCACGCCCGCGACCGCCGACGACACTCGCCACCCCAGCGGCCCGTACCCGAACATCCACTCGCCCACGGCGATCAGCCACTTGCCCACCGGCGGATGCACCACCAGGCCGTAGGCGGGATTGTCCTCGATCCAATTGCCGCCGGTGAGTACCTGCCAGCCCTGGGGGACGTAGTGCTTCTCGTCGAAGACGGGGGTTCCCTGGTCGGTGGGTCCGCGCAGCCCCCAGAAGCGGGTGGCCACGGCCAGCAGCGTGATGACCAGCCCGACGAGCAGCCCGCGGGCGCGGTCGGGAGCACCGAACAACGGAGCCGGGATCTCCGGGACCGGTCGGATCCGCGTGGAGCGGAGGTCGATGGCGCGAATGAACGCGGGGCGGGTCCGGTCGTCGGCGGACGCGGCGTCAGGCCGTGCCGGGCTGTCGTCGACGATGGTCACTCGGCCCATCGTAATGGGCGGGCACACCCGATCCGCTCGCTGCGCTCCCGGCGCGGTGGTACGCCGCCCGCTCGCTGCGCTCCCGGCGCGGGGCTGATGCCGCCCGCTCGCTGCGCTCCCGGCGCGGGTCACCTCGTAAGCTCGAACACCATGAACTCCTCGCACGCGTCGAACTCCTCGCACGCGTCCGGGCCGGAGTCGGCGCGCACGGACGGCGGCCGGCTGGTATTGGCCGCCACCCCGATGGGACAGCCCGGCGACGCCTCACCCCGGCTGCGCGAGGCGCTCGCCCACGCCGATGTGGTGGCTGCCGAGGACACGCGCCGCGCCCGCGCGCTGGCCGCAGCGCTCGACGTGGAGATCGGCGGCACCCTGATCAGCTACTACGACCAGGTGGAAGCCGCGCGCACGCCCACCCTCATCGAGGCGATCACCGCCGGTCAGACGGTGCTGTTGATCACTGATGCCGGCATGCCGTCGGTCAGCGACCCCGGATTCAGGATCGTGGCGGCCTGCGCGGAGGCGGGACTCACCGTGACGGCACTGCCCGGCCCGTCGGCGGTGACCACCGCGCTCGCGGTGTCGGGGCTGCCGTCGGAACGCTTTTGTTTCGAGGGATTCGCGCCGCGCAAGAAGGGACAGCGTGAGGAATGGCTGGCCACCCTGCTCGACGAACCACGCACCGCGGTGTTCTTCGAGTCGCCGCACCGGCTCGCCGACACCCTCGCCGACGCGCTCACGGTGCTCGGGCCCGATCGGCGCGCAGCCGTCTGCCGCGAACTCACCAAAACCTACGAGGAGGTGCGGCGCGGCACCCTCGCCGAACTGGCCACCTGGGCCGCCGATGGCGTGCGTGGGGAGATCACCGTGGTGCTGGCCCCCGGCGAGAAGTCGGCACCCGACCTCGCCGAACTGGCGACCCGCGCCGAGGCTCTCGTCGCTGCGGGACATCGACTGAAAGACGCATGCGCCGAGGTGACCCGAGGAACCGGGGCGTCGCGGCGCGAGGTGTACGAGGCGGTGCTGGCCGCGCGCACTACCGCGCAGTGACGTCCAGGGTCACCGAGGGAGCGAGCCGATAGGGGCGGCTGGAGATCAGGGGGCCGATCATGCGGCGCAACCGCGACATCTCCGCGCGCACCGCCACGACGTGACCGGAGTCGCCGTAGAGGTGATAGCTGAGCTGGGCGGCGCTCAGACCGGCCTTGCCTGCGTCGGCGACGAGCAACATGATCTGCGCGTGACGTCGGGTGAGCACCACCCGGCGCTCCTCGCCGTCGCCGGTGACTGCGATGGTCGGCTCGCCCTGGAGGTCGAGCGCGACGCGCAGGGGATGTGCCGGACCTGCGGGACGGATCACCCATCCGCTACCGGCGCGCTCGGCGACGCACGATCCCAGACCGGGGATGAACTGGCGTACGCCCTCCTGCGGAGGGATCACCCGCGGTGGTGGGATGACGCCACGGCTGTCGGCCACCAGGCCGTCGTCGTCGACGAGCAGTGCGGTGGGCAGTGTCGCGAACGCATCCGACGCGGACTCGCGCAATGCCCGTAGCGATCGCTGGTGCGCACCGATGATGCCGCGTTCACACAGGGTGGCGATGGTGTGCGCGAGCACCGTGGCCGCCGGTTGGATGGCGTGGGCCGGTCCGGCCAGCGCGATGATGCCTGCGAGGTCGCCGGTGTGCCGGTCGAACACCGGTGCTCCGCTGCAATATGTTCCGCGCAACGCGTCCGCATAGTGTTCGGCGGGCAGTACCTGATGGGCACGCGGATCGGCGATCACCTGGCTCACCGCCGTGGTGGCGCACGACTCCTCGTCCCAGCGCGACCCTTCGGTGATGTTGAGGGCGTCGGTGTGCGAACGCACGTGGCGTGACCCCTCGTTCCACAGCAACACCCCGTCGGCGTCGTGCACGCTGAGCATCAACTCCGAATCGTGATGAGTCGACGCGAACAACTCCAGGGAATCGCCGACGGTGTGGCGCATCGGCGATTCCGATCGCAGTTGTGCCAGTTCGGCGCGGTCGACGCGGGGCGGGTCATGCTCGTCATGGCGCCTGCCGCGGGCGCGGACACGCTGCCAGGATTCGATGATGGACTGCTGTGGCCGGTAATCGGCCGGATATCCGGCGGCTGCCGGGGCGTCGGCGGGCACCCGACACAGCAGCGACTCACGAATCTCGTCTGCGGAGGCGGCGCTGTCCGTGTCGATGATGCCGGTGCGCATTTCGCAAGGCTACCCCACAGGCGCTTGACGTGCGGTGATGATCGTATGCGCCTTGTCGAGGCACTCCTGCCACTCACGGTGCGGAACGGAATCGATGGTGATGCCGCCACCCACACCCAGCGACGTGCGCCCGCCGGGGTCGATCTCCACGGTTCGGATCGCCACGTTGAGATCGAGCATATGGTCGGGGCCGGCCAACCCCACCGCGCCGCAATAGACGCCCCGGGAGTCGGGTTCCCATTCGTCGAGCAGGTCAAGCGCTCGCAGTTTCGGGGTTCCGGTCACCGACGCCGGCGGCCAGGTGGCGTCGAGCAGCCGGTCATTGCCGACAGCCGGGTTCAGCTGGGCCTGAACCCTCGACACCAGATGCCACACGCCGGGCGCGGGCACCACGCGCAGTAGGTCGGCGACCCGTACGGTGCCCACCTCGGCGACGCGCCCCAGATCGTTGCGGACCAGGTCGACGATCATCACGTTCTCCGCGACGTCCTTGGTCGACGTCGACAACAGCACGGGGTCGGCGTCGGCGGCAACGGTGCCCTTGATGGGCGCCGACCACACCGTGCTGCCCGAGCGTCGCAGGAAGGTTTCGGGGGAGAAGCTCGCGACCGCGCCCCATTCACCTTGCAGGAAGGCAGATTTGGCGGGTGCGGTACCGCGGGTGAGGTCGGCGTAGTAGTCGAGTGCCGAGCCGTCGAGTGTTCCGGTGAAGCGCGTACAGACGCACGCCTGGTAGATCTCGCCGGCGCGGATGGCGTCGAGGCATTTCTCGATCGCGTCAAGGTGTGGTTCGTGTGGGGGTGCAGTCCAGTTCGCGGTCCAGCCGGTGTGCGCCTCCGGTGGCGTCGTGTCGTCGACGGCGTGCCGCACCCAGTCCGGCATCGCGGACCCGTCGAGCGCCACGTGCTCCCAGGAACCGTTGCGCAACAGAAGAATCCTGTCGGTGAGGCCGCCCGCGGTGACCGGCAGCGCCGATTCTCGACCGCGCCGGCCGCCGAAACCCAGATAGCCCAACCAGAATCGGGTGGGCAGGTCCGGCGGTGCGATGTCGCGACGGATCTCGATCGACGGTGCGATCACCGCATCGGCGTCGCACCAGTCGCCGACGAGCGCTGCGGGTCCGGGCACACCCCGGCGGCGGGCGGCCGACTCCAGACGACGCAGCGTGCGCAGGGCCACGGCGGTGGCGTCCGTGACACCGGCGGTGGCGCTGCGCGATTCGATCACGCCTCGTATCGCGGGAAAACCGGTGTGGGCTTGGGCAATTCGGTGCCCGGCACGATGCGATCGCCCACCGCGGTGAAGTTGCGGCGGTCGCCCACCGCGAGCAGATCGAGCAGCCGTGCACACGATTCCGGCATCACCGGTTGGGTGAGCAGGGCCACCACCCGCACCACTTCGGCACACACGTACAGAACGGTGCCGGTGCGTTCGAGGTCGGTCTTGGCCAGCTTCCACGGCTCCTGCGCGGAGATGTAGCGGTTGGCCTGTGCGAGCACCGACCACAGCGCCTCGAGTCCGAGGTGGATGGCCTGCTGGTCGAAATGCGCACGCACACGGGGCAACAGGGCGTCGACGGCGTCGAGCAGGGTCTGGTCGTCGGCGGTGTAAGAGCCGGGTTGCGGCACCTTTCCGCCGAAGTACCGCCCGATCATCGACAGGGTGCGTTGGGCGAGGTTGCCGAACTCGTTGGCCAGGTCGGCGTTAATGCGCGCGACGATCGCCTCCGCGGAGTACGACCCGTCCTGCCCGTAGGACACCTCCCGCAGGAAGAAGTACCGCACCGGGTCGAGGCCGAACTCGTCGATCAGGTTGTCGGGGTCCACCACGTTGCCCACCGACTTGCTCATCTTTTCGCCCTTGTTGAACAAGAAGCCATGAGCGAACACGCGTTTGGGCAGTTCGATACCGGCACTCATCAAGAAGGCAGGCCAGTACACGCAGTGGAAGCGGATGATGTCCTTGCCGATCACGTGCAGGTCGGCGGGCCAGTACCGGGCGAAAGTGTCGGGGTCGTCGGGGAATCCGGCGCCGGTGAGGTAGTTGGTGAGGGCGTCGACCCACACGTACATGACGTGGTCGGGGTGCCCGGGTACCAGTACACCCCAGTCGAAAGTGGTGCGCGACACCGACAGATCGGTGAGGCCACCCTTGACGAAGCTGATGATCTCGTTGCGTCGGACATCGGGTCCGATGAAGTCGGGGTCGCGGTCGTAGAGATCGAGGAGCTTGTCCTGATAGGTGGACAGACGGAAGAAGTAGGTCTGCTCCTCGGTCCAGGTGAGGACGTGGCCGTTGTCGGTGGCCACACGGTTACCGGCATCGTCGACGGTGGTGTCGGCCTCGGCGTAGAACAGTTCGTCGCGCACGTCGTACCAGCCGGCGTAGGTGTCGAGGTAGATGTCACCGGCGTCGGACATGCGGCGCCAGATCTCCTCCGACGCGCGCTTGTGGTCGGCGTCGGAGGTGCGGATGAACCGGTCGTAGCTCGAACCGAGCCGATCCTGCAGTCTCTGGAACCGATCGGAATTGCGTGCGGCGAGTTCGGCGGTGGGGATACCTTCGGCCTCCGCCGTCTGCTGCATCTTCTGCCCGTGCACGTCGGTGCCGGTGAGGAACCGGAGGTCGAACCCGTCGAGACGCTTGAACCGCGCCAGCGCGTCGGCCGAGATGTACTCGTAGGCGTGACCGATGTGTGGTGCGCCGTTGGGATAGGCGATCGCCGTCGTCAGGTAGTACGGACGTCCGGCCCCGTAGGAGTCGGGCACGTCGGTGCTGGTCGGGTCAGTGGGCATAGTGATGCTCAGGATACGTGGTGGGATCAGGCCGCGGCGGTGCGGCCATGTCGGACCCGCACCGGGCGCGGGCATCTGACACCAACCGATTCTGGCACCCGATTGCACCGTCGGGCGTCCGCCACGGACACCCGGGGCGGATAGGCTGGAGCCATGGTGATGGCTGATCGTCCCGGGGTGAACACGGCATCGGTGCCGGTGACGGCGCTGACGATGGTGGGGCTCGCCGACAACATGGTGAACGGGCTGGCCAGAGTGCCGTTCCGGGCGTTCTGGAAGGGGCCGAGCGGCCTGCTCGACAACGTCGGTCAGTCCGTCACACGCCAGGCCGTGCGCTCGTTCATGGGCTACATCGTCGGACTGCCGATCGAAGAGTTCCGATCCATGGAGAAGGTTCTCGACGACCTGTGCCGCGTGGTGATACCGCCGTTCATCCGGCTCACCGACGGGGTGGAGGTGACCGACGACGAGATCAACGGGGTGCCCGGCCTGTGGCTGCGTTCCCGGGCGAGTTCGGACGAGTTCGTCGCGGACCACGCGCAGAAGAAGTCGATCGACGCCACCGTGCTGTACCTGCACGGCGGCGGCTACATCGGCACCACCCCGATGATGTACTCGGCGTTCGCCGCGTCGCTGGTCAGCGGTACCGGGGCCGAGGTGTTCATCGCCGACTACCGGATGGCCCCGGAGTTCCCGTTCCCGGCCGGCGTGAACGACGCGGTCGACGCCTACCAGGGTCTGCTCGACCGCGGTGTGGACCCCGACCATCTGATCATCGCCGGCGACTCCGGGGGAGGTGGGCTGACAACGTCGGTGCTGGCGTTCCTGCACGAGCGAGGACTGCCGAAACCGGCTGCGGTGGCACTCTTTTCGCCTGAGGTTGATCTGGACCTCACCCACGACTCGGTCACCGACAACGCGCCCAAGGACATCCTGCCGTGGAACGTCCCGGTGACCCCGTATCTGCACGGCATCGAGCCCGACGACGAGCGGGTGTCCGCCGTCTACGGGGTCCCCGATCCGGAGTGGTTCCCCCCGACCTTTGTCTGCTCGGGCGAGGACGAGATGTTCCGCGATCCCATCCGCGACTTCGTGACGGGACTGCGTGAGTCGGGCGTGGAGGTGATGTCGCTCGAGGAACGGGGGATGTTCCACGTCTTCCCCATCCTGATGCCCTGGGCCGAGGCATCGCACGAGGTGTACCGCGAACTCGACGCCTTCATCAACAAGCACGTCACCCCGGACACCGACGCGGTAGCCACGCACTGACCGCCGTTCGAGCGCCCCTCGCTGGTTGAGCGCCGCCGCCCGCTGGTTGAGCGCCCCCCGCTGGTTGAGCTTGTCGAAACCACCACCCGCTGGTTGAGCGTCCCTGGCTGGTTGAGCGCCCCCCGCTGGTTGAGCTTGTCGAAACCACCCAGCCCGCTGGTTGAGCGTGCCCGGCCCGCTGGTTGAGCTTGTCGAAACCACCCAACCGGGCACGCTCGACGGGGATCTGGGCACGCTCGACGGGGATCTGGGCACGCTCGCCGCGGATCTGGGCACGCTCGCCGCGGATCTGGGCACGCTCGCCGCGGATCTGGGCACGCTCGCCGCGGATCTGGGCACGCTCGACGGGGATGTGGGCACGCTCGACGGGGATGTGGGCACGCTCGCCGCGGATCTGGGCACGCTCGACGCGGATCTGGGCACGCTCGCCGCGGATCTGGGCACGCTCGCCGCGGATCTGGGCACGCTCGACACGGCCGCCCGCTTCGCGGACTCTGCGCAGGCTAACCTTGCGCCATGGTGATGGCTGATCGAACCGAGGTGGAGACCGCTTCGGTTCCCGTGGCGGCGCTCACGATGGTGGGGCTGGGCGAAAGTTTGCTCAACGGCCTTGCGCGGGTTCCGTTCGTCAAACCGTGGCAGGGTCCCGGAGGATTGCTCGACAACGTCGGACAATCGGTCACCCGCAATACCGTGCGCGCCTTCATGGGCTATTCCATGGGTCTGCCCATCGAGGAGTTCCGCTCGATGGAGAAGGTGATCGACGACATCTGCAAAACGGTGATGCCGCCGGTCGTCGGCTACTTCGGCAAGGTCGAGTTCACCGAGGACGAGATCAACGGTGTCCCGGGCATCTGGTGCCGGGCCAAGGCGTCTTCGGACAACTTCGTCGACGACACCGACACCAAGGAGCCGATCGGCGCGACCATTCTCTACCTGCACGGTGGCGGCTACATCGGCACCTCGCCGATGATGTATTCGGCATTCGCCGCGGCGCTGGTGCGGATCACCGGATTCGAGATGTTCATCGCCGACTACCGGATGGCGCCGGAGTTCCCGTTTCCGGCAGGCGTGCACGACGCGGCCGACGTCTACCTCGGTCTCCTCGATCGCGGGATCGACCCCGACCACCTGATCGTCGCAGGAGACTCCGGTGGCGGCGGCCTGGCGGCCTCGCTGGTGACTCTGCTGCACCATCGTGAACTGCCCAAACCCGGTGGGCTGGTTCTGTTCTCGCCCGAGATCGACCTGGATCTCGATCATGAGTCGGTAACCGCGAACGCACGCTACGACATCTTGCCCTGGAGTATTCCCGTCACTCCCTACCTGCAGGGCGTGCAACCCAACGACCAGCGTGTGTCACCGATCCACGCCACGCCCGATCCGGAATGGTTTCCCCGCACTTTCGTGTGCTGGGGCGAGAACGAGATGTTCCGCGACGGCATCCGCGAGTTCATCGAACACCTCGAATCCAGTGACGTACCGGTGTTCGCGATGGAGGAACGCGGCATGTTCCATGTGTTCCCCATACTCATGCCGTGGGCGGAGTCCTCCAAGCGGGTGTTCGAGGCGCTCGGTGAACGCGCGCTACGCAACGTGACCGCAGATCCGCAGGCCCGACAGACCCATTGACGGCAGCGACGGCCTAAACCCGCTCCGTCGCGTCGCGCATCACTCCCGGTGGTACGGCTCGCATCCGACGGGGGCCTTCGGCGCCTCGCGCCGTTCGACCGGCTCGATCGGCATGGTGACCGGTCCCTCGTCGAGGGTGAACTTCTCACCGTGATGGGCCAGATCGATCGGCGGCCCCGACAGCAAGCGATACGTCGCGCTCGTCGGATCGACGGCCACCACGATCTTCGACTCGCGGATCACCATGCGGAACGACATGTAGGTCAGGCGTTGCGGCAGTTGCGGCGCGAACGTGATGTGTCCACCGAAGTCGCGCATACCACCGAATCCCGCGACGCAGTCCATCCACGCACCGGCCAGCGCGGCGATGTGCAGCCCGCTGCTCACGTTGTCGTGGAGGTCGTGCAGGTCGGTGAACACCGACTCCACCAGCAGGTCGTAGGCCAGGTCGAGGTAGCCCACCTCGGCGGCGGTCACCGATTCGCAGCACGCCGACAGCGAGGAGTCGCGGACGGTGAGCGGGTAGTAGTAGTCGAAGTTGCGGAGCTTCTGCTCCGGGGTGAATGCCTGACCGAACATGTACGTCGCGAACACGAGGTCGGCCTGCTTGACCACCTGCTTGCGGTAGAGGTCGTAGTACGGATAGTTCAGCAGCAGCGGATATCGTCCCGCGGAGGCCGCGAAATCCCACGCACCGAGCAACGTGAACGACTCGCACTGCTGATGCACGCCGAGTGCGTCGTCGTACGGGATGGTCATGTCGTCGGCGCACGACTCCCAGTGCGCCGCTTCGGCATTGGTGACACCGAACTTCTGTGCGAGGTCGGGGCGACGATGCACCGCGGCCACCGCGTCGCGGAGGTTCTGTTGCGCGGCCAGGTTGGTGAACACGTTGTTGTTGACCACCGCGGTGTACTCGTCGGGCCCGGTGACACCGTCGAGACGGAACTGTCCGTTGACGTCGTGATGTCCGAGCCCGGCGAATAGTCGGGCGGTCTCCACCAGCAACTCGACACCGCACTCGGTCTCGAATTGTTCGTCGTGGGTGGCCCGCATGTACCGGGCGGTGGCGTTGGCGATGTCGGCGCTGACGTGCACGCCGGCGGTGCCCGCGGGCCAGTAGCCCGAACACTCGTCACCGTTGATCGAGCGCCACGGGAACATCGCCCCGCGCTGGCCGAGTTCGGCGGCCCGCGATTTCGCCTTGTCCATGGTGGCGTGCCGCCATCGCAGCTCCTCGCCGGCCGCGGCGGGAACCGTGTAGGTGAGCATCGGCAGGATGAAGGTCTCGGTGTCCCAGAAGGTGTGGCCGTCGTAGCCCGGCCCGGTGAGTCCCTTCGCCGGAATGGCGCGGGACTGCCCGCGGGCACCGGCCTGCAGCACGTGGAAGAGCGCGAAACGCACCGCCTGCTGCAACTCCGGGTCACCGTCGAGTTCGATGTCGGCGTCGCGCCAGAAGTCCTCCATGAACGCGACCTGGGTGGCCTTGAGTGACTCCCATCCGGTTTCCATGGCCATCGCCAGCGCCGCGTCGACCTGGGCGCGCAACGCGGGTACCGATCGTCGCGCCGACCATCCGTAGCCGATGTACTTCGTCAGCGAAAGTTTGGTTCCCTCGGGCACATTCGCGGCGATGGTGAGTCGGGCGAGGTCGTCGTCGGCGCGGATGAACGCGTCCGCGGTGGCGGGGAAGTCGATCTCGTGATCCATGCCCGCCGCAATGTGCAGACCCGACTGGCGCGTGTGATGGACCAGGATGCCCCAGTAGTTGCGACACGTCGCAAGGTCGGACACCAGCGGCGACTCCAGCGCAGCGGCCAGGCGCGGATCGTTGCCCGGCACCGGAATCGGCTCGTTGGCCAGTAGATCCGACTGCAGCACGATCTTCATGTCGTCGCCGATCGGTTCCACCTCGTAATGGATGGCGGCGATGGTGCGTTTGGTGAACGACACGAGGCGTTCGGACTTGATGCGCACGGTGCGACCGGTCGGCGAGGTCCACAATGTGTTGCGACGCAGTGTTCCGGTGCGGAAGTCGAGAACCTGCTCGTGTTCCTCGGTGCGCCCGTACCGCAGGTCCATCGGCTCGTCCTCGACGAGCAGCCGGATGATCTTGCCGTCGGTCACGTTCACCACGGTCTGGCCCGACTCGGGGTAGCCGTAGCCGCTCTCCGCGTACGGCAGGTCGCGCAGTTCGTAGAAGCCGTTCAGGTAGGTTCCGGGATGATCGACCGGCTCACCCTCCTCGAAGCTGCCGCGCAATCCGATGTGCCCGTTGGACAGTGCGAACAGCGTCTCGATGCGTCCGAGCATGTCCATGTCGAAGCCGCGCCACCGCAGCTGCCACGGGTTGACGTCGAATCCGAAACCGTGGTCGTGCACGGGGCTCATGCGGCGAGCAATTCGTCGAGATCGGTCACCACGATGTCGGCCCCGGCCTCTTTCATGGCTGCCGCCTGGTTGCCGCCCACGCGGTCGATGCCGATGACGAACCCGAATTCTCCGGCCGCACCTGCCTGCACCCCGGAGATCGCGTCCTCGAACACCGCCGCGGCCGCCGGTTCGACACCCATCAGTTGCGCGCCCAGCAGGTACGAGTCGGGCGCGGGTTTGCCACGCAGCCCCCGTTCGGCGATGTCGAGCCCGTCGACCCGGATCTCCACGAACTTCGACAGATCCGCCGCATCCAGCACCGCTGCTCCGTTCTTCGACGAGGTCACCACCGCGATCCGCAAACCGGCCTGCTGCGCGGCCTCCAGGTAGCGCACCGAACCCGGATACGGGCTCACATGTCCGGCGTCGAGGCTGGCCAGGAACATCTCGTTCTTTCCCTCGCCGATGGCGGCCGCCGTGGCATCGGACACGTCGTCGATCCCGCGGGCATGCAAGAAGGTGCGTACCCCGTCGTCACGTGGCCTGCCGTCGACGTAGTCGAGGTAGTCCTGTTCGGTGAACGGTTCGAAGTCGTCACCGACGTGTTCGCGGAGGAAATCGTCGAATGCCGCCTTCCAGGCGTCGCGGTGCAGGACGGCGGTACTGGTGAGCACACCGTCGAGGTCGAAGAGGGCCACAGAGATGGCGTCTGGCAAACCCAACACCTACGACACGCTACCCGCCTGCGCTGTGGTCGGCGCGATTTGTGGCGAGGGTGCGTGTGCCGCGCACGTCGACGGGCAAACCGGTGGACATCGCGATTGCTCGCCGCCGAAGATGGCCTGATGAACCCCTTTCCCTCAGGTCGCCGATTCGCCCAGGTCGATGTGTTCAGCGCAGAACCGTTGCGCGGTAACCCCGTTGCGGTTGTCCTCGACGCCGACGCGATCACCGATGAGCAGATGGCCGCGTTCGCGAACTGGACGAACCTGTCGGAAACCACCTTTGTGCTTCCGCCCACCGACCCGGCCGCCGACTACCGGCTGCGCATTTTCACCCCCGACGGTGAGCTGCCCTTCGCCGGTCACCCGACGCTGGGTTCGGCGCATGCGTGGCTGCAGGCCGGGGGAGTGCCGCGTGGCGCCGAGATCGTGCAGGAATGTGGTGTGGGTTTGGTGCCGATTCGCCGCGAGAATTCGCGGCTCGCTTTCGCCGCGCCATCCCTGACACGGACGGGTCCGGTCACCGACGACATCGTCGCCGAGGTGGTCTCCGCGCTTGGCATCGATCGCGGCCACGTGCTGGCCGCCGAATGGGTGGTCAACGGTCCCGACTGGATGGCGCTGCTGCTCGACTCCGCCGAGCGTGTGCTGTCGATCACGCCGGACTGGGGTGCGCTGGGCTCGCATCAGGTGGGCCTGGTGGGGCGATATGGCAGCGGGGATGACGGGGCCGGGCACCCGGACGATCCGGCGATCGCCGTGGAGGTGCGGGCGTTCGCGCCCGGATTCGGGCTCACCGAGGACCCGGTGACCGGCAGCCTCAACGCCGGGCTCGCGGTGTGGCTACGCGGCGCCGGGGTGCTGCCGGAGACCTACGTGGCCTCGCAGGGCACCGTGCTCGGACGTGCCGGACGCGTACACGTGGTCGACGACGGCACCCGGATCTGGGTCGGCGGGCACAGCACGACGGTGATCACCGGAGTCGTCGACCTCTAGGCTGACGTGGTGACCGACGCCACCACCGACAGCGCAGCATCGTCACCCGGCGCCGCGACGGAGAGCGCCAAGGCCGCCAAGAGGCGTCGTCGTCGCGAGCCGCCCCCCGACCCCGAACCGCTGTACGGGCTGATCGACGCCCACACGCACCTCGCCGCCTGTGGGGGGCGTGACGCCGACACCGTGCGCGCCATCGTCGACCATGCCGAAGGTGTGGGGGTCGACGCGGTGGTGACAGTCGCCGACGACATGATCGACGCGCGGTGGGCGGTGGCCGCCGCCGACTGGGACGAGCGCGTGTACGCCGCCGTCGCCCTGCATCCGATGCACGCCGCAGATCTCGACGACGCCGCGCAGGCCGAACTCGAGCAGATGGCGACACATCCGAGGGTGGTCGCCGTGGGGGAGACCGGCCTCGATTACTATTGGCCCGGCCGTTCCGACGACTGCGCGTCGCCGGCGGTGCAGCACGAGGCGTTTCGCTGGCATATCCGGCTCGCGAAGGCCGTCGGCAAGCCGCTGATGATCCACAATCGCGAGGCCGACCGCGATGTGCTGGACATTCTGGCCGATGAGGGTGCCCCGCCGACCGTTATCATGCATTGCTTCTCCGGTGACCAAAACGTTGCACGCGAATGCGTCGACCGCGGCTATTTCCTCAGTTTTGCCGGCACCGTGAGCTTCGAGAACGCGACGGAACTCCGCCGCGCCGCCGTCGTGGTGCCCGACGATCAGCTCCTCGTCGAAACCGACGCTCCGTTTCTGACGCCACATCCCTTCCGGGGCAAGCCGAATCAGTCGTACTGTCTGCCCTACACCGCCAGGGCGCTTGCCGGAATCCGGGAGGCGGACCCCGCCCGGCTGGCCCGGGTCCTCGGCGACAACGCGCGACGGGCCTACCAGCTGCCTTTGCGATAATCGGACCTTCTCGTTATCGTATTGTGATCCCGCACCAGGGTGGGCGTCATTCGATCGGATGATCGGACTGACCGGAGGTCCCGACAGGGCCTGCCGACGACGTGCCGCCGCGGGGTGCCCGTGTTCCCGACCAGGATGTTTGGACCTTGTCTGTTCTCGCTAAAATCCACAACTCCGAATCGATCCGCGCCCGCATCGCCGTGGGTGCCGTGCTCGCCACCGTCGCCGCAGGCGGGGTTCTTGCGGTGTCGATGCACAAGAACGTGACCCTCGACGTCGACGGCCAGCAGATGCAGGTCTCGACGATGGCACTGTCGGTCGATTCGGTGCTGCGATCGCAGGGCTACACCCCGGTCGAGGGCGACGTCGTCACGCCGGGCCCCGATGCCGGGTTCAGCGACGGTCAGACCATCACGATGAACCGCATGAAGACCGTGACGCTCGACGTCGAAGGCAAGAAGCAGGAGATCAAGACGACGGCGGTCCACGTCGACGACCTGCTCGCGCAGCACGGCCTGTCGCACGGCGCGGACGAGACCAACTTCGCCGCCGACGGCGCCATCCCGGTCAGCGGCGCGGTGGTGGATGTGACCCTGCCCAAGCCCGTCGTCATCATCGACGGTGGCGTGCGGTTCAAGAGCGTCGTGGCGGCCGAGGACGTCGCCGACGTGCTCGCCGACACCGGCAAGCCGCTCTCGGCCACCGACAAGGTGGTGCCCGCGGCGGACACGCAGGTCACTCCCGGCATGGTCATCAACGTGACCCGCATCCGCACCGAGCAGGACACCGTGGTGGAGAACATCGCGCCGCCGGAGATCAAGCAGGACGACCCGACGCTGGTGCGCGACCGCAAGGTGGTGCTCAAGCCGGGCACCCCCGGCAAGGCCAACGTGACCTACGAGGTCACGATCGTCAACGGCAAGGTGGTCAAGCGCGACAAGGTGTCGTCGCAGCAACTCACTGCGCCGGTCGCGGCAACCGTGCGCGTCGGCACCAAACCGGGTGCACCGTTCGTTCCCGCCGGGTCGGTGTGGGACTCGCTGGCGCAGTGTGAATCCACCGGCAACTGGGCCATCAACACCGGTAACGGCTTCTACGGCGGAATCCAGTTCGACCAGAACACGTGGGATCGCTGGGGCGGGCAGGAGTACGCCGCGCGACCCGACCTCGCCACCCGCGAAGAGCAGATCGACATCGCCAGCAAGACCCTGGCGGCCCAGGGCTGGGGTGCCTGGCCCGCGTGCTCGTCTCGACTGGGCCTGCGCTGACCGACACCGGCTCGCCCGATGACGGGGCGCCCGCCGATGACGTGGCGCCGAGGCTTCTCGGGCCGGCGCAGATCCGTCAGCTCGCCGACGAGGTGGGTGTGCGACCCACCAAGACCCTCGGTCAGAACTTCGTCCACGACGCCAACACGGTGCGGCGCATCGTCGCGGCCTCGGGTGTGGACGCCGACGACGTGGTTCTCGAGGTGGGTCCCGGCCTGGGTTCACTGACCTTGGCGCTGCTCGGCGTCGCCGGTCGGGTGATCGCCGTGGAGATCGATCCCGTGCTGGCGAGCAGGCTTCCGGTCACCGTGGCGCAGTACGCGCCCGGACGGGCGGCGGCGCTCGACGTGATCACCGCCGACGCGATGTCGGTGCGGGCAGAAGACCTGCCCGCGGCGCCCACCGCGCTCGTCGCCAACCTGCCCTACAACGTCGCGGTGCCGGTGTTGCTGCATCTGCTTGCCGAATGCCCGACCATCGCGACCACCCTGGTCATGGTGCAGGCCGAGGTCGCCGATCGCCTCGCCGCCCCGCCGGGCAACCGCGTCTACGGGGTGCCCAGCGTCAAGGCCCGCTACTTCGGCGACGTGCGCCGCGCCGGCGCGGTCGGCCGCAACGTGTTCTGGCCCGAACCCAAGATCGAATCGGGCCTGGTGCGCATCGACCGCCGCGACGCCTATCCCCTCGACGCGGCCACGCGCGAGAAGGTGTTCGCCGTCATCGACGCCGCGTTCGCGCAACGCCGCAAGACGATGCGCGCCGCGCTCGCCGGCTGGGCCGGTTCGCCCGCCGAGGCCGAGCGCAGGCTTCGCGCCGCCGGTATCGACCCGCAGATCCGCGGCGAGAAACTCGACGTCGCCGACTTCGTCCGACTGGCAGGCGTCGACGCGTAATCGCCGGCCGCACCCGGTCAGCCGGCGGCTGCGCGCAGTTTGTCCAGCAGCGGCGCGGCGGCCTGCGCGAGAAACGCCTGCTGGCTCTCGCCGCCGATCTGGACGAGCGCGACGTCGGTGAAACCCGCTTCCCAGTAGGCCCGCACCGCCTCGACGATGGCGTCGAGGTCGGGACCGCAGGGGATCGACGCCGCAACGTCGGCGGGTGTCACGTACTGCGTGGCCGCGGCAAAACCCGCGGTGGTGCGCAGGTCGGCGTTGACGTCCCAGCCGCCGCCGAACCACCGGAACTGCTCATGTGCGCGAGCGGTCGCGATGTCGGGATCGGGATCCCAGCAGATCGGGATCTGACCGATTGCCCGTGCCTCGGCACCGATCCTCGGCGCGCCGTCGACGGTGTTCCACGTGTCGATGAGCGCACTGTCTGGTTCGACGGCGATCAAATGATCGGCGAGGGGAGCGAATTGCGCGATGCCGCGTTCGCCCGCCACCGCCACGCCGATGGGGACCTCGACCTCGGGCAGATCCCACAGTCGCGCGGAATCCACCTGGAAATAGTCGCCCCGGATGTCGACGAGGGCACCGTCGAACAGCGCTCGGATGATGTCGATCGCCTCGACCAGCATCGACTGCCGGTCGGTCACCGCCGGCCAGCCTTCGCCGATGACGTGTTCGTTCAGGTTCTCCCCGCTGCCCAATCCGAGGGTGAAACGTCCGTCCGCCAACAGTTGCAGGGTGGCCGCCTTCTGGGCGACCACCGCGGGGTGATAGCGCATGGTGGGGCAGGTGACGTAGGTCATCAGGTCGATGCGGTCGGTGGCCTGGGCGACCGCGCCGAGCACGGCCCACGCATACGGCGCGTGGCCCTGCGCCGAGAGCCACGGCGAATAGTGGTCGCTGGAGACCGCGAAATCGAAGCCGACGCGTTCGGCGGCGACGGCGTCGGCCACCAGTGCCTTCGGGCCGGCCTGCTCGGTCATCAAGGTGTATCCGAAACGTATTGCCATGATCTCGCTCCCGTCGACGTGCGACGACGGCCGGCCGGTGCGGACGTCGGGTGCGCGTCATGATGTGTGCGAAGGTGAAAGGGCCAGATTCTCGACCCGGAGGTGCAGCATTGGACAGCGTGCGACCACGTCGACCCGATGCCGCGGTGGACACCGTCCTCCTCGACGTCGACGGTACGCTGATCGATTCGACACATCTGCACGCGCTGGCCTGGCAACGCGCGTTCGCCGCGCGCGACCTGCGGCCCGAATGGTGGCGGATTCACCGCGCGATCGGCATGGGTGGCGATGTGCTGGTGGGTCAGTTGTGCGGTGCCGAGGTGGAGGACGCCCTCGGCGACGCGCTGCGGGCCGACTGGGCCGACCGATACCGCGAGGTGCTGCCGGAGGTGAATCCGTTTCCCCGGGCCGCCGATCTGGTGCGGTCGTTGGCTGCCGCCGGGTACCGGGTGGCCCTGGCGTCCTCGGGCGCCCGGGAATTCACCGACGCCGCGTTGCGATTGCTGGGACTGTCGGCCGACGACTTCGCCGCCGTCACCTCCTCCGACGACGCCGAGAACTCCAAACCGGCCGCCGACCTGCTGTCGGTGGCGCTCGAGCGGGCCGGTGGGCAGGCCGCGGTCCTGGTGGGTGACAGTGTGTGGGATGTGGCGTCGGCCAACCGGTTGCCGTGTCCCTGCGTGGGCGTGCGCACCGGTGGTTTCGCTGCGGCCGAACTCGTCGATGCCGGTGCGGTAACGGTGGTCGATGATGTGGCCGAACTCGTCGAGCGCCGCTGGCGACCGGCTGTCGGGCAACTCGATTAGGCTGGTTCCCTGTGTCTCCCACCTCTTTGTCGGTGATCTCCGACGCCGTCCGGGTGCAGGCGCCGGCCAAGGTCAACCTGCATCTCGGTGTCGGCCCGCTGCGGGACGACGGCTACCACGACCTGGTCACCGTGTTTCAGGCGCTGTCGATCGTCGACGACGTGTCGGTGGCGCCCGCGGCGTCGTTGCGCGTCGAGATGAGCACCGATGGTGGCCGTGGCCCGGGAGCGCGAGACATGGCCGAGGTACCACTCGACGACACGAATCTCGCTGCGCGCGCCGCGCGGGCACTCGCCGAGCACGTGGGGCGTCAGGCCAGGGTCAACATCGACATCGTCAAACGCATCCCCGTGGCCGGCGGGATGGCGGGCGGAAGTGCCGACGCCGCCGGCACATTGGTGGCATTGGCCGAACTGTGGCGGCTCGACATCGACCGCGCCGAGATGTCGGAGATCGCGGCCGGACTCGGCAGTGACGTACCGTTCTCGCTGCGTGGTGGTACTGCACTCGGGACTGGCCGCGGCGAGCAGCTCATGCCCGTTCTCGCCCGTGGTGAACTGCACTGGGTGCTCGCCTTCGCCCGTGAGGGACTCTCCACGCCGGCGGTGTACCGGGAGTTGGATCGATTGCGCGACAACAGATCCGACGAATCCAATGAGGCCGGCGGGGTCGCATTTCCCGACGAACTGACGTCTGCGTTGGCGGCCGGGCGAGTCGACGACGTCGCCGCTCATCTGCACAACGACCTGCAGCCCGCGGCGTTGAGCTTGCAGCCCACGCTTCGTCGTACCCTGCGAGCCGGCGCCGATGCCGGTGCCCTCGGCGGAATCGTATCGGGGTCGGGTCCCACGTGCGCATTCCTGTGCGCCGACGCCGAGGCGGCGGTCGCGGTGGCCGCGGAACTGTCGGGTGCGGGGGTGGCGCGTTCGGTGCGCACCGCCACCGGTCCCGTCGCCGGCGCACGGCGGGTCGACGATGAGTGAGCCCCGCCCGGTGCGGGCGGGTGAGCGGGGGGTCACGTGAGGGTTCTGGCGGGAGGCGTGGGCTTCGGTGGCGGCGCCGATGCGGATCGGCGATCGTTCTGGCGGTGCTCGCCGTGTCCGGGGCGGTGATCACCCCGACCGCTTTCGCGTCCACACCACCACCGGGAACGGTGCTCTCCCACGACGCGGTGCTCGCCGGGCAACTGCCACCCGGCGCCGCCGCGGGCGAACGTGTGGAATACCTCACCCGCGACCAGTCGGGACGGTTGGCACCGTCGACCGGGATCTTCTGGACGCCGCGAGGCACACCACCGGCCGGTGGTTGGAAGGTGGTGTCGTGGGCGCACGGCACCACCGGGATCGCCGACCGATGCGCACCGAGCCGCACCAAGACCGGCCGCGCCGTCGATTCCGCGGTGATCGCCGCACTCGAGGCCGGATACGCGGTCACCGCCACCGACTACGCGGGCCTCGGGTCACCCGAGGCAACCGAATACCTCGGCGGTAAGGCGGCCGCGCACTCGGTGATCGACATGGTGCGCGCGGCACGCAGCCGCAACAGCGACTTGAGCGTCGACTGGGTGTCGATGGGACATTCGCAGGGTGGGCATGCCGCACTGTTCGCCGGTCGTTACGCCGGGGAGTACGCGCCGGAACTGCATCTGCGCGAAGTGATCGCGCTGGCACCGGCATCGGGCATCGAGTCGGTGTTCGCGGCGTTCGCCCCGCACGTGCCGAGCCTGGGCCGGGCGAACACGGCTTCGGGGCTGTTGCTGTTTCTGCTCGCCGGACTCGATCACGCGCGACCCGATCTGAAAGTGATCGATCACCTCACCACCGACGGCACCCGCTACTTCGACCTCGCGCGCGAGAAGTGTGCGGGCGACGTGTCGGAGGCATTGCGGTCGGTGTCGCCGGGTTCACTGGTCGCACGTGCCTTCACCGACCGGGCGTTCACCGATGCGCTGCGCGATTACACCGCCGTTCCGGCGAGCGGATGGAAGGTACCGATCCGCATCGACCACGGGCTGCTCGACCCGGTGGTGCCCTATCCGCTGTCGCTGGCCCTGGTGCGGCGGTTGCGTGACGGAGGCGCCGACGTCACCCTCACCACGCACCTGCGGGCCGACCACACCGACGTGGTGGGGCAGTCGCTCGGCGCGGACATGGACTCGGTGCGCGCCGCGTTCGCGCGTGACTGATCAGCCGGTGTCAGCTGCCGAAAGCGTTGAGCGCGTTGCCGAATGCGCGTAATGATGCGATCGATCCGTTGTATCGGTTGAGGTCGACCGGGGTGGGTATGCCCGGCAACCGGCCGCTGTCGGTGAACTGCCAGAACGTCCAGGTGGTCCAACCGCCACGTGGCATCTCCGGTGCCGACTTCCCGTTGTAGGAGGCGATCCACAGCGGGTGGTCGGCGAATTCGCGGGTCGCACCCATGGCGGTGTTCCAGAAGTGCGGGTAGGTGTAGAGGATCGTCTTGCGTCCGGTGAGCGGTTCCAGGGTGGCGAAGAACTCGCGGACCCACGCCTGCAGGGCCGCCGGGGCGAGACCGCCCGAACTCTCCAGGTCCAGGGCGGGCGGCAGATCCAGGATGCCGTTCTGGCCCAGCACGATGCCGGCGTAGAACAGCGCCTGCGGTGCGGCGGGCCTGCTGGGATCGGCGAAATGATACGAACCGCGGATGAGGCCGGCGGCCCGCATCACGAGACTGTCGGGCACGAAGAACGGGTTGACGTACCAGGTGGATTCGGTGGCCTTGACGAACGCGAGTTGCTGCCCCGCCGCGCGCACCGCGAACCAGTCGATCGACGCACCGTTGGGATGCTGATGGCTCGACACGTCGGGACCCACCTGGGGCGCGGCATCGGCAGGTCCCGCGGCGAACGCCGCCGCGACGCCGAACGCGCCTGCCAGCGCAGCGGATACGAATGCCTGCCCAACCGCTGATCCGTGGCGCCACACCTCTGACACGGTATCCACGCCGCGGTGATCGTGCAGGAATGTTCACAATTCCGGTTGCAGATCATCTGACGACGGACAGGCCCGCGCGGCAGATAGGCAGTGATGTTCCGAAACATGATTTAGCATCTGAAACACCGAAATGATTGTCCGCTTTCGGGAGAAGCAGGGGGGATCAGGATGGGGAGTCGGCTCAGCGGCCCGAGTGCCGACTATCGCTCCGCGCGAGCACCTCGGAGCTCGACGGCCACCGGCACCACCGCCGCGCCACGGACGCGCTATTCCTCACGACACCAGTACTCGCTGAGCAGGGAGAGTGGTCGCACCCTGGGCGGCCACACGATAGCCGTCCCCGGCGGGCAGTCGACCACGTCGTTCCGTCACACCGGGAATCTGTGGTGCGTGCGGTACACCGGCGAATTCGTGTCGTCGACGCGCACTGCGGGCCAGGTCAAGGATGTGTTCGGAGATTCCGTATACCTGGGCATGCTGATCGAGGGCGAATACACGTGCTCCCACGTGGGTAGAACGGTCACCGTCATGCCCGGCCAGGCCGTAGCGCTTCGCAACGACCACCCGTTCGAGGTGCTCGTCCAATCTCGCTGGATCGATGCGATCACCATTGCCATCCCGATGGACCTCCTGCGCGTTTGGAACGTCGACGTGGCCGAGATCGTCGCCCGGCCATGGGATCTGTCGGGACTCGCGGTGCAGGCACGCGACTTCGTCGCCGAAGTCATCGTCGAGGATTCCGGTGACGCACTACCGGAGATCCTCCGGCTCGATGAGATCTTGGTGCGCATGGCCCTGCTCGTGATCTCCTCACGTGAGAGTTTCGAACTACCTGCGCCCGGGTTGCTGAACATCCGGCGAGCAGTGATCGACGCCATCGAGATAGGCGCTGCGAACCCGGAGCTCTCGTGCACCTCGATCGCGAACGGACTGCACACCAGCGTCCGTACCCTGCACCGCGCGTTCGAGGG
This sequence comes from Gordonia sp. NPDC003425, assembly GCF_053588635.1. Classification (NCBI taxonomy): domain Bacteria; kingdom Bacillati; phylum Actinomycetota; class Actinomycetes; order Mycobacteriales; family Gordoniaceae; genus Gordonia; species Gordonia sp. NPDC003425. The sequence goes on along the minus strand of NZ_JBSFQI010000002.1, from coordinate 38,475 downwards.
AACCGGACTGAGCGTGACGGGTCTCATCATGCAGAAGCGACTCGAACGCGCCGCCATGGAATTGGCCTACGACGACAGAAGGCGCACCATCGCCGCTGTCGCGCACGCCAACGGTTTCCGTGGCGCCGATCAACTCACCCGAAACTTCAAGCGTCAGTACGGGATGACGCCAGTCGAGTTCCGTGACACCTGGGCCGGCGGGACAGACCCCACGCAGTGACGCAGTCGCCGATCGAACCTGCGAGCGGCCATCGGTGTCGGGGTTGCCGGCGACATTGATAGCCTCGACCGGTGCCGCCTGCCACCACCTCCGCGCTGATCAACGCCGACCGTGTGAGCAAGAGCTACGGCATTCGTCCGCTGTTGGATGCGGTGAGTCTGGGCGTTCACGAGGGTCAGCGCATCGGAGTGGTGGGACTCAACGGTGGCGGTAAGACCACGTTGCTCGAGATCCTGGGCGGGATCACCGAACCCGACAGCGGTCGGGTGTCGCGGGCCGGTGGCATCAAGGTGGCGGCCGTCACCCAGCGCGGCGAGTTGCCCGCGGGCGCGACCGTCGCCGACGTGGTGGTCGGCGGTCCGGGTGTGGCCGTGCACGAGTGGGCCGGTGATCCGCGGGTCCGCGGCATCCTCGCGGGCATCGGGATCGACGGGCTGCTCGATGCCCGCGTCGACGAACTCTCCGGCGGTCAGCGACGCCGTGTCGGGTTGGCCGCGGCGCTGGTCACCGACGCCGACGTGTTGATCCTCGACGAGCCCACCAACCACCTGGATGTCGAGGGGGTGCAATGGCTGGCCGAGCATCTGGTGGCCCGCCGCAGCGCACTCGTCGTCGTCACCCACGACCGCTGGTTCCTCGACACGGTGGCGATGCGCACCTGGGAGGTGCACGACGGGCGGGTCGACGAATACGAGGGTGGATACAACGACTGGATCTTCGCCCGGGCCGAACGCGCACGCATGTCCGACGCCGCCGAAGAACGACGCCGCAATCTGGCCCGCAAAGAACTCGCCTGGCTGCGACGCGGTCCGCCGGCACGGACATCCAAGCCCCGCTACCGTGTGGAGGCCGCCGAGAAGCTCATCGCCGATGTGCCGGCGCCGCGTGATTCGGTGAGCCTGTCGGCGTTTGCGCGCCGACGCCTCGGCCGGGTGGTGATCGAGCTGGAGGACGCCCACATCGAGACACCGGCGACCGAGGGGTCCGGTGCGCGTCGGGTATTGCTCGACGACCTGACCTGGCGGCTGGCGCCGGGCGAGCGGGTGGGTTTGGTGGGGGTCAACGGTTCCGGGAAGACCACGTTGCTGCGTGCGCTGGCCGGCGAGGTCGACGTGGCGCCGGGTCGGCGCATCGAAGGTGTCACCGTCGAGATCGGTTGGCTGCGACAAGAACTCGACGATCTGGACCCCGATCAGCGTGTGCTCGACGCGGTGGAGTCGGTGGCAACGCGGATCATGGTGGGCGACAAGGAAATGTCTGCCGCCCAGCTTGCCGAGCGACTCGGATTCTCCCCGGCAAGGCAGCGAGTCCCGGTGGGTGATCTCTCCGGCGGCGAACGCCGGCGACTGCAGTTGACCCGCATCCTGATGGCCGAACCGAACGTTTTGCTGCTCGACGAACCGACCAACGACCTCGACATCGACACTCTCCAGCAACTCGAGGACCTCCTCGACAACTGGGCGGGGACACTGGTGGTGATCAGTCACGACCGTTACCTGATCGAGCGCATCTGCGACAGTACGTGGGCATTGTTCGGCGACCGGAAGCTGACGAATCTGCCGGGTGGAATCGAACAGTATCTGCAGAGGCGCAAGGAGATCGAGGCACGTGATCGTGCCACCGGCAAGTCGGCGGCGAAAACGGCCGACGATGCCGAACCGCCCTCCTCCGGGTTGAGTGCCGCCGAACACCGTGAGGCGCGGAAGAATCTCAATCGCCTCGAACGCCGGATCGGTCAGCTCTCCGACCGCGAGGAGAAACTTCACGCCGAACTCGCCGACGCGGCAACCGATCCCGAGCGGCTGGTCACTCTCGGAACCGAATTACGTTCGGTGACAGAGGAAAAAGACGACGCCGAGGCGGAATGGCTCGAGGTGGCCGAACAGCTCGAATGATCGCGTCGAGCGTGCCCACATCCGCGTTGAGCGTGCCCACATCCGCGTTGAGCGTGCCCACATCCGCGTTGAGCGTGCCCACATCCGCGTTGAGCGAGCCCTCGGGTGGTGGTTTCGACAAGCTCAACCAGCGGGAACGACAAGCTCAACCAGCGGGAACGGTGACCTCAGCCAGCGGGAACGGCGACCTCAACGGGTGGTGGTTTCGACAAGCTCAACCAGCGGGAACGGCGAGCTCAACCAGCGGGAACGGCGACCTCAACGGGTGGTGGTTTCGACAAGCTCAACCAGCGGGAACGACGACCTCAACCAGCGGGAACGGCGAGCTCAACGGGTGGTGGTTTCGACAAGCTCAACCAGCGGACGGAGACAAGCTCAACCAGCGGGAACGGTGACCTCAACCAGCGAAAACGTCGACCGAGGTGGCGAAGTCGTCGAGAAGACCGGCGGTGAGGGCCGGCTGGATGAGTGGGAACAGGTGCATGGCGCGCGGTACCACCACGAGTCGGCCACGAGGCGTCGCCGACACGAACCGCCGTTCGTTCACCCGGAACTGATCCCAGGCGCCGTTGACGAACAGCGCTGGGCCGCGGAAGCGGCTCGCCGCGTCGAGGGCGTCGAAGCGACTGAGTTCGGCCACCACATCGCGGATGGAGTGCAGGGCGAGCCCGCCCGCTTCCATGTCGTCGGACACCTCACGGCCCACCGCCACCCTGGTCAGCCATCGGCTGATCTGCGACGCCTGCGCCGGGAGCAGCCCCGTCACCGCTCCGAACACCTGAAACGGTGCCGCCAGCAACGGTGACGGCTGCGCGGTGGCGCACAACACGGCGAGTCCGGCGACACCGGTGGGGTTCGACGCCGCGGTGGCCATCGCGACGTAGCCACCCATCGACATTCCCGCGAGCACCGCTGGACGACCCAACCGAGCAACCGCAGCCTCCACCGCCGACACCGCGCCGTCGAGGGTGAACGTCTCGTCGGCGCGGGTGCCGTGCCCGGGCATGTCGGGACAGACGACGTCGCGGTCCGGAATCGCAGCGGCGATCCGTCGCATCGGGGCGCCGCTGACGCGAAGTCCGTGGACCAGGACGACGGGAGTGGAGGGTCGGGTCGGGGAGCGCAGGTCGAGACCGTCGGTGCTCATCGACTGTCAGTATGCACCCGATGACCGGGAATGCCGCGGCGCCGGTCACCGCGATCGAGTCGACGAATGCGAGCGAGAATCCACCGTCGGACAAAGGACGGCGACGGTCACCCGATACCGTGGGTCCATGTCGTTCATCCGCACCCAGGTGGCCAATGGTGTCGGCGAGATCATCCTCGACCGGCCCAAAGCCCTCAACGCACTCGACCAGACCATGATCGACGACATGTACGCCAAACTTCTCGCGTGGGGCGACGACGACACCATCGACACCGTGCTGGTGACCTCGGCCGGCGAGCGGGCCTTCTGCGCGGGCGGCGACATCCGCGCCATCCGCGACCACGCCCTGGCCGGTGACGCCGACGCCGTCACCCGGTACTTCAGCTCGGAGTATCGGCTCGACCAACTCATCGCCGAGTACCCCAAGCCCTACCTCGCACTGATCGACGGTGCCGCCATGGGTGGGGGACTGGGCATCAGTGTGCACGGCGAGATCCGTGTGGTCACCGAACGCGCACTGATTGCGATGCCCGAGACGGCGATCGGCTTCTTCCCCGACATCGGCTCCAGCTACTTCTTGCCGCGATTGCCCACCGGTGTCGGCATGTGGCTGGGTCTCACCGGTGCCCGAATCCGCGGTGCCGAGGCGGTGACCGTCGGTCTGGCAACACATTTCGTGCCCTCGGCCGACCTGCCCGGGGTGGCGGGCAGGATCCGCGACGGCGCCCCGCTCGTCGACGTTCTCGGCGGCGCCGCCGCTCCCGACACCGATCTGCCGCTGCGCAAGATCGGTGAATACTTCAACGACGACAACGTGATCGGGATCGTCGGTGGTCTGCGCGGAGCGGTCGGCGACGAGTGGGCGCACGAGATGGTGACGCTGCTCGACGGCGCGTCGCCGACCAGCCTCTGGGTCACCGCAGCCATGCTCGCCGCGGGCGCGAGTTCGCCGCTCGACGAATGCTTCGACCGCGAACTGCATGCGGCGGAACGCATCACGGTGACCAACGACTTTGCCGAAGGGGTGCGCGCGGTGTTGGTGGACAAGGATCGCAACCCTGCCTTCGAGCCGGCGACCATCGACGAGGTCGACCCGGCGATGATCGCCTCCATCGTCGGCGCCTGACGGTTGCCGCGCTGACGGTTGCAGCGCTGACAGTTGCTGCGGGTCAGGGCTGCAGATCGAACCATCCGGCCAGATCGACGGCCGACACTGCCGCATCGACCTGCCCCGGACCTGCCGCCGAAGGTGGTGGTGTGGTGGATTCCTCGTCGAACGGGACGTCGTCGTCCGGGTTGAGCGGATCGGTGTCGGCGAGTGTGGCACCGGGACAGTCGAAGTGCCCCGCGGCGCGTTTCGCCGACATCGCGGTGAGGCGCAGGCGGCACGTTCCCGAACTGTGGAACGTGCCATCGGCCGACAGTCCGATGGTGGCGGCGATCGGCCCGGTGAGTGGTCCCACCGTGGGTCGGCTGACACCGATCGGCGGAAGATGTTCTCCGGTCAATTCATTCACCGGGAACTCGACCTGCGCACCGTCGCCGTCGCCGCCCTTGAACACGAACAGCAGCGAGTCGGGCGGGACGTCGGGAACCGGATCCCCCCAGCGCTCGAACCGATGACACGTGGTGGTCGGCCGCGACGTCGACGTGGTGGGCGTGGCGGGCTGCGGCGGCGCCCCCTCGGGCGGCAGCGGTGTGGCAGCCAGTGGCGCAGCGGGCGTACTCGAGATGTAGATCCGGCCGCGGGTGAAGCGAAGGTCGTAACCCGTGCGGTCGATGGCGCCGGTCGGCGGCTTCTGCGCGCAGCGTTGCGCATCGACCAGCGTCGACTCGGCGGGCATCGACGACGATGCGGCAGCCGACTGTGTGCCGGTGCTGGTGGCGTCCCCGGAACATCCGGCGACCAGCGCCACCGCGGTAAGGCAGACGAACGGCAGAAGCCGCACCCCGGTTGGGCGGCCGACGGGCACCATCATCGGCGTGGAATCAATCCGCCGTCGCCACAAGGGGTTCGAGGGTGAGGTCGGCGTGTTCCTTCTCGATGTACTGCAGCCGCCACTTGTCACTGAACAGGGCCAGCAGCGCGCCGTCGGTGCGCGTGAACACCTCCACTCCCCGCTGGCGGTCGAGTTCGGGGGCGCTGTCCGCGTCGGTGCGTCGCGCCAGCGAGTAGCCGAGCGGCTCGATCACGGTGTCGACGTTGAACTCGGTCTTCATCCGTGCGGTCACCACCTCGAACTGCATGGGCCCGACGGCGGCGAGCACCGGCGAGGCGTCGCCGCGAGTGTTGTTGCGCAGCACCTGCACAACGCCTTCGCTGTCGAGCTGATCCATCGCCTTACGGAACTGCTTGTACTTGTCGGCGGTGGTGACGCGCAGCGACGAAAAGTGTTCCGGCGCAAAGGACGGGATGGGTGGGAACTGTACCCGCGGGCCGTCGAACAAGGTGTCGCCCGGCGCCAGGGCCATCGCATTGACCAAGCCCACCACGTCGCCGGGGTAGGCGGTGTCGACGGTGGAGCGGTCGCGGCCGAACACGGTCAGCGCGTACTTGGTGGCGAACGGCTTGCCGGTCTGGGCGTGCGTCACCACCATGCCGCGGTCGAATTCGCCGGACACGATGCGCATGAACGCCAGCCGGTCGCGGTGGCTGGCGTCCATCCCGGCCTGCACCTTGAACACCACGGCGCTGAACGGATCGGTCACCTCACGGACCGTGTCGTCGATGCCGGTGCGCGGACCGGGCGCCGGCGCCAGTTCGACCAGCGCGTCAAGCAGTTCCCGCACACCGAAGTTCAGCATCGCCGAGGCGAAGATCATCGGCGAGGTCTGCCCGGCGAGAAAGAGTTCCTCGTCGTGATCCTGCCCCATCTCCGAGAGCAGTTCGCTCTCTTCGACGGCGGCGATCCACGCGTCGCCCTCCCGCTCGAGCGCGGTGTCGGGGTCGATGATCTCCTCCGGTGCGATGGTGGCGCCGCCCGCGGTGCGCGTGAAGTGGATGTACTGCCCGGTCCGCCGGTCGAGCAGCCCCCGGAAATCCCCGGCGATACCGACCGGCACGTACAGCGGTGTAGGTGTGAGGCCGATGCGTTCGCTGATCTCGTCGATGAGTTCGAGCGGGGTGCGGCCGGGCCGGTCCCACTTGTTGATGATGGTGATCACCGGGATACCGCGGTGGCGACACACCTGGAAGAGTTTGAGCGTCTGCGGCTCGAGACCCTTCGCGGCGTCGATCAGCATCACCGCGGCGTCGACCGCGGTGAGCACCCGATAGGTGTCCTCGGAGAAGTCGGCGTGACCGGGGGTATCGACGAGGTTGATCACCGCGGCGGCGTCATCGGAGCCGTCGGGGGAGTAGGTGAACTGCAGCGCAGTGGAACTCACCGAGATGCCGCGCGCCTTCTCCATCTCCATCCAGTCCGACACGGTGGACTTGCGTCCCGCCTTGCCGTGGATGGCACCGGCCTCGCTGATCATGCGTGCGTGCAGCGCCAACGCCTCGGTCATGGTGGACTTACCGGCGTCGGGGTGGGAAATGATCGCGAACGTGCGACGACGTGCGGCCTCGCGTGCCACGACGCCTGCCGCTCTGGCCCCCGTCGGATCGGTAGAACTCACCCGATGAGGTTACCGGCCGCCGTCTGGTGGGGGCAAAAGGGCGTGTAGCGGCACCGATGATTCGTGTGGTTGTTGTTCAGAAGATCGAATACACCTTCAGGATCTCCTCGTGGATGTCCCACGTCCCCGACCAGCCCTTCGGAAAGAACGCACTCGTACCCGCAGCCACCTCGAGCGGTGCGCCACCGTCCTCGGTGACCGTCATCCGGCCGGCCACCACGGTGATGAACTCGTTGGTCTCCAGCAGCCACCGCGAGGGCCCCGGTGCCGAGCGCCACACGCCGACCTCGGTGTCGCCCTCGCCGGTCCACAACGTCTTGCCGTGGGTGGCCATCGCCTCGCCGGTGGCCTCGGCCAGCGGTCCCCAATCCTCGAGTTCCACCGAGGTGGGGTCGGCCACCACGATCGCGGGGATCGACACGGGATTCTCCGAAATGGTCATATTTTGTCTCCCTTATCCTGTCGCGCCCGGCACGTCGCCGGACGTCGAGGTCTGAACGCGCACCGGATCGCCGAGCAGTGCGCCGGGACCGCGGTTGAGCAACTGCCGACCGACGATGACCCGCTGGATCTCGCTGGCGCCCTCCCAGATCCGCTCGACGCGCAGTTCGCGGAACATGCGTTCGGCGACGTTCTCGCGCATGTAGCCGCGTCCACCGAACACCTGCACGGCGCGATCTGCGACGCGGCCGGCCATCTCGGAGCAGTACAGCTTGGCCATCGACGCACGCCCGTGCAGGGTTTTGCGGTCGGCGTCGGCATCGACCGACCGCGCCACCGCGTAGAGCATCGCGCGGGCGGCGAAGAGCTCCGCCGCCGAATCTGCGAGCATCGCGGCCACGAGCTGGCGGTCGCCGAGTCGGGTACCGCCCACGACGCGGGCATCGGCGAACCCGGTCATCTCGTCGACGAGACGCGAAGCCGCGCCCACGCACCGTGCGGCCACCATGATCCGCTCGTACCGAAACCAGTCCTGGGAGAACGTCATCCCTTCACCTTCGGCGCCGATGAGCTGATCGGCGGGGATGCGAACGTCGGTGAAGGAGACGATCGGATGCTCGTCGGCGATGTGATGCGAGTAGGCCGGGGTGCGCACCACCTCGATGCCCGGCGACGGCAGATCCACTACGAACAGAACGTGATCCCCGTCGTGGGGGCCGCCGGTGAGCACAGCCTGAACGAAGCAGTAATCGGCGATGTTGTAGGACGTCACATGCCACTTAACGCCGTTGACGACGTAGTGGTCGCCGTCGCGGTGGGCCGTGGCACGCAGATCGCCGACGTCGGTGCCCGCGAACTCCTCGGTGATGGCATAGCACTCGTGCCGCTCGCCGCGCACCGCCGGAATGAGCCACCGATCACGTTGTGTGGGGGTGGCCACCTCCGCCCACCACTGCGGTGGTGTGTGCATAACCCAGCCGAGCCCGTTGGTAACGCGCCCCACCTGTTCCTGCACGAGTACCTGCGAGAGCATTGAGAGTCCGGGCCCGCCCACCTCCACCGGCATGTTGGTGGCGTACAGCCCCCGGGCGATGGCCTGTTCGTGGTGATCGCCGGTGACGTCGGAAGGCAGGTGTCCACCGGCCATTTCGGCATCGACCTCCCAGCCGATGAGGTAGTCGGCGAACTGGGCGGCCCGGTCGCGCAGAGCGAGTTCGTCGTCGGTCAATCCAAACATGCGGCAGTCCGATCCTGGTGTGATGGGGTGCGTGGCGAGATGAGGACGTCGGCGGCGACGACGCCGGCGGGGCGGGCGATCACCGGGTTGAATTCGATCGCCTCGAAGGTCCCGTCGAGTTCGATGGCGATCTGCGCTACCGCGACGATGAGTTTCCCCAAGGCCTCCCTGTCGACCCCCGGACGACCCCGATGACGGTCGAGTAGGCGTCGGATGGTCAACCGGTTCACCAGATCTCGGGCGCGGTCGGCATCGATCGGGGGTAGCGCGGTGGCCGCATCACCGATCACCTCGATCAGGACCCCGCCGGCGGCGACCACCACCATCGGTCCGAACTGATCGTCGGCGATCACCCCCACCGACAGTTCCACCCCGGGCGCGGCCATCGCGTGCAGGGAGACCAGCGGACCGAGTCGCCGCGCCATGTCGGCGTAGGTGATGGCCAGTTCGTCATGATCGTCGATTCCCACGACGACGCCGCCGACATCGGACTTGTGTGCGATCCCGGGATCGGCAGTCTTGAGTACCAGCGGCCAGCCGATGTCCTCGGCAGCGGCGCGCACCTGCGCAGCGGTGCGCGCTGTCAGTGTGGGCGGTTGCGGGATGCCGTAGTCCTCCACCAGGGCGACGGCCTCGTCGACGCCGATCGGCACTCCGGTGCCGAGCCGGCCACGCCAGCGCGCGGCTCGTGCGGGATTAACGTGCACGTCGGGGAGGATTGCGGCGCAACGGCGTTCAGGTGCATCGAGCAGGTGCCGAAGCGCGAAGAGTCCCGAGCGGGTGCCCTCGAGCACCGGGATGCCCGCCCCGCGCAGGCGGTGGGCCACGTTCGGATCGATCGCCGAGGCGAGATTGGCGAGCACGACTATCGGCTCTTCGGTGGCCGACGCCACATCGACGACGGCGTCGGCGTAGTCGGTGTCGCCGTCGTACTCGGGCACCAAGTCCACCGCCAGCGCGGTGGCGCCGACGGACGGGTCGTCACTCAGGGCGTGCAGGCAATTCCGGAACAGGGCTCGCGTGTTACGGCCGGCGCCCCAGATGTCGAGCGGGTTGGTGGGTTCGAGTCCCTCGTCGAGGTGCTCGGCCAGTACCGACCGGGTCTCAGGGGTCAAATCTGCCAGTGGCGTGCCGATTTGAGTGGCGAGATCGACAGTCATGGTGCGTTCGGCGCCCGAATCGTGTGCGGTGGCCAGTCCCCGACCACCGGCGTGCGCGGTGCGGCGCGGATTGGCCAGCAATTCGATGAGATCGGCACACTCGGCCAGGTCGGAAGCGCGCACCGCGCCCAAGTCTGCGCACAGCGCATCCCACGTGGCGAAATCGCCTGCCACCGCACCCGAGTGGGCCGCCACCATCGCCGATCCCGCCGGCGAGCCACCAGTGGCCAGTATGACCACTTCGATGTCGTGAGACCGTGCCCGGTGCAACGACTCCCGGAGTCGTCGGCCGTCGCGAACGGTCTCCAAAATCAGCGCGAGCACCCGGGTGCCGCCCTCGGTGACGATGTAGTCGACGTAGTCGGCGGTGGTGGTGACCAACTCCTGGCCGGAGGAGACAGCGAGATCGTACGACAATCGCTGACGTGTCCGTAGTACGGTCGAGAACATCGATCCCGAGTGGGTGATCAGCGATACCGGGCCTGCCCTCAGATCCGCTCGCTCGAGGTAGCCCAGGGCTCGCAGGCCGGTACGGACATTCAGAAAGCCCATACATCCGGCGCCGCACAAGGCCATTCCGGCGTCGCGAGCAGTGGTGGCTATCCGGTGGCGCAGTTCGTGACCGTGGGCCGATCCGTAGACCACCGCCGAGCGTGCGCCGATCGACGCCGCGTCGTGCATCTGCTCGGGCAGCGCGGAATCGCCCACGCCGAGCATCACCAGATCGATCTCGGCGTCGAGGTCGGTGAGGCCGGGCACGCACGGACGATCGCCGATCGTTCGGTACCGGGGATTGACGTAGTAGATCTCGCGGTTGCCGCTGGAGCGACCCACCTCGGTGACCATGCGCTCGCCGAACGATCCGGCGCGCGAACTCGCGCCGACCACCGCGATGGTGCGTGCATCGAGCATCGCCGACACCGATGCGGACGAAATCTGTGGCATGAGAGTCCTGATGAGCGGGGTACGGGACGGGTGGACGGGAGTGAGAGCGAATGCATTTGACTGACTGTTCAATCTAGTGGCGTGCTATATTGCCCGCAAGAGATCTGGTGTGACATCCATGTGAATTGACCGAAACCGCTTGGGCGAGTCCGGTTCACGAAGAGGCGATGCGGTGGTGAGAGGAGCGGGCAATGGCTGACGCGGCACCGGCGACCAAGGAGAATGCGGAACGCCGAATCGGTATCCTTTCTGCGGCAGCGGGTTTGATTTGTGAACGCGGTTTTGGTGACACCCGGATCGCCGACGTCGCCAAACGGGCCGAGGTGAGTTCGGCGTTGGTGATCTACTACTTCGGCACGCGCGATCAACTCCTCGTCGAGGCGTTGCGACACTACGAGGAAGAGTTCTACACAGGCGCCTCGGCGATGATGCGCGAGTCTCCCCGGTTCGTCGACCGGCTCGACAAGCTGATCCGCTCCTGCTGCACGCCGCGCGGCAAAGATCCCTCCCCGGGCGACTGGGGACTGTGGCTCGACGTGTGGGCCACGGCCACTCGGCATCCGGAGGTGTCCGATGTGCGTGTAGAACAGGATCGCCGCTGGCGCGAGCTCGTCGAAACAGTTCTGCGCGAAGCTGTTTCCCATGGCGAGATCGAAGTGGCCGACCCGCGCGATCTGGCTGTCAGTCTCTGTGTGCTGCTCGACGGACTGGCGATCCAATGCACGCTGGGCGACAGCGAGGTGACGCCCGACCGCGGTTACGAGATCGCCATGTCCTACGTCGAGAGCGCGTTGGGTGTGGCACTCGTGAGGCCCGACCGCGTAGAGTCCTGAGTCGCCCTCGCGGAGTTGGCCAGTACCCGGGCCGCCGCCGTGGCGAAGGTGCACTGCACCGGCGTGCCGGGTGGGATCAGCGCGCGCGCACCGCGATTGGTGACCTCGACGGAGAGCGGCTCGCCGGTCGCGGTCCGCACGCGAACCTCGGAACTGGACCCCTGATAGATCACGTCGGTGATCACGGCGTCGATGGAGTTGTCGCCGGCGGCAGGTACTGAGGTGGGCTCGGTGATCTGCACCTGTTCCGGCCGGAGCACCAAGCAGGCCGCGCCCCGGACGACGCCCGGAGCGGCCACCGTGCGGATCGTGGCACCGAAGGCGCGGCACACTGCGCGATCACCCGATACCTCGAGTACCTCGACGTCCACGAGGGTCGAACTCCCGATGAAGCCCGCGACGTAACGGGTCCGCGGTGCGGTGTACACCTCTTCGGGTGTGCCGATCTGCTCGATAGATCCACCCGCCATGATCGCAATCCGGTCGCTCATTGTGAGCGCTTCCTGCTGATCGTGCGTGACGTGGATGAACGTGATGCCCACCTCGCGTTGCAGCGTGCGCAACTCGAGTTGCAGGCGGGTTCGCAGCGCGGCGTCGAGGGCGCCCATCGGTTCGTCGAGCAGGAGCACCGAGGGCCGCAACACCAGCGCCCGGGCGAGCGCGACGCGTTGCTGCTGCCCACCCGACAACTGCGCCGGACGATGCGTGGCATGGGCGGACAGACCGACGAGGTCGAGAACGTCGGCCACGCGGCGTCGCGCGTCGTTGCCGCGTACCCGGTGGTACTTGAGCCCGAACGCCACGTTCTCGGCCACCGTCATCAGCGGGAACAATGCGTAGTTCTGGAACACGGTGTTGAGCGGTCGGCGGTGCGGTGCGACATCGGTGATGTCGGCGCCGTCGAGCACGATTCGTCCCGAGTCGGCACGTTCGAAACCGGCGATCACCCGCAGTGTGGTTGTCTTGCCGCATCCCGAAGCGCCGAGCAGAGAGCAGAATTCACCTGCCGCGATGTCGAGATCGACGCCGTCGACCGCTGTGACACCGCCGAAGGACTTACGGATTGCGCGAAGGCTCACCGCTCCTGTTGTCGACGTGCCGGTCATGCGATCACCTCTGCGGCCCGGCTCGCGAGGCGGTCGAAATTCGCGATCAACCGGTCGATGTCGGCGCTGGTGTGTTGCACCGAGATGAGCCACTGCTCGGTCTTTCCCCAGGGTGGCAGGAACACGCCACCGTTGTGCTGAATCAGCCAGTGCAACTGGCCCCATCGGCCGTCGAGGTCGAGGAAACCGCGGTAGTCGGTGACAGGCCGGGGCGAGAACACCACACATCCCTTGGCGCCGACACTCATCACGTGCCAGGGGAGTCGGTGCGCGGCGATACTCGCCGAGATACCCGTGGACGCTTGTGCGGCGAGTGCATCGAGATGGCGGTACGCGGCGTCGTCGAGCACCTCGGTGAGATTTGCCCGGGTGGCGGCCATCGCAAGGGGATTGCCGTTGAACGTACCCACCTGCTCGTAGCGTTCGTCCACGATTGCCGACATGGCCTCGGCGGTACCGCCGATCGCGGCCACCGGGAGTCCGCCGCCGAGCGCCTTGGCCAGGCACACGATGTCCGGGGCCACGCCGTAGCGGCGGGTCACACCGCCGGGCCCCGTGGTGAATCCGGTCTTCACCTCGTCGAAGGTCAGGTATGCGCCGTGTGCGTGCAGCACCTCGCGGACACCGGACAGGTAGCCGTCGGCCGGTGGGATGATCCCCGCATTCATCATGACGGGTTCCACGATCATGCCGGCGATGCGACCGGGGTTCTCGTCGAACACCCGCTGCACTGCCGCGACGTCGTTGAATGGCACGATCACGGTGAGATCGGTGATGGCGCGAGGAATTCCGTTGCCGGCCGGCACACTGACGGGATGATCGGCGGGACCCGCGTCGGCGAGATCGGGCTGCACCGACACCTGGACCGAGTCGTGGTGGCCGTGATAGCACCCCTCGACCTTGATGATGAGATCGCGGCCGGTGAGGGTGCGCATCAGGTGCACCGCGTCCATGGTGGCCTCGGTACCCGAATTTGCGAACCGCCACAGCGGTAGACCCCACCGCCGGCTGAGTTCTGCGGCCACCACGATGGCGTCTTCGGTCGGTTGCGCGAAATGGGTTCCGCGCGCGACCTGACAGGTCACGGCATCGACGATCGCGTGATGGGCGTGACCGGCGATGGCGGCTCCGTAACCTCCGTGGAGATCGACGTACTCGTTCCCGTCGATGTCCCAGATATGGCCTCCTGCACCATGATCAAGCCATACCGGCTGAGGGTCAGCGATCTGCCAACTCGACGTGGCCCCGCCGGCGAGCACGGTTCGCGCGCGTCGGCCGATGTCGGATCCGACCGGTTGGCGGTGGATGAAGATGTCGCTTTCGGCCGCTATCGCCTCGTCGAGTGTCGCTGAAGCTGACGTAGATGTAACCACCGTGAAACCTCCGAACCCAGTGGACTCATTAGATTGACTGAGTGTTCAGTCGAGTGATGTTGACGTGAGCTTAGTTGGCTACCGGCGCCGGTACAACACTCAGCGCAGAGTGAATCGGCATCGGGACATCTCGTGACCGACCGGAGGTAACACATGGCACAGCGACAGCCCTCGCGACGTGACTTCCTGCGTGCCGCAGCGATTCTGGGTATTTCGGTGCCGGCGCTGGGCACCGCACTGACCGCATGCGCGCAGCGTTCCGACTCGACGACGTCCGAACTGCGGATAGCGTCACCGCAGAATCCGGTGACGTGGCCCATCGCCAAGGACAATCAGACGATCGCCGACGGGTTGCCGCCCGAGAAGGGCACGCTGCTCGTCTACAGTTACGCCGACTACATCGCCGGCGATGTGATCAAAACCTTTGAAAGCCAGTACGGCGTGACGGTGGAGGTATCGACCTTCAACGACGCCGACGAGTCGATCGCGAAGATCCGGTCGGGGGCGGTGCCCTTCGACGTGTACATTCCCAGCTACGACCAGTTGGCCAAGCTCGTCACCGCCAATCTGATCCGGCCGCTCAATCACAGTTATCTGAGCAACATCGCCAACGTCTGGGATGTCTTCACCAACCCCTGGTACGACCAGGGCTGGCGGTACACGGTGCCTTACACCGTGTACACCACGGGGATCGCCTGGCGTACCGATCAAGTCGGCGCCGACATCGCCGCCCTGCCCAATCCGTACGATGCGCTGTGGGACCCGTCGTACAAGAACAAGGTGGGCCTGATCGACGACTGGCACACCGCAATGGCGATGGTGTTGCTGCGCAACGGGATCACCAATGTCAATACCGACTCGAAGGCCGATCTGGACAAGATCTCCGTCGGGCTCTCGAACATGAAGTCGGCCACCAATCCCAAGGTCACTGCGTCGATGTACACCGAATTGCCTGCGGGACAGCTCGGTATCACCCAGATGTGGTCCGGCGACGCGGTGAACTCTCAGTACTACCTGCCCAAAGGTCAATCCCCGGACACACTTCGCTATTGGTTTCCGCAGGACGGCAAAGGTCTGGTGGACAACGATCTGATGGTCGTCATGAAATCCGGGAAGAATCCCGTGCTCGCTCATCTGTTCCTGCAACACGTGCTCGACACCGACACGGCGCTGAAGAACTTCAGTGGCATTGGGTACCAGCCTCCGCAGAAGTCACTGAATCAGGCCACGCTGGTGCAGCAGGGCTATCTGCCGCCGTCACTCGCTCAGGCGGCGGTGCGTGAGGAGTGGTTCAACGTCGGCTACCGTTTGCTCGAACTCAGCCCCGTCAACGATGCTGCCTGGCACCAGGTGTGGCAGAACTTCAAGGCGGGCGCATGAGCCTGGCCGTCGATACGCTCCCCACGGCGCCGGAGACGCCGTCGCCACATCGGCGACGACGGGTCCGGTTGCCCGGACTCGGTGTGGCACTGGCACTTCCCGGCACATTGTGGCTGCTGTTCTTCTTCGTCTTCCCGCTGTACGTGGTGCTCGCCGTGGTGTTCGGCCGGGTGGATCCGGTGTTTCGGACCGCAGTACCCGAATGGAATCCGTTCTACTGGAATCCCTCTCAGTTCACGTACGTCCTCACCCACATCGTGGGGCCCGACGGCGTGTTCGGTCCGGCCATCTTGCGTACCGTCATCTATGTGGGACTGGCCAGTGTTCTCTGCCTGGTGATCGCGTTTCCCATCGCCTACTTTGTGTCTCGTCAGTCGGGTCGTTGGCAGGGGTTGCTGCTCGCGCTGCTGATCGCGCCCTTCTGGATCAGTTACATGATGCGGATGCTCTCGTGGGTCAACCTGCTCGCCAACGACGGACTGGTCAATCGCGTTCTGAGCCTCGGCGGCCTGCTGCCTGTGCACGTGGATTGGTTGTCCGGATCGGCGATGGTGGTGATTCTCGGCCTCGTCTACGGGTACGTGCCGTACATGATCGTGCCGCTGGTGGCCGGCCTGGGCCGCCTGCCCGACTCGGCCATCGAGGCCGCACGTGATCTCGGGGCAACCCGCACCGGGGCCTTTGTGCGCGTCACCCTGCCGATGACGCGCCCCATCATCCTCGCCAGTGTGATGCTCACGTCGCTGCCGATGCTCGGCGACTACTTCACCAACGACATGTTGTCGGGATCGCCGAACACATCGATGGTCGGCAATCTCATCAACGAGACGGTGCTGACCCCGGGGCAGACTGGACAGGCCGGTGCGTTCGTCCTGCTCGTCCTGCTCGTGTGCCTGATCCCGATGTTCTATTACGTCCGTTCGGTATCGCGATCCGACGGGTTCCTGGCGTGAGGGAGACAATCGGATGAATGCTCTGTCGAGGTGGTGGTACGACCCGTGGCGCAAGCCCCGCGTACTGGCTGCGGTGACGATCGGTTACCTGATCTGGTCGTTACTCCCCATCGCCATCGCGGTGCTGTTCTCGTTCAACGACGGCCGATCGAGGTCGGTGTGGCAGGGATTCTCCACCCAGTGGTACTTCGGTTCCGATCAATCGGTGTTCGGCAACGACACACTACATTCGGCGTTGATCCAGACGTTGTGGCTCGGCCTGCTCACCACGATCATCACCGTGCCGCTCGGCGTGGCGCTCGGAGCCGGGTTGCATCGCTGGGGAGGTCGGGTTCCCAACGGTGTCAACGGATTGATGCTCATGTCGTTCGTCATTCCGGAAACCCTTCTCGCGGTGGCGATCCTGTTCGTGGTGACCAACCTGGTACTGCCCATCACGCTGGGAACCTCCGCGCAAGTGGTTGGCCTGATCACTTTCCAGTTGTCCTATCCGGCGGTGCTGGTCAGGTCGCGGCTCGCGACGATAGGATCGTCCTACGAAGAAGCGGCGATGGATCTCGGCGCCTCGCCCTGGCAGGCGCAGATCCGGGTCATCCTGCCGATGCTGGTCCCGGCGATCGTGGCCAGTGCGGTTCTCGTATTCGCGGATGTGATCGACGATTTCGTGATCGTCCGCTATCTGTCGGGAAGTGCGGACTCCGAACCGGTGTCCGTGCTGATCTACAACTCCGCACGGTCGTCACCGACGCCGGCGCTCAATGCGCTGGCCACCATGTTGCTCGCCGCGGCCATGTTGGCCATCGCGATCGGTTTCGGCATCTACCGGTGGCTCGGGCGGCGCAGCGGAGCCGACACCGGTCTAAGCGCGTTCGCCGGCGAATGACGACCTCACAACCAGTTCCCACACATACGTCCTGAAGGAGAATGACCATGGCACGACGATCTTCGTGGCGCGGCACCAAGGCGCCACTCCCTGAGGCGGAGGTAGCGCGATCCTATGCCCCGTTCGCCGAGGCGAGGATGCTGCCGCCGGACGCCTACACCGACGACGACGTCCACGAGTGGGAGCAGGCCAACATCTTCTCCGGCTGGGTGTGTGTCGGACGCGCCGATCACCTCGATCGCGTCGGCGCCCAGAAGTCGGTGGACACCGGCGCCGGCGGCGTACTGCTGGTGCGTGGTGAGGATGAACAGATCCGGGCATTCGCGAACTTCTGCCGACACCGGGCGCATCAACTGATCCCCTGTGGCGGCACCGCACAGCGTCGATCCATCGTGTGTCCGTACCACGCTTGGTCGTTCCGGCTCGACGGTTCGTTGCGTAACGCGCCCGGCTTCCGCGACGTCGAGGGCTTCGACAAGAACGAGTTCGGCTTGGTGTCCCTGCCCGTCGTGGATTGGCACGGCTGGCTGTTCGTCGATCCTTCGCGTTCGGCAGGAGAATTCACCGACCATGTAGGGGATCTCGAGTCGATCGTGGCGCCCTACCGTCCCGACGAGCTTCGCACGGTGGCCACCCATTCCTACGAGATCGCCGCCAACTGGAAGGTGATCGTCGAGAACTATCAGGAGTGCTACCACTGTCCGTCGATCCATCCCGAACTGTGCCGGGTATCCCCGCCGGAGAGTGGTGAAAACGTCGATTCCGACGGAGAGTGGATGGGCGGGTGGATGGACCTGGAGTCCGACGCACAGACCATGTCGCTCGACGGGCGCTCCGGTGGAGTGAACATCGAGGGCCTCGATGAACTTCAGTCGCGTACCGTGATGTACGTAGTGTGTTTTCCGAACATCCTCATCAGCCTGCACCCCGATTACATCATGACCCACACGTTGCGGCCGCTGAGCGCATCGTCGACTCATGTCGAGTGTTCGTGGTCGTTCCCCGTTGCGGCTGTTGAGAAGGACGGTTTCGATCCGGCCTATGCGGTGGACTTCTGGGACCTCACCAATCGTCAGGACTGGACGGCATGCGAGTCGGTGCAGCTCGGCATCTCCTCGCAGAGCGCGTTGCCCGGTCCGATGGCGCCCGAGGAGGACGGGGTGCACCAGTTCGTCCGGCGCATCGCCCGAGCCTATGCCGGCCTCGGCCGCGACGACGCCGACCGTCCCTCGGTGGTGACCGCCGACGCTGTCGCTCCCTCTCCTGCCTCTCCCGCTGCGGTTAGCGCTCCGGGGGCAAAGGAGACCACCGACTCGCTCTGATGCCCGGGGGCGTTCGACTAGAGTCGTTGCCCATGGGTGCCCGGAGCAGCGGCCTGAGTGAGGAACGCCGACACGAGATCCTCACTGCGACGGTCGAGACGATCGCCGAACGCGGTGTGGATAACGTGCGGCTCTCCGACATCGCGCGCTCGTGCGGGCTGTCGGTAGGGGCGCTACAACATCACTTTGCCACCCGCGACCAGCTCATCGACGCCGCGTTCTATTCGTACACGCTTGGGGTGGTGCGCGAGATCCAGCAGATCGCAGACGCAGGGGGTGACCCCTGGTCGCGGATCACCCGCGCCATCCGGGCCTACCGAGGTGTCGGCGACTTCCGGCAGCGCAGCCGCCTCTGGGTGGAATTCGCCGCGTCGGCCGCCCGCAATCCCTCGCAGCGCGAGCGCATCACCGCGATTCATGCGGAATGGGCAAAACCGTTGCGCGCAGCCATCATTGACGGAATCAGCAGCGGTGACTTCACCCCGGTGATGCAGGTCGAGGAGATCGTCGACTCGATCCTGGCCACCATGGACGGCTACGACCTCAGCTACGCGGCAGGCATCATCGACCTCGCCGCACCCGGCATCGACGTGGAAGAACGACTCACTTCGATCGTCGGCGCCCAGCTGGGGGTGATCACGCAGACCGTTCGGTGACGGCGGACAATCCCGCCGCCTCGGCGAGCCAAGCCATCGCGGGCTCGCGGTAGTCGGTCATGCCCTTGTACTCGGCCATGTCGTCGGGTAGTTCGGTCACGATCGAGACCATCTGCTCGGCCCACTCGGGCACGGTGGCGATATCGGCGAGGGAGAGCATCGTGGTGCGGATGCTGAACACCAGCGCACCGCTCGACGGCAGCCGGATGAAATGTTCGGTCTCCACGCGCAGCTGTATCCGGCCCCACTCACCGGCGGCCATGAGTGCGGGCATCTCCCAGCCCCAGGTGGGCATCGACTCGAGGCTAGTGTCCAGCCGCGGCGTGCCGGTGGAGGAGAACGTCCAGTTGGTGCGGCGGTAGATGTCGTCCGGGGTCAGCCTGCGCATAAACTGTTCGGCCGCGTTCGTGTGGCCTTCGCCGGTGAATCGCGGTACCGGAGAGTGGATCTGGTGGAAGCTCATGCCCAGGTCGAAGTCGATCGACCAGTTCCCGGCGAAGGTCACCACGCCGGCGTCGAACCAGAGCTGCCCGTCGCGCTCGCTCAGCAGCAGGAGGTCCTCGGGCACTTGGGAGCCCACAAAGCCGAGCGGTCCGTTCGGCACGGTGTCGTCGTCGCCGTAGCGGAAACGGATCTCTTGGCCGAGAAGCGCATTGGACCACACATGGTGATCGCCGTCGGCGCGCAGCGACATCACGTCCGGTCGCGCATCGGCAAGCTCACGGAGGTAGAACATCACCAGATCCCAGCAGCCGGGCCGCATGTGATCCATCATCTGCAGGCGACGCGGATCCTCGGCGAGGATGTGCTCGCGGGCGCGGCAGGCGGCGACGTACTGATCGTCGTCCTCCACCTCGACCACCCAACGGCCCCATGATCCTACCGCGGTGTGCGCGAGTTCTCTTGCGCGCGAGACGTTCACCGAGTAGCGGAAGGTGGTGGACCCGCGATCGAAGGGCCACGGATAGTAGCTGGGGACGGTCATCGCAACTCCTGGGAGTAGGCGTCGGTTCCGAGGTATCCCGCCTTACGTCGGGAGACGTGCGGGTCGATGTACAGGTGGCGGCGGCAACCGGAGCAACGCACGACATCCTCAGGCGTGGCCGTGGCCACGGTGGTGGCCGAGCAGTGCACGCAGTACACAGTGAGCTCGTCGGTCGAGGTGGCGCACATGCTGAACTCGCTCTCGAGAAGTCCTGCGGTATCGAAGATCGCGGCCAACCGGAGTAACTCCGTTTCGGGTCCGATGGCACACACCCGATGTCCTACGAGCATCCGCGACACGTCGGCGATGATCTGATCGAGATCGTCATCGAGCCGAGTCATGGTTCGCACTGTGGCCGGAACACCCAGTGCAGCGGCATATTCGAGAGACAGCCGACTGCCGGTCGCGCCGACTCCGATCACCAGGTACGCCACTGCCGTGGGATCGGGTGGGGCGGGGATGTGCGGCCAGCGCGGCAGCGACAGTGGCGCGGGCGCTGGGGACAGATCTCCCTTGCGCCGGCGGTCGGTCGTCGCGTATTCGCGACCGACGGCCGTCACAGTGCCACCTCCAGGGAGTCGTCGACACCGCGCGACACGCACACGAAGAGCTGACCGTTGCCGGAGCGTTCCGCGTCGTCCTGCAGCATGTCGCGATGTACCGCGGCGCCCGCGACGATCTCGACCCGGCATTGCCCGCACACGCCCTGCCGGCACATGTTGGGCACCGCGATGCCGTTGGCCTGCAGTGCGTCGAGCAGGCTCACGCCCGACGGCACGTCGATCCGAGCGCCGGTGGAGGAAACCCGCACGGTGAAAGGATCACCCGCGTCGAGCTCGCGCCCCGCGAAGTGCTCCATCCGCAGACGGTCTCTCGGCCACCCCAGCGCGTGTGCGACTTCCTCGAGGTCGTCGAGGTAGGAGGCCGGGCCACACGCGTAGGCGTAGGTACCGATCGGCTGATCAGACATCAGATGTTCAGTGCGAGAGGTGATCTCACCTCGACCGCAGGCCAGCACGAGATCGGGGCCCGCTTCGGCGATGAGCTCTTCGAGATGTGGCGCCCGCTCGGGCGAGTAGCCGTAGAGGACAGTGACCTCTCGGTCCCAGCGGCGCGCTGCGCGCAGGTGCGACAGGATCGGGGTGACACCGATGCCCACTGCGATGAGCAGGTGTCGGCGGGCCCGGGCGACGGGCCGGAACGCGGCCACCGGACCCTGGACGTTCATCTCATCGCCGACCCGCACATTGTGATGCAGCCAGTCCGATCCGCCACCATGTCCGCATCGCAGCACCGAGATCCGGTAGGCATCGGGGGCAACCCCGTCTCCGGTGAGCGAGTAGGCGTTCACCTCGGGATTCGCCGCAGCATGATGCTCCACACCGATGTGTGAACCCGGTTCATACCAGGGGGTCTCGCCGCCGTCGAGCGGACGAAACTCGAACTCGCGGACATCGGGCGCAACATCGCGGATGCCGGTCACCGTCATGCGGCGCATCGTGTCGGTCGCCATGAACCAATCCAAGCTGGCGATAATGACGAACGTGTTACGTGCTCGTCAAAGCTCCCGACACCCGATCAACGCGGATCACTCGAACGGTACCGGCGGCATCTTCACGACCTGCGCGGCGTAGCTCAGGCCGGCACCGTAACCGAGGAGCAGCGCGGTGTCGCCCGGTTTGGCCTGCCCGGTGGACAGCAGCTCCTCCATGGCCAGTGGGATCGACGCCGCCGAGGTGTTGCCGGTGTGTTCGATGTCGTTGGCCACCACGGTGCCCTCGCGCAGATGCAGATTCTTCGCCAGCAGTTCGTTGATGCGGGAGTTGGCCTGGTGCGGCACGAACACGTCGAGCTGGTCGGCGCCGATCTTGGCCGCATCGAGGGCGCGTTGGGCCGCCTTGCCCATCTCGAATGCCGCCCACCGGAACACGGCGGTGCCCTCGAGCCGCACGTAGGGGCGTTGCACGCGGTCGCCGTCGAGGAAGGTCACCCAGTCGATGTCCTGGCGGATCGCGTCGTACTGCGAGCCGTCGCTGCCCCAGATCACCGGCCCGAGCTGCTGATCGTCGGTGGGGCCCACCACCACCGCGCCCGCGCCGTCACCGAAGATGAAGCAGTTGGTGCGGTCGGTCATGTCCAGTGTCACCGAGAGCTGCTCGGCGCCGATCACGAGCACATGGGTCGCGCTGCCACCGCGCACCATGTCCGACGCCAGTGCCATGCCGTAGCCGAATCCCGCGCACCCCACCGTCACATCGAAGGCGGGCACCCCGTTCGCGCCGAGGTCGGTGGCCACCTTGGTGGCGCCGGCCGGCGTCATCAACAGGTGCGTGTTGGTGGCCAGGATCACCGCGTCGATATCGGAGCCGGAGAGCAGGGCATTGGCGATCGCGGTGCGGCCGGCGGCGACGGCCATCTGGGTCACGTCCTCGTCGCGGCGGGCGAAACGCCGGGACTTGATGCCCGTGCGGGTGTAGATCCACTCATCGGAGGAGTCGATGTGCTCGCAGATCTCGTCGTTGGTGACCACCCGTTCCGGTCGATATGCGCCGATGCCGAGCATGCCGATGTTGTTGACGCCGGTCTGTTCTGCGAGCTCGGTCATGGTTGTCCTTCCGGTATGCGATCCGACATAGACGGTACTCACCCACCTGCACTACTCGGAAGTAGCGGTGTGTCGTCGGACTCTGACAGCAGAGGACGACGATCAAGGCGCAGCGGTCAACGTACCGCGATCAGAGGACAGTGATTGTCCCCCTGCCGATGAATCATGGATCGCAGCGGAGTCAATACGTGGGTGAGGGAACCGATGACGAACACGATGATCAAGGCCGAGGGTCTGGTCCAGACCTTCATGACCGGCCGTGGAAAGAACAAACGCGAGGTCCGCGCCGTCGACGGCGTCGATCTCGAGATCGCCGAGGGTGAGGTGGTGGGGTTTCTCGGACCCAACGGAGCGGGTAAGACCACGACACTGCGGATGCTGACCACGCTGCTACGACCCACCGCGGGAACCGCCACGGTCAACGGTTACGACGTCATCCGAGAATCCGTGATGGTGCGACGCAGCATCGGATACGTCTCGCAGGCCGGCGGAACGTTCAGCCAGGCGCAGGCCGGCGACGAGGTGGTCGACCACGGGATGCTGTACGGGCTGTCGCGGGCCGACGCCACCCGTCGCGGCAAGGCACTGTTCGACCAACTGCAGCTCGACGGCCTGTGGAACCGGATGCCCAAGAACATGTCGGGCGGGCAGAAACGCCGCCTCGACATCGCGATGGGGCTGGTCCACGACCCCACCCTGGTGTTCCTCGACGAACCCACCACGGGCCTCGACCCGCAGGCGCGCGCCAACCTGTGGGACCACATCCGGAGGCTGCGCACCGACCGTGGCGCCACGGTGTTCCTCACCACCCACTACCTCGACGAAGCCGACGAACTGTCGGACCGCATCATCATCATCGACAACGGCAGGATCGTCGCCGCCGACACCTCCGACAACCTCAAGGAGCACGTGTCCGGTGACCTCGTCGACCTGCAGGTCGACGACCACGCCCAGGTCGGGGTGGCGGCGCAGAAGCTCTCGGCGGTGGCCGAATCCGTCGACTCCGACGGGCGCCACGTCCGCGGTCGCGTCCGACGGGCGGGCCGGGTGATGCCCGGACTGCTCCGCGAACTCGATGCGTCGGGTGTCGCGCTCGAATCGATCGAGGTCATCCGGCCCACGCTCGACGACGTCTTTCTCACCATGACCGGGCGGTCGCTGCGCGACGCCGAGTCGGCGACCGAGCATCCGGCCGTCACCGAACTCGAGAACGAGGGAGTGATCCGATGAGTTTCGCGCGCGAATCGACCATCGTGTTCCGGCGTCAGATCCGGATGAACCTGCGCAACCCGGCGTGGGTGCTCATCGGCATCATGCAGCCGGTGCTCTACCTGCTGTTGTTCGGACCGCTGCTCGAGCCGATCGTCGGCCAGTTTCCCGGCGGCGCCGACAACGCGTACACCTTTCTCGTTCCGGGCCTGCTGGTGCAACTCGGCATGTTCGGTGCGTTCTTCGCCGGGTTCGGGCTGATCGGGGAGTGGCGCGAAGGGGTTGTCGAGGCCGAGCGCGTCACCCCGGCCAGCCGCACCGCACTGCTCATGGGCAGATTGTTGCGCGACGTGCTGCAACTGTTTGTGCAGTCGGTGATCCTGGTGCTGCTCGGCTACGTGATGGGTATGCGTGGGTCGGTGCTCGGGGTGATCGTCGGAATCGCGATCACCCTGCTGGTCGGTGGTGCCTGTGCCGCGGCGTCCAACGCGCTCGCGCTGACCACCAAGAGCGAGGACGTGATGGCCCCGGTCATCAACATGGTGATGATGCCGGTGCTGTTGTTGTCGGGGATTCTGCTGCCGATGACGCTGGGTCCGCAATGGTTGCAGTCGCTGAGCGATTTCATGCCGTTCAAGTGGGTCGTCAACGCGGTGCGCGGATCGTTCGTCGGCGACATCATGACGTCGACGGTGGCGTGGGGTCTGTTCGCCGCGGTGATTCTCGCGGCGCTGGGCACGTGGTGGGGAACGGCGGTGTTCCGCAAGGAGAACGCCTAGGTGGGCCGTTCGCGCGTGACGATTTCCTTCCCGCGCATGGGATCCCGTGCGCGGGAAGGAAATCGCGCAGCGGGATCGTTGTCGCCGGGGTGTGTCAGGCCGCGAGGAGCCCGAGCGAGCTCAGCCGTGACCGCAGCCTGGGAATCACCACGTCGCGTTCGAGTTCGGTCCACGTCCAGCGCATCACCCGTGGACCGGTGTCCCTGATCTCGTCCTCACGACACTTCTCGCGGACCACCGCGTCGGCGACGGATTCCCCCGGACGTCGGTGGCGGCCGTACTTGACCAAGCCGTCGAACTCTCCGACGAGAGTCCACTCCCAGTCGAAGTCGGTGACATACGCACGCCCGGAGGCCGCACGAATTCGGTGTTGCTGGCGTGGGAGCGGGATTCCGGCCTCGATCATCTGCGCGTAGCTCCACGACTCGCCGACACTGTCGGAGCGCCCGGTCGCCCACCGCAGCGCATCCTCGGCGACCTTTCCACCGCGTCGGCGACCCCGCGCGAGCATCTCCTCGACGAGGGCTCGGTCTGCGCCGAGTCGCAATGCCTGGTCGAACACGGCGAACGCTTGGGCGAAGTCGCCCATGGTCGCCACGTCGACCGCAGTCCGTTCGAGTGTGGTGACCTCGATCCCGTCGACCCGCACCAGTTCGTCAGGTCCGATCGTCGCCGCATGAACGTGCCGGAGTCCGCGCACCGAGCCTCCGTTCGACGAGCCGGCGATCACGTGTACTCGCTCGACGTCGGGTTTGAGCAGGGGTAACCCGTGCATGGCCGCCGCGGACGTGTGACTGAGTGGGAGTGGTCGGTCTGTCGTCCCGTTCGACGTCGCGGCGGCGATCGACCTGAGCCGATGCAGCTTCTGGGCGCCCTCGTGACCGTCGAACTCGTCGCGGGTTTCGACGTCGACACCGGGGGCGAGCCGGATGAGCCGACCCTCGGCGACGTCCTTGGCGCGCTGGTTGTCGCTGATACCGCGGCGAAGTGCCGCTTCTCGGCGAATGAGGCCGAAACGGTCGTGAGGATATGCGGTCATGAAGCGTTGGACGGAGCCGCCCGACGAGCGGTTCGATGCGTGTCCACAGCCACTCTCCCGCGTCGCCATTTCCTTCCCGCGCATGGGATTACCGACGCGGGAAGGAAATGGCGCAGCGGGAGGCGACGGGGCAGGCTCCAGTCGCGCCGGACGAGCCGCGGGAGGCGCTACGCGTTGTCGAGGTCGTCGAAGCTGGTGATCTCCGGCGCCGGCGGCAGGGTGACCACCGCACCGGCGTAGGAGAGTCCCGCGCCGAAGCCGAGAAGCAGCGCGGTCTGGCCGCCCTTGGCCTTGCCGGTGGCCAGCATCTCCTCCATGGCCAGCGGGATCGACGCCGCCGACGTGTTGCCGGTGTTCTCGATGTCGTTGGCCATCGGGATGTCGTCGGGCAGACCGAGGTTCTTGCGCATCAATTCGTTGATGCGGGCGTTGGCCTGGTGCGGGACGAACACCTCGATGTCGTCGACGCGCACGCCGGAGGTCTCGAGCACCGTCGAGAGCGCCTTGGGCAAAGTGATCGCGGCCCAACGGAACACGCGCGGCCCCTGCATGGTGATCACCATGCGGCCCACCGGATCGGTCTCGGGGTCCTTGTGCTGGTATTCCTGGGCGCGGTCCATGTACTCGGGGATGTCGTAGTTCTGCCCGATGGCCTCGGCGTTCTCGCCGTCGCTGCCCCACACGGTGGGCGAGATCCCGTTCTCCTCGCTCGGACCCACCACCACCGCGCCCGCGCCGTCACCGAAGATGAAGGCGGTGTTGCGGTCGGTGGGCTCGAGGACCACCGACAGTGTCTCCACGCCGACCACCAGCACGTACTCGGCCGAACCGGCGCGTACCGTGTCGGCGGCGACGCCGAGCGCGTATCCGAACCCACCGCAGCCGGCCGCGATGTCGTAGGCGGGGATTCCGTTGAGGCCGATGTCGTAGGCGACGATCGGTCCGCCGTGGGGGATCTTGGTCTTCCAGCTGTTGGTGGCCAGGACCAGTGCGCCGATCTTCTCCTTCGGAATCCCCGAGTTGGCGATGGCGCGTTCGGCGGCGACGGCGGCCAGCGACCGCGCGGTCTCCTCACCACTGATCCAACGGCGATTGCGCACGCCGCTGCGGTCATAGATCCACTCGTCGGAGCTGTCGAGCACCTCGCACACCTCGTCGTTGCTGACGAGGCGTTTCGGCCGGCACGCGCCGATGCCGAGCATCGCGACATTGGGGTGTCCGGCGTTGACTGCGAGGTGTGTCATGGAGCTCCTTTGAGGGTTTTGCGCACTACATTCTAGGTCCCCCAACCCTTCGATGAGTCTAGGCGCGAGCGCAATCGGTCCGGCAAGGGCCGCAAGTCCGTACTCCCGGCCGTCGGGACGACGATCCCGCTGCGCGGTTTCCTTCCCGCGTATGCGATTGCATGCGCGGGAAGGAAATCGTCACGCGCGAACGGCCAGGCGTGCGGTGCCGGTGCAACGATCGACCGGTGCTCAACCGGACAGCGGCCAGAAGACCGGGATCAGGAGCACGGCGATCAGCAGCCAGCAGACCATCAGAACCGCGCCGAGTCTCCAGTAGTCACCGAAACGGTAGCCGCCCGGATTCATCACGATCATGTTCGCCGGCGTGGCGATGGGGGTGAGCAGTGACGCCCCACCGGCCACGCACACCAGCATCAGGATCGGTTGCGCGGCGACACCCACGTCGGCGGCCGCGACCAGTGCGATCGGGATGACGATGAGCACCGTCGCGGCGTTGCTGATGAACTGTCCCAAGGTGGCGGTGAGCACGAACAGGGCGATCAACAGCACATATGGGCTCTGACCTTGCACCAGGTCGACGATCGGCCGGGCAATGAGGTCGGCGCCGCCGCTGGAGGTGATCGCATCCGACATCGGGATGAGCCCCGCGATCAGCACCAGGGTGGGCCACGGGATCGCGCGGTAGGTCTGCTCCACGGTCACCACCTTGAACAGCACCATCGCGCAGGCGGCGAGAAGACCGGCCACCACCGCCGGCACCGCGCCGGTGGACAGCAGCACGATCATGGCGACCAGGATGATCGCGGCGCGCGGAGCGGTGTGACCCAACGGCACGGTCTGCCGGCGAACCTGTTCGGTGGAGGCCACCTTGAGCACCCCCTGGCTGCCCGACAGTGCGTCGACCGCCTGCCAGGTGCCGTGCATGAGCAGGGTGTCGCCCTCCTGCAGATCCACCGCGTGGGCGCCCACGTCACTGTTGCGCCGGTGGATCGAGAGGACGAGCAGTCCGTCGTCGCCGCGCACCATCCCCGGGAACGCCTTGGTCCCGACCCACTGCGAACGCGGCGCGATCACCACCTCGCTGACCCCGCTGTCGCGGTCGATCAACTGTCGGCGCTGCGATTTGCTCTCACGTCGCCCGACGACATCTTCGACGGTCAGGTCGTGTGTGCGCGCGTAGCCCTCCACGGCGGCCGACGTGCCCGACACCACCACGACGTCGCCCTCCTGGAGCTGGTGTCCCGAGTCCACCACCTGGCCAGTGGTTCCCGACTGACTGCCGACGACGGTCACCGCGTCGTCGGGTGTGAGGGCCTTGCGGAGCACACGGCCGACGAGGTCGGAGCCCGGTTCGACGTGCAGCCGGAAGATCCTCGTATCGGTGTCGGCGAGTCCCGACAGCTGATAGTGGTCGAGGACGTCGGCGAGGTAGTCGCTGAAATCGGCGGGCAACGACAGCGACTCGCGTTGGGGGACGAGCCGGTCGCCGAGGGCCGCGACGACCGCGAGGGTCACCAGCACCAACGGCACGCCGATCAGCGCGAACCCGAAATAGCCGAAACCCGAACCGGATTCGCGGGCGGCCTCGTCGACGATCACGTTGACCGGGCTTCCGCTCAAGGTCAGCAGCGACCCGGCGCTGGCCGCGTACGCCAACGGCATCAGCACCCTCGACGGCAACAGACCCGCCTGCCGCGCCACCGACACGGCCACCGGGACGAGCGCCGCCGCGGCACCGTTGATCGTGATCAACGCGCTCAGGATCGCCGCGAGCACACAGATCGTGAGCACCACCCGCAGCGCACTGGTACCGGCCATCCGGCCCAGCAGCTTGCCGATCCAGGCGGTGATGCCGGATGCCTCCAGGCCTTCGCTGACCACGAAGAGTGCGGCGATGAAGGCGATGACGTTCTGGCCGAGTCCGGTGGTGATGCCGGCGACGTCGATGAGGCCCAGGAAGTAGAGCGCCAGGGCGGACCCGACGGCCACCAGTCCTACCGGCAGCCGGTTCCACACGAACAGCGCAACGGTCACACCGAGCACCGTGAGGCTCAGCGCGGCGTCCGACACCCGATCAGTCTCGCACCGAGATCACCTCGGCGCAGCGAGACGACGACCTCCATAAGGAGCACAGCCCGTCGCGGTCACCACGTGTGCACCACGTTCTGGGCGGCCTCGAGTCCCGACGAGACGAGCAGGTCCACCGCGTCGGCGCCGCGCCCGATGAGAAGTTCGACCTCGGTTCTCGCCGACGCCGGGAACGGTTTGAGCACGTAGTCGGCGGGGTCCTGCCGTCCCGGGGGGCGGCCGATACCGAGCCGTACCCGCAGGTAGTCGCGGGTGCCGATGGCCTGACTGAGTGAGCGCAGTCCGTTGTGGCCGCCCTCGCCGCCCCCGGACTTGAGCCGCACGAGCCCGAAGTCGATGTCGAGTTCGTCGTGCAGGACGATCATGTCGTCGGGCCCGATGGAGTAGAACTTGGCCAGCGGGCCGATCTGGCGGCCGGTGTCGTTCATGTACGTGCGCGCCCGGGCCACCAGCGCCGAACGGCCGGCGACGGTGATCGGTGCCACCTCAGCGCCGGAGCGCTTGTGTACCTTCCACCGTTCGCCGGCCGCACTGACGAGATGATCGGCGACCATCGCGCCGATGTTGTGGCGGGTCCGCTCGTATTTCGGTCCGGGATTACCCAGTCCGACGATGAGTTTCACTGACTGTCACCACGGGGTATGTGGTGGTGGTGATTACTCGGACTCCTCGGACGCCTCCGACGGCACCTCGGCGCCTGCCTCGACGGCCTCCTCCTCGAGGTCGGCGGCACTCGGCGCCTCGTTGACCGCGACGATCAGCACCTCGGGGTCGGTGACGAGTTCGACACCCTCGGGCAGGACGAGGTCGGACGCGTGGATGGAGGTGTTGGCCTCCTTGCCCTCCACGTCGACGACGATCTGCTCGGGGATCGACAGCGCGTCGGCCTCGATCTCGACGGTGTTGGCGTCCTGCATCACCAGGGTGCCCGGGGCGGCGTCGCCCTCGATCACGATGGTGACCTCGACGGTCACCTTCTCGCCGCGCTTGATGACGAGCAGATCGACGTGCTCGATGTAGTTGCGGATCGGGTGCACGTCGACCTGCTTGGTCAGGGCGAGCTGGCTGGTGCCCTCGATGTCGAGGTCGATGACGGAGTTCACGCCGCTGTTGCGCAGGATGGCGGCCAGTTCACGGGCCGGCAGGTTGAGGTGCTGCGGATCGGTGCCGTGGCCGTAGAGCACGGCGGGCACCTTGC
The DNA here is from genome assembly GCF_053588635.1 of Gordonia sp. NPDC003425. Lineage (NCBI taxonomy): Bacteria > Bacillati > Actinomycetota > Actinomycetes > Mycobacteriales > Gordoniaceae > Gordonia > Gordonia sp. NPDC003425. The sequence goes on along the minus strand of NZ_JBSFQI010000002.1, from coordinate 8,153 downwards.
CCTCGCGGCGGGCGCGGCGCGCAGCGCCCTTGCCCTTTTCGGTGCGGGTGGTGACGGCCAGGGTGGCGGTCTCGGTGGCCATGAAGGTCTCCTTCTGGTGCGGCCCGGTGCGACGGGCCGGATGGTCGGTGTTCGATGTGCGCGACGAGCCGCGCACACATCCACCACCACCTGCGGGGATGAGACACCCGCGAGGAGAAGTGCGATGGTCGCGCCGATCACGGTGATTGCTCACCCTCGCCGAGACAACCCGGCCATGATAGCCGATGGTCTGCGGCGAAGTCACATCGCCGCCGGACCGGACGGGCATACTGGCGCCATGACCTCGCGCACCCCTGACCGGATCGTCACCGGATTCCTCGACGCCCTCGCTCGCGGCGATTCGGCCGCCGCGATGGTCGATGTCGCCGACGACCTCGTCTACACCAACGTCGGGTTCCCGACCATTCGCGGCAAACGTCGAGTCGCGGGCCTGTTCGGGCGGATGGATTCGTCGCCGATCGGTTTCAACTACCGCATGGTCAACATCGCCGTCGACGACTCGGTGGTGCTTACCGAACGCATTGACGAGATCCGTTGGGGCCGTTTCATTCTGCAGTTCTGGGTGTGCGGACGGTTCGAGGTGGCCGACGCTCGGATCACGGTGTGGCGCGACTACTTCGACTTCTTCGACTGCGCCAAGGCGGCCGTGCGCGCCGTCGTCGGTGTGGTGCTCCCGGTGGTGCAACCGTTGCCGGAGCGCATCACCCTGGCTTGATCGGCATCACAGTCCGACCCGTATCACGCCTGATCGGCATCACAGGATCTCGTCGATTTTCTCGATGGGACGGGCCAGCCGTGTGCCCTTCTCGGTCACCACGAACGGACGCTCGACGAGGATCGGATGCGCCACCATCTCGGCGAGCAGCTTGTCCTCGGGCAGTGAGTCGAGGTCGAGTTCCTTGTAGAGCGCCTCACGCTTGCGGGCCGCCTGGCGGATGGTGAGTCCGGCGTCGGCGATGAGCCGTTCGAGTTGGGGGCGGGTGTAGGGGACGTCGAGGTACTTGACCACCGTCGGCTCGATCCCGGCGTCGCGGATCCGATGCAAGGCGTTGCGGGAGGTGGAGCATCGGGGATTGTGGTAGATCGTCACCTGCATGCCGGGAACACTACCCCGATGCCGGTGGTACCAGAGCCGACTCGTCGGGGGGCTGGGACCGTGCGGGCAGCGTGAGCGCCACGGCGAGTGCGGCCACCGCGCACACGGCCCCCACCACCGCCGGGGCCACCGGTCCTGCGCGTTCGATGGCCACGGCGCCCACGAGTGCGCCGACACCGATCGACAGGTTGAAGGTCGTCGAGTACAGGGTTGTCGCCGACTCCCGGAAGGCCGGTGCCACCCGGAACACGGAGGTCTGCAGTCCGATGGGGATCGCGGCATATCCCACCGCCCAGATGACCAGCGCCACCAGCGCCGCGGGGAGCCAGTGGAGTGTGGCGAGTGTCAGCAGCAGTGCGCCGGCGATCAACGCGACCAGCGCAGACAGCGACCGACGCACCGACGGGGTCCGGGCGAGAAAGGCGCCCGAGCCGAAGTTTCCGGCCACCCCGGCTGCGCCCATCACCAGCAGCACCACGCTCACCAGGTGGGGGTCGACGCCGATCACCTCCACGACCAGCGGCGTCACGTAGGTGTAGGCGGCGTAGGCGCCGGTGATGACGAGTGCGGTGACCACCAGGGTGATCCGCAGGTCGCGCATTCGCAGGAGTCCCGGAAGGCCACGCAGGCCGATGGTGCCGGTGTCGGCGGGCACCGGGCGCAGGAACACGGCCAGGGCCGTCAGCGTGACCGCGCTGAGCGCGGCCAGCGCCCAGTACGACGCGCGCCACCCCAGCAACTGTCCCACCAGGGTGCCCACCGGAAGGCCCAGCACCGATGCCAGCGAGACGCCGGAGAACGCGATCGTCGTGGCCCGGACGGCGGATGCCGGCGGCACCAGACGCACCGCGGTGGCGGCGACGATCGCCCACATCAGGCCGAGTGCCACCCCGATCACCATGCGCACCACCACCAGCATCGGATAGCCGACGGTCAGTGCGGTGAGGGCGTTGCCGATCACGAATGAGGCCATCACGGCCAGCAGGACCGGCCGCCGGTCGAGCCGTCGTGTCGCCGAGGCGAGGGTGGGCGCGCTGATCGCGGCCACGAACGCGAAGAAGGTGACCGTCAATCCGATCAGGCCCTCGGACACGCCCAGGTCGGTGGCCATGGGCCGCAACAGCCCGATCGGCATGATCTCGGTGGTGGTGAGGGTGAACACACCGAGGCCCAGCGAGATCACCGCCGCCCAGTCGCGCCGGCCGGCGGTGGCCGGCATCGTCTCTCCCGGCGGTTACGCGATGCCGTCGAAAAGGCTTGTCACCGAGCCGTTTTCGAAAACCTCGCGGATGGTCTGGGCGAGCAGCGGGGCGATCGACAGCACGGTGAGCTTGTCGAAACGCTTCTCCTCGGGGATCGGCAGCGTGTCGGTGACGATCACCTCGTCGGCCTCCGAGTTCGCCAGGCGTTCGGCGGCCGGGTCGGAGAACACGGCGTGGGTGGTGGCGATGATGACGTCTCCGGCGCCGGCTTCCTTGAGCTTGCTCACTGCGCCGACGATGGTGCCGCCGGTGTCGATCATGTCGTCGATCACCACGCAGGTCTTGCCCACCACCTCGCCGACCACGCGGTGCGCGACGATCTGGTTGGCGACCATCGGGTCGCGGGTCTTGTGGATGAACGCGACCGGTGCGCCACCGAGGGCATCCGACCACTTCTCCGCCACACGCACCCGGCCGGAATCTGGGGAGACAACCACCAGGTTGTCGATGCCGTACTTGCCGCGCACGTACTCCGAGAGCTGCCCCTGGGCGTGCATGTGGTCGACGGGGCCGTCGAAGAATCCCTGGATCTGGTCGGTGTGCAGGTCGACCGAGATGATGCGGTCGGCGCCGGCGGCCTTCATCAGATCGGCGATGAGGCGGGCCGAGATGGGCTCACGGCCGCGGGCCTTCTTGTCCTGGCGTGCATACGGGTAGAAGGGGAGCACCACGCTGATGCGTTTCGCCGAACCGCGCTTGAGGGCGTCGATCATGATGAGCGACTCCATGACCCACTTGTTCAGCGGCTTCGGGCAGCTCTGGATCACGAATGCGTCCGACCCGCGCACCGACTCCTCGTAGCGGACGAAGATCTCGCCGTTGGCGAAGTCGCGGGCGGTCTGCGGCGTCACCTTGACACCGAGCTCGTCGGCGACGGCCTGCGCGAGGTCGGGGTGTGCGCGCCCCGAGAACAGCATCAGGTTCTTCTGGTTGTCGGTCGTCCAGGTCATTGGAACTCTTCTACTCGATCGGGCCGGGGAGGGCGTCGTGAGACGCCGGGCTGGTCAGACGCCGGGCTGCGTGGGTCGGGGCTCGTCGGCGCCGGCAGCAACCGCCGCGCGCGCCGCCGCGGTGTCCGGACGCTTTCGGACCACCCAACCCTCGATATTCCGTTGTGTTCCCGCCGACACCGCGAGGGCGCCGGGCGGGATGTCTTCCCGCACGACCGTACCTGCCCCGGTATACGCGCCGTCACCGACCTGTACCGGAGCGACGAACATGTTGTCCGATCCGGTCCGGCAGTGCGATCCGATCACCGTTTGGTGTTTGTTCACCCCGTCGTAATTCACGAACACGCTCGACGCGCCGATGTTGGATTCCTCGCCGATCACCGCGTCCCCGACGTAGGTCAGGTGCGGCACCTTGCTGTGATCGCCGATCATCGCGTTCTTGGTTTCCACGAAGGTGCCGATCTTGCCGTGCGCGCCCAGGCGGGTGCCCGGGCGTAGGTAGGCGAAGGGGCCGACGGTGGCGTCGGGGCCGATCACTGCGTCGGAGCCGTGGGTGCGGATCACCGTGGCGCCGCGTCGCACCACCACGTCGGTCAGCGTGGTGTCGGGGCCGATCACCGCGTCCGCACCGATGTGGGTGTGCCCGTGCAGCTGGGTACCCGGGTCGATGTGCACGTCCGCCTCGATCTCGACGTCCACGTCGATCCAGGTGCTCGACGGGTCGACGACGGTGACGCCGGCGAGCTGGTGGCGGCGGATGATGCGGCGGTTGAGTTCGGCGCCGAGGTCGGCGAGCTGGACGCGGTCGTTGCAGCCGGCCACCAGCATCGGGTCGTCGACGGTGAAGGCGCGAACGGCGTGGCCCGCGTCGCGGGCGATCTCGACGACGTCGGTCAGATAGAACTCGCCCTGCGCGTTGTCCGTGGAGAGTTTGTCGAGTGCGGTCCGCAGGGCGGCGGCGTCGAAGGCGTAGACACCCGCGTTGACCTCGGTGATCGGACGCTGGGCCGGGGTCGCGTCCTTCTCTTCGACGATCGCCTGCACCGATCCGTCGTTGGTGCGGATGATCCGGCCGTAGCCGGTCGGTTCGTCGGCGATGAAACTGGTCAGGGTGACCGCGGCACCGCCGTCGGCGATGTGCGTGTCGACGAGTCCGCGCAGCACGGTGACGTCGAGTAGTGGCACGTCGGCGGCGGTCACGATCACGGTGCCGTCGAACGTTGCCGGCAGCGCCGCCAATCCGACCCTGGCGGCGTCGCCGGTGCCGCGCGGGGTGTCCTGCCAGGCGACGGTGTAGGGCAGCTCGAGCACCGACGCCACCTCGTCGATCGCGTCGGAGACCCGCTCACCCTCGTGGCTCACCACGGCGACCACCTCCGACGGCCCGAAGCTCGCGGCGCCGTGCAGTACGTGACCGACGAGCGAACGGCCGGCGATGCGGTGCAGCACTTTCGGCGTCTTGGATTTCATTCGGGTGCCCGCCCCGGCGGCAAGCACGATCACCGCGGTGACCTGATCGGACTGTGTGGCCATGTGCTCTCCCGGTATCTGCGGTGGTATCCGGTTCGTCGGGTGGTGATGCCTCGTAACCTGCGCGGCAATGCGCCCGATCCTACGCAGTGGCCGCCGTCACCGGCCGCGCTGCCCTCCGCGATGGGCACCTGATAGAAACCAAGGTGACTGCCACACATCAGGACGCACCAACGAAGGAAGTTCGATGAGCACCCAGAAGACAGCAATCGTCACCGGATCGGGCCGCGGCATCGGCGCGGCCATCGCCAAGCGGCTCGCCGACGACGGACTGGCCGTGGCCGTCCTCGACATCACCGAAGAGGCTGCCGCCGACACCGCGAAGGCAATCCACGAGTCCGGTGGCAAGGCCATCGCGGTGGGGGCCGACGTGTCCGACGAGGCGTCGGTGAACGCCGCGGTCGACAAGGTCGCCGCGGAACTGGGTGCGCCGACTGTGCTCGTGAACAACGCGGGCATCCTGCGCGACAACCTGCTGTTCAAGATGTCGGTGGACGACTGGAACGCGGTGATGGGAGTGCACCTGCGGGGTGCGTTCCTGATGAGCCGCGCCTGCCAGAAGCACATGGTGGACGCCGGGTGGGGGCGCATCGTGAACCTGTCGTCGACGTCGGCGCTGGGCAACCGGGGGCAGGCGAACTACTCGGCGGCCAAGGCCGGCATGCAGGGCTTCACCAAGACCCTGGCCATCGAACTCGGCAGGTTCGGGGTCACCGCCAATGCGATCGCCCCTGGTTTCATCGAGACCGACATGACCGCGGCCACCGCCGCCCGGGTGGGCGTGCCGTTCGAGGACTTCAAGAAGGCCGCCGCGTCGCAGATCCCGGTGAACCGGACCGGCAGGCCCGAGGACATCGCGCACACCGCGTCGTTCTTCATCAGCGAGGGCGCCGGGTTCGTGTCGGGTCAGGTGGTCTACGTGGCCGGCGGTCCGAAGGACTGAGGTCGGCCTGACTGGCCGTAAACGCGGGTCGAGTTGGTAGACGCGGCGGCTCTACCACCCGCGTTTACCGATTCGACCCGCGTTTACCGTCGGACATCGCTGCGGTCGCCACCCCGGTGCGGTCCGGCCGCCCTGTGGCACAATCGTCTCCGCAGTAGTCCCCCATGGTGTAATCGGCAACACTTCTGATTTTGGTTCAGGCATTCCAGGTTCGAGTCCTGGTGGGGGAGCAACGAGTATGGCCAGCTCAGGGCTGGTTTCGCTTCAGCTCCGCAACCCTCATGTCGATATTTTGTCGACATCGCACGCGAGGACCCCTCGAAACGAACGACCCCGACCAGGTGTTGGAGCACCTGCCGGGGTCTGGCGAGGGGATCGTCGCATGATCCTCCATCGCGTTGACTAGCACTCTACCGCTCGCGGTACGGCTGGTCTAGCGTCGCCGCCGGTAGGCGGTTGTCCCTTCGCCACGAGCCGAAGGGGTCTTTTCATGTCCTACGAGCTGACCGCGTGGGCGGTCGCCGTCGAGCGCCCGGCTGAAGCCGGCGCCGACTGGACCACAATCAAACTCACCCTCGTCACCATGGCGCGTTCCCCGACGCACACGGCCGCGAGTGCTTTGCCAGCGTCGCGACGATCGCGGGCCGGATGGGTGTCTCACCTGCGACGGTCAAACGAGCCATCGGAACGCTCAAGCAACTTGGGCTGGTCGTTGCGTCGGAGCAGCCTGGACGCCCGACGCGATTCCATTTTGTCGACGGCGTCCGCGAGGCCGAACCTAGGTCACGCGTGACCCAGGTCAACGATGACCCGGGTCACGCGCGAGCTGGGTCAACGATGACCAAGGGGGTGGCTCACGCACGACCCGGGGGGTGGATCACCGATGAGCCACAAACAAGGTCTTTAACAAGAGAACTAACAGGGGGCGCGCGCCGAGACGTCGACCGTCCGCGATTGGCGGTGGTCGCCGAACCCCCACCCAGGACATGCGAACGCCACCCCGACGGGACCGACATGCCCTGTGCCGCTTGCGGAGACGCCCGTCGCCGACACGAGGAATTCGAACAACGACGACGACTGTCCGCACTCGAAGCCCAGCGCGCAGAACGGGAGCAAGCCGTTGCGGCCGAGCGAGTAGCGATTCAAGCGTGCAGCATGTGCGACGACCGGGGATATCGCGGGAGCATGCCTTGCCGCCACGATCCCGACGGTGATGCGCGGCACGCGCGTGGGATGGCCCAGGTCCGGGCGGTCCTGGCTAGGGGGAGTGCTTCGTGATGGATTCTCCAGCGCAAGTGGATGATACGAGCCGATTGTGTGATCTGTGCGGCTCGCATGAACTGATTGTCAGCCACGGGCTGAGTGTTGATGGACGGCATCTCTCGACCCGGTACCTGCCGACTGCCCGAGTGCTCGGCAGCCCCGGCTGGTTCCACACGCCGTGCCTGCTCAAACCTCCTTGATCGTCTCGTCTGCAGCGAAAATGGTTTAGCAGTAGAGTATTTGGCTCGTTCTACGTATACAGCTGAACAGCCATATGCCTACTTACGCATTTAGCTAAACACCTAAGAATCCAAGTGTCTATTTATCTATCTGGCTGAACCGGAAGGACTTTCAGTGCTTTGTATCGCTGTTGTCAATCTCAAAGGTGGGTCGACGAAGACCACGTCGGCTGCCTACCTGCTCCACGCTCTGGCCGAATCTGGCTTGTCGGTGCTGGGTGTGGATGCCGACCCCGAAAACTGTTCATTCGTCCGATGGTCCGACCTCGCAGAATGGGTGACACCCGTCGTGGGGATGCCGGTCAAGGACTTGCATCGACGGTTGGACGCCGTGTCGGAAGGTTTCGACGCCGTCGTCATCGATACGCCGCCAATGGAGTCTGGCCGTGGAATCGTGACCTCGGCCGTGCGTGTGGCCACTCACATCGTGATCCCGATGTCGCCGACGCCCATGGACTTCGACCGGTTGGGCGCTGTCCTTGAGCTGATCGACGACGTCGGCCCCTTGCGTGCAGCTCCACCGGTCGTTGCCGCGCTCCTGACGCGAGTCGTGACCAACTCGGCGTCGGCAGAGGTTTACCGCACCGCGGCAAGCGACCTGGTGCCCGTCCTGCCTGCACGCGTTGCGCGGTTGGAGCGATTCGCACAGGCCTTCGGCTGCCAGATTGACGATGCCCTCAACACCGCATATGGCGACGCGCTAACTCAGTTGCTCGACATGGAGGTCGCGCGGGAGATATTGTCAAGATCTGTGGATGAGGTTGTTTCAGGCAGCCTCCTGCTGGTCGGGTGAGGCGGTGCCGGGTTCGACGAGTTCGCCGTTTTTGA